>DASTSI010000223.1:0-24855 GCA_035760745.1 Nitrospira sp. | reverse complement strand
CACGAGCGAATAGCAATAGAGGACGTTGGTCTTGTCCTTTCGCAAGCCCTTCAGCGTCTGCCATTGATCTTTCGGCAGGTTCACCGCCCCAGGGATATGCCCCTCGGCATAATCCTCCGCCGCCCGCACATCGACGACGTTGACCTCCTTGTTCTTCATCATCCGCTCCAGTTCCACGGGACCGGTGGTGAACGCGATCTTGGCTTCGAAAAATTCCTTGGCTCTGGCCGGATCCTGAATGCTGATTTGGGTCGTCATAAATCCTCCTTGTACCAGCTAACGGTGGACCCCCATGATTGCGCGTCCCCGCGCCTTTATGAACCCAGTGATTCCCTAGAACGCGGATCGCCCTCTGGGACGCAGGCTCGTTCGGTGACGGACGATCTGGGTGCAAAGCGGTGTTGCCTCCGGACGAACCTCGGTTTGCCTCCGCATGTGAGGGGCTGGCTCAAGTCGTGAGCCTATTCACTTGCGCCTCCGGCGACGGCATGGGGGCGGATCTGCGGCGACTCCGTGCGATCCGGAATGGCAGCCAGCCGTCACATCTCTGTACCGGACGCCACGCGGGCGAGACAGAATGTCTGATCGTCGCGGACAAATTGCTCCCCGCCTGCCATCCCAGGATCGTCGGGGCCGACGATCCCCTGTTTATCGCCAGGTTGTATTTGCCCAGGCGTGGCAAAGGCTTTGCGCGCGCTCCATGACATTGCTCACCCTTTCATGTATTCGGAGGTGCCACGATGGCGAGATTCAAGATTAGCATGGCGGTTTCACTGCTCTCACAGATCGGCCTGATCGGCGGACTGGCGCTGACCGTGGACGCGGCCACCACGTTCAACGGCAGCACGATCATCGGCGTCGATACGACCAAGCCGACCGTGACGTTCAGAACCAAGGAAGGAGAACATTGGACTCTTCCGCTTGCCGATCCCGAACTTCTGAAGCGGCAGGAAATCGCCAAAGGCGACCGAGTGAGCATCGAGATCGACCTCGACGACCGCATCACCGGTATCTTGAAGTCGTCGGGACAGGTTCCGCCGCCGGAATCGATTCCGCGTGACGATCAATAAGCGAAGCGCAGCGGCGCTGAGCCAGGTACCAGGGACAATGATCACGCCAACCATGGAGGGAACCATGAACCGAGTGAAACGGGCGTACCTCGTTGCCGCAGCCGTCGCGGCGGCGATCCTCATTATTCCGTGGGCGCAATCAAGCCGTGCCGAGGATTCGCCAGATTCGCCGCGGATCACGGACGGGTCCCAGGTGACGATGCTCTACCGCATTAGCGTCCCGGGCGAAGGATTCGAGGCGAAGGACGTGGGGCAATTTATCCAAGGTCAGCATCAGGTGCTGCCGGCGTTGGAGCGGGAAGTCAATGGCATGAAAAGCGGTGAGGAGAAGGAAATCGAACTGCCCCCCGAGGAAGGGTTCGGCCCCTATGATCCTCAAAAAAGGAAAACGATAGCCCGAGCGCAGTTACCCGCGGACGCTAAGTCAGGGGACGTAGTGAAGGATCGCACCAACAGCCCGGCCACCGTCACCGAGCTATCTGAGAGCACCGCGGTCTTGGATTACAACCATCCCTTGGCCGGAAAACCGTTGAAGATCTCCCTCAAAATTCTCAAGGTGGATCAACCGAAATCCTAACAGCGGGAACCGGCGATGTGTCGCCTCCGGCGCAGCAGGGCCTCGGGGGCGACCGGCTCGCGGCAACTCCGTCATCCGCCGCTCGCCGGGGGCGGCGGAAGATGTTTTCGAATCGTCTCGTCGATTTTCCGTGACCGGACTTCATCGCCCATCACGCCGACCCGGATCGTGATGCGGCTCCTGGAATCCGAGAGCGATTCGATCGTGATCCAGACATGGGCGCCGTCCGCAAACTCGGATTCCAGGTGTGCGGACAGGCGGTCTGCCTTGTCTTCCGACACCGTCAATTGGAGATCCTTCATCGCGGCCACAACCGCGTCGTGGACCGCGCTCACGGGGTACTCGAGCTCATCCTTCAACTTGCCCATGACATAGACGGCCCCGGCCACTCCGCCTGCCGCGCCGACCGCCAATGCCACACAACCCGAGCAGAACAAGGCGAGAAGCAAGAGACCCAGCGTGAGGATTCGTCGGCTCAACCCGTTCAGCGCCATTCCAACCCGACTCTCAGCGATCGCCCCGTGACTAAGAGTGCCACGTCTTCTCCGTCCATCACGCAGCGTGGCGAAGATGGGACTCATGCCTCGTTGTGTCGATGGCCGCCACCCCGGTCGCATCGCGGCCGGTCCCAAAGATGGAGCGGACGACGAGCCCGAGGAAAGTGGCGAAGGCCACAATGATCATCAGGATGATCAGCACAACACCCACACCGTCGAACCAACCTTGAAGCCCCGATTGCGGAGTCATCGGTTCACCTCCGTGCGATGACCGTTGATATTAGACGATTGTACTCCCAGACGGCACAGCGTGCATCGGGCGCCGCCGCGTCCCACAGGGCCCTCTGCCTGGACATTTGTCTTCAGAAATCAGGAGGATCAGAGGCCGCTTCAATGAAATCGATCGACGACCTCGCCATATCGCAGTGCGGCTTGGTGGCTCCCCCCTTGCACAGCCTGCGCGAGGGAGGGCCTAGTCGCGGTAGTCCAGCCTTCCTTCGAAGTGAATCGGCCGCTTGCCCGGCTCCGGAAATCCGATGGTCCGCTCCGTTATGCTGGACACCTGTGCCCGAGTAAACGGCCGCCCCAAATCGTACTCCGTCTTCATTCTCGACAGACTCGTCACCACATCGCGGTCATCGAAGAACACGTCGACATCGTACCGGGTGTCATAGGTGCCGATGCCGTTATAGAAGAACCCATAGAGAAGGAGATAGTCGATCGGATTGATCTCGGCCTTGGCGTAGCTGTACGTCCACCATTGCCTGGTGGTGTTCGCGATCTCGACGAGGTGCCGCCCATCGGGATCTCCCAGGATATTCGAGACTTCATTCTTGGTCGTTTTTCCGACTTGAATTTTGGCGATGGTCCGATCGTCGGCCAGGGTCGAAGTTCCGGTAGAGACGCAGCCGCCGAGGACCAGGCAGAGCATCGCGGCGCAGGATACCCTCATGGTCGACGGTTCAGCTCTTTCGGCTGGTTTTGGCCGTCACGGCCGCGATCAATTGTTCCATCCGCTTGCTCCCGCACCTCGGACACGAGACGGAGCCGCTCTCGCGATCCCGCATGCTCAACCACAGCGTCGCCAGGTTTCCGCAGTCCAAGCATCTATATTCGTACGTCGGCATGGAGGCCCTCCTGAATGGAATAAGGACCACGATAGCGAACCGACTCGCAGCTGAGCCCTGGTGATCGGCCTGGTCTAGCGCGGGGAAAACCCCGGGAAGCCGCGTGAAAAGACACGGCACCGGCGATGGTCCCAAGCGGCCGGGAACCATGGCGCACCTTGGTCAAATCCAGCGCCGCACGCGGTGTTTATATTCGGGAAATTCACGCGGAAACAATGCGGTCAGCGCCGCTTCCTCCGGCTCGATTTGGAACCTATTGAGAAACAACACGAAACCTGGAAGGATCAGAAAGGCCGCGATGTTCGAAAGGTAAATCGCCCAAGCGAGCAAGGCGAGGAGAAACCCCAGATACATGGGGTTCCGGCTATAGGCATATACCCCGGTCGTCACGAAGGATGACGACGCATGCGGCTTCATGGGATTGACGGTCGTGCTGGCGCGCCTGAACTGCATCACCGCCCACAGCACGATGCCAAGAGCGACCAGCGCGACGGCGAATGCAAGGACCGTCCGGGCAGGAACCGCGAACTCAAGATCCGGCAAGAGGCGGGCGGCGATCCACATCACCCCGGCCATCAGGCACATGAGCGCCATGGGAGGGATTTTCAGGGCCATCATCCTACCAACGACGCAGAAAGGCCGCCTCAGGCGAAGCCAATACCGGCGGGGAAGCACTCTCAACATCGGGATCCGCTGCTGCTCAGGCGGGACATCGCCGACAAACACAAAGGCCTCCTGCTGGCGGCAGCAGGAGGCCTTGAGCCCCATTCTCTCGGTCTGGCCGATTAATCGTACAGAGGCGGTTGCGGCCCCCAGCGAAGTCCCGCCAAATCCGGATCTTCACCTTCGGGATGCGGACCTCGCGCCGCCTTTTCGGCCTTGCGGAGCGCGCGCTTCGCTTCCTTTTCTTTGCGCTGCAACTGCAAGGCCTTTTCGCGATCGCGCTTCGCCAGCGTGGTTTTACCTGCTCGTCCGATGGCGTCCTCCTTTGGCCGAGGCACGCCGGGGTTCGGCGGACGGCGTGCTCGTCCTTTCACACAGCCCCTGGCTGGCCAGGAGCGAGACCTGTTTTCTGATAGCCTCCATGGAAGCGGGGGAATCCGTTTCACCGGGCTTCGACAGTCCCATCAGTTCCCAGCGGATCTTGTACGTCGGCCGGCTCTTTCTCTTTTTCCCGCTATCTCGTTTCCAGACATTCGACATGTGAATCGAGCGCTCCTTTCATCGTTCGTCGGCGAGATCGTTCCTGCTCAGTTCGCCGCTGAATCGTAAGAGCAACGTGGGAATCAGTGGGCGCAGGAGCCGCGAAAGGGGGTGCGGGAGCGCGCCATCTGGAATGTAGCTCGTACGAGGCCACAGTGTAACACGCGCCCGGTAAGGGGTCAAAGGTGAGAGGGGGGCGCCTGGCATTGCAGCTTCGATGACTCCTCCGACAGGAGCTTTGCGTCGTCGAGCCGTTTCATGATGATTTTGGCCGCCTGGAAGAGGTCGTCCTGTTCTTCCTTGTCGATCCAGAACTTCGTCTTGATCCGCGTGACTCGCTCGGCCAGGCCCTGTTCTTCGTCCGAATCACTGACATACATCAGATGGCGCAGCGAGACGTGCCGCACCTCGCAACCGCACTGCCGCAGGTCGTTCACCGGAAGGCGGCCTCGCACGTGCTGATCATGCTGCTCGACCGGAATCCCCAGGCGGGTCAGGAGAGACCGGCGTGATTCCATCAACATCGCGTCCATGGCATCGAGTGCGTTCGTGTCCACGAAAAAATCGATCAAACGCCGGCTGGATTCCCGTCCGTCCAGTTCCGGGTGCTCGCTGGCCGGGGTCGCGTCGATCACGACGACGAGACAGCCCTTCGGAAACAGACGATCGAGAGACGTGCCGAGAATGTTGCGGTTCAGAAACTCGGCGAGCGCCTGAACGCCGAGATTGTCGATCGGCCCTCCGTCGTACAAATGGACGTACTGGGGCGGTTCGATATAGTGCTGCAGCGTGACATCCTGAAAGGCCCCGGGAAACGCCGAGGAGGCGTTGACGGCATTGGCCACGCGATAGTTCGCGAGGACCGAGTGCAGCAAGGCGAAGCGATCGTCGGTAAAGGTGAATCGGGTGTGGTCGTTATGCACGGTGGCATTGAGCAAAATTTTCGGATGCGGTCTCAATTCGGCAAACGTCGCCTTATGGTAGAGGCGGTTGTTGAACACTTGCACCATGATGTCGGAACGGGTGAAGTCCGAAAGCCAGTACCGGACGATGTTCTGAGGCAAGAACCATCGCCGGATCCAGCTGCTTTGAAAGTCATATCCGAGGGCGTCACGGACCGCAGCCTCCGTGAATGATCCGGCTTTGTCGCCGAGGCCATAGTACACGGCCGGCAAGGTTCCTCCGGAGACGCCCGAAATGACATCCACCTGATCGAGCAGCCCGCGCCCTTGCAACTCAAGCATGACGGCCGCGCCGAAGTTGGCGGCACGGCTGCCACCGCCTGAAATGGCCAGCGCGATAAACCGTCCGTCTTGTCGTTCCAAATCCGTGAGCTTCCACGAGCCGGCTGTGTCCGGCACCGGCTTGCCTTCCGGCCATGGCTCATTCCATCCCGGACGCCAATGGCCCGGCAGCAAGTCACAGCCTCCGACGGCGACAAGAAGAACCATCGCACAGAGGGACGCACGCAACTGCCGGAGCGCGCCGGGAACCTTGCCTGACTGTTCGGTCATCGTGATCCTCCACGGGAGATTGTAGGAAGAACCGGGACAACGCGCAACAGACAAATCCTTGGTTTCGTTCAAATACGTGTATTCAACTAGCCAATGCTCCGAAACGGGAATAAGAGCTCCATGTGGTAAAGTAGGGAACCACTTACGGGGGCCAGCGATGGGCCGTCGTGGAGCACTTCCCTCACCGATGTTGTTCTGCGGGCTGGTCTGTGTAGCGCTCTTCTCAACCGCTCCGGGTTACGCTTCGTCGCAGATCTACACCTATATCGACGACTCCGGCACGCAAACCTTCACCACCGATCCCTGGTCCGCTCCGGAACAGTATCAGGACCGGATCGTGCCTTTGGATCTCGGCTCCTCCTCCGCAGCCGCTCCATCTCAACACACGCCTCCCTCGCCGAATACTCGAGTCGTGGACGCGAGCGGCGAATATCGGATGGGCGACCACGACACGAGGCACGATGCGGTTCGCCTGGCGGTCGACGCTGCGAAGCGGGATGCGCTCGAACAAGTCGCGACATATCTCGAAAGCGTCACCGAGGTGAAGAATCTCGATGTCACCCGAGACGAGATCCGAACATATACCGCGGGGATCGTGAGTGTCCTCGACCAGAGGATCACAACGAGGCTCGAGGGAGAAACGGTCGTCATTCGCGCCGACCTCACGGCACAAGTGGATCCGGAGGAGGTGACGCGAGCGATCACGGCGCTTCGTGAGAACGAAAGCGCGAAAGGCGAGTTGGTCGCCCTCAGAGCGGAAACCGATCAATTGCGCCAACAACTGGAGGCGGCCAATCGAGCCTTGGCCGACGCAGTGTCGCCGGACGAGATCCAGGCGATGAACCAGCAGCGACAGGATCTGCTGGATCACGTGCAGGCGAACAACTTGGTCTCGCAGGCTTGGACGGATTGGGTCTACGCCGGGCCGGTTGGCTATCCGTACCCCTCGATGGGCGTGCAACGCGTGTACGGCTTACTGCTCCAAGCCCAGCATTTCTATCCCAGAAGCCACCATATTCCGATCGCTCAGAACATCGTCACAGCGCAATCGGGCTCCCTCCAGCCTCCGCCACCCGGGGCCCCACAGACTGCGCCGACTCGCCCGTCCCTGCTGGTCCCGCCGCCTTCATCAATCAATACGAGGGGACCATTGGTGCTGCTTCCGGGATCGGCCAACGCCCAGGTCCATGCCGATTCCTTGCGAGGGCCGGCCGCCGTGCCGCGTCAAAACCTGTTGCCCGGGTCGGCCAATGCCGCCGTCCATGCGGACGCGCTGCGCTCCGCTGCCGCCGTCTCAGGGCAGCAACCGACGACCTGGCCTCGCGTACCACACATCAGTCCTCCGCAGGCCACTCAATCTGGCTCTCAGACGGCCCGAATGCCTTCCGTCGTCCCGCACCATGCCCCCGTCCTCCCCCGCCAGTTCGGGGGAGGAGGCCATTTCGGCGGAGCGCACGGGAGCGGCGGGCATGGAGGGGGCGGTCGTCACGGACGTTGACGTCACGCGGTCGACGGTCGGGACCCCGCTATTCGATGATGACCCGCCCTGAGAGTCCCGGCGCGTTCCTCGCGTCTTTTTTTTCTTTCTTTAGACTGTAGGGATAGGTCCCGGCGTCGGCAAAACACAGACTGACGTGTTGACCTCCGTGAACCGTGGCGACGACAAGGGATTCGAACTGCGACGAGACCCCTTGAAACAAAGAACCTAGACCGGCGGATGCAAACCCCTTCTGACACGAGACATGCTCGTCAAGCGCGCCCATGAACGAGATAACCACCGGATCGGTGCCCGTGTTCGTCCATCGGATTTCATCCCCTGGTTTGGCGGTGACCTCAGTCGGAGTCACCGATTCCCCGATGGTCACTTCGACGACCCTTCCCGTGCGCGACTGCTCGGGAAGCGGCGGTTGGCCAACGCAGCCGCCGGCTAGTGACACGATGACGAAGCCGAACGACGCACACAGAATCGCGCGCATGTTCTCGCTCCTTGGTCTCGTCCGCCGATCGAACGGGACCGCTACGACCGGGACGATGGCCCTCTGACTGCCGACAGGCTACGTTTGTATGGCTCCGGGTGTCAACAATGTCGGGCGGTCCATCGCGCGACCCGTCCATCCTTTTCTGCTACTCTTCGCTCATGGCGCACCGTCGCAACCGTCGCTGCACTCGATCGTCCCGTAGGAGGCGCCGTCGCCTCAAATCAGCCCGTCGATTTCTGCGGGAACGCTGGCGCGAGTTCCGGCACTTCCTCCGCGCGGTCTGGATCTCGCCGCCACTGATCCGAGTGCTCGTCGGCGGACTGCTCGGCGTGCTGCTCTGGCTCACGGCGAATTGGGTCTACCATGCAGCCATGAAGCCCTCCGAGCTGCTCTTTCCGGTGGAAAACTCCTTCGATAAGACCCCGGCGGCCACATGGAAGCAGTATGGTGCGTTGTTCGAGGAACATTCCACCGCCGTGATCTCTCCCGAATTCTTGGCGGCGCTGGCACAGAGTGAAGGCGGGGGGAATCCGGTGGCACGCACCTATTGGCGCTGGCAAGTCACATGGAATCCATTCGAGGTCTATCAACCGGCATCAAGCGCGGTCGGCATGTTTCAAATGACCGACGGAACATTCCAGCAAGCGAAGCGCTACTGCATCCACGATCATCGGGTGGTCACGGAGGGCCCCTGGCACGATGTCAAGTCATGCTGGTTCAACAGCCTCTACACGCGCATCGTCCCGAGCCACGCCATCGAAATGACCTCGGCCCTGCTCGACCGCGAAGTGACTCGTGCGATCCGGGGGCGAACGGCGACGCGACTCGAGAAGCAGAATCTTGCCGCCGTGATTCATCTCTGTGGTGCCGCAGCCGGTCAGGCCTACGCGGCGCGGCGCTTTCGGTTGGTGCCCGGGCAGCGGTGCGGAGACCACGACGTAAGCGCGTATCTGGCGAGAGTCAACAAGTTGACAAGGTTGTTCGCCGCTCTCGCAGCAACATCGGGTCCCCAATCCCTGCTCTGATACATCCGCCGTCCCGCAGGATCCCGCAGCGGACACCATTCAACCTGTTGCAGGACCGAGATGACCACGGTGCGCGGCTTCGCAAAGCCTTGCTCGACGCGCCGTCTGATGCTCGACTTCGCTCAGCCTCCCCTGCATCGCTGCCCTCCCATTCCGTCCGGCATGCAGCGGATCGGTCCGGAATAGTCCGGCCCCACAGGGGCGGGAACCGTATAGGCAGGCACAAACCGATCGGGCAGGGAAGGACGAGCAGGCGGCGAGGGAACCCAGGGAAGCTTGGCCGGTGCTTCCGTCGTCGGGTGCGAGGGCCCTGGTGACGGGACGAGGGGAATAGAGGCCGCTCCCAAACCCGAGGACCTGTCGCGCACACCGGGGTTCGAATCGACGACGGCGTTCGAATCTTGGGACAGGGACGGAGTGATGCCCGGCGGACCGGTTCGGTGCAGGGGCTCGCGAACCATCCTCCGGATGGCCTCGAGATTCTTCTGCGCATCGTCTTGCTCGTCCAGCTTGATCTCCTGGACCGGGTCCCCGACGAACATCAGGCCGCAGCCTGACAAGACCAGCGTAAGGCCGAGAACGCTTCGACCGAGACACATTTTCGCATGACGACACAGGACCTTGACCCCTTCATCATACCAAGCGCGCGGTTCGAGCCCGCGAGGAGGAGGACTCACGCGGCCGCCTTCGGAGATCCGTCGCGCAACAACTGCCGGAGATCGGAGACAACGACATGCGCCCCTCTCGCACACAAGGCGGCGCTTTGTCCAACCCGATCCACGCCGATGACGAGACCGAAACGTCCGCGGCATCCGGCCTCGACACCCGCGAGCGCATCTTCCAGGACGATGCACTCGGCCGGGGCCCTGTCGAGCCGCTTCGCGGCTTCGAGAAACGCGGCCGGGTCCGGCTTTCCAGGAAGATGCAATCGACGAATTTCTTCGCCGTCCACGACCGCGTCGAAGGCGGAGAGCAGGTCCACGGAACCGAGCACCTCGCGACAATGACGGCTCGCGGAAACCACCGCGGTTTTGAATCCCCAGGCGCGGACGGTTCGAAGAAACACGACTCCGTCCTCGTACACCTCCACGCCCTGTTCATGAATCAAAGCGGAAAAGTACCCATCTTTTTTCTTGGCCAGTGCCGCGATCGTCTCTTCCTCACCGCCCTGATTCCCGCCAAGCGGCAAGCGGATGCCGCGAGATTCCAGGAACGACCTCACCCCGTCCTCCCGCAGCTTCCCGTCAACGTAGCGGCGGTAATCCTCCTGCTCGTCGAAGGGTCGGAAGGTCCCGCCGTCCGCGTGGCGTCGCAAGACGTCGTCGAACAGCCGCTTCCATGCCGCGGCGTGCAGACTTGCGGTGCGCGTGAGGACGCCGTCCATATCGAAGAGCGCCGCCGTGAATCGCATCCATCCCGTCGGCGGTTTCACGCGGCCTTCTCTCCGCCGGACGAGGGCCGAGGCTCCCAGAGAAACCCGTTCGGCTGGGTGACCGAGGGCGTTTCGGACGACAAACGGACTTCTTTGTCCTCATGCCACATGACCAACTCCTCTCCCCGATGCAGGTGATAGGTCGAGGCCGAAGGTTCCATGAGGACCTCCAGAAGCCGATCGCCGACGATGAGATGAAAGCGGAGCCGTTCGAACCCGGCCGGCACGCGCGGGTTGAATCGCAGTCGGCCGCCGTAGTCGCGCAAGCCTGCGAACCCGTACACGAGGAGCATCCAGACGCCTCCCATCGCGGCGATGTGACACCCGTCCTTGAGGTTGCCGGCGACGTCGCCCAGATCCATCAAGGTGGCCACATAGGCGTACTCCTCGGCTTTGCTCATGTCGCCGATTTCGGCAGCCAGGATGGTTTGAATGCTGGGCGAGAGGGACGAGTCGCCCGTCGTCAAGGCGTCGTAGTATTCGAAATTGCGGCGCTTGAGATCCGGAGGAAATTCGTGCGGCAGGAGCAGCATGGCAAGAACGACATCCGCCTGCTTGATGACCTGATACCGGTAAATCGTCAGCGGGTGGAAGAACAGCAGCAGCGGATACTTTTCGATCGGGACCTGTTCGAACGGCCAGCGTTGCTGCTCGAGAAAATGACTGTCCTGCGAGGTGATTTTACGGGTTTCGTCGTACGGCACGTACATTTGTTCGGCGGCGCGCAGCCAGTCCGCCACTTCGTTCCACTTCAGCCCGGTCTTATGCAGGATGCGATCAAAGCGATCGGGGCGCTCGCGGCGGAGCCGCTGCGTGGTCTCGGCGGCGTACCGCAAATTTTCCCGCGCCATCAAATTCGTGTAGGCGTTGTTGTCCACGATCACGTTGTATTCATCCGGTCCCGTCACGCCATGGATGCAAAATCGGCCTTCTCGCTGAGCGGAATAAAACCCGAGCGAATGCCACATGCGGGCGGTCTCGATGAGAATCTCCACCCCTTCGCCGAAGAGAAATTCCGTATCGTCGGTGACTTCCACGTACTTCTTGATCGCATACGCAATATCCGCATTGATGTGGTATTGCGCCGTGCCGGCCTCGAAGTAGGCGGACGCTTCCTCTCCGTTGATCGTGCGCCACGGAAACGTCGCTCCCTGTTGATTTAACTCGCGCGCGCGCTGTCTGGCCATATCGAGCAGTCCATACCGGAAACGGAGCACGTTCTTCGCGACTTGAGGCGCGGTATACATGAGGAACGGCACGACGTAGATCTCGGTATCCCAGAAATAATGGCCCTCATACGCCTGGCCGGTCAGCCCCTTGGCGGGGATCCCGTGCTCCTCGGCGCGCGCGGAGGCCTGCATGACGTGAAACAGGTTGAAACGCACCGCTTGCTGCATCGCGATCGGCGAGCGACGCCCCGGAACCGGTCGTATCGCGACCTGGATGTCGCTCCCCGCCCAGAACGCGTCCAGAAACCGCCGCTGTTCCTCCATCAGCTTGTCGAATCCCATCTTCACCGCGCGGTCCAGGGTCCGTTCCGCCCTCGCGCACATCTCGTCCGCAGGCGCGGTGCGGCTGGTTTGGTACGCGGCATACTTGTAGAGCGTCACGGGCTTCCCCTGTTTGGCTTCCAGGTTTACCACCGACTGGCCCACGTCTTCCCCGGCGTTCGACTCCCACGACAAGATCTCACCGCCCTCGAGCCGATGATCGACCCCGCACGCGAGAATCATGCGGCTTTTCTTCGTGCTGTGACACAACACCATGCGGTGCTCTTTCACGATTGTCTTCTCGGCATGAAGGACCTTTCCGGTGAAGACTTTTCCCTGTCGCGGGTCAGTTCCGTTGGTGCGCGGGGACGGTTCATTCGCGATCATTTCCGACGAGATGACGATCGGGGCATCCGCATTGAGCACGGTGACCTGAAGCGACATCGCCGCGATGTGGCGATGCGTCAGCGAGATCAATCGGCGCGACTTGATGGAGACATGCTTGCCCGCCGGCGTTTCCCAAACGATGTCGCGGGTCAACAGACCCGCCCGCATATCGAGGCGGCGCTCGAAGTGCAGGAGACGGGCGTGAGGCAGCCAGAAGACTTCGTCATCGACGTAGAGCTTGATGATCTTGGTGTCGGTGACGTTTAAGATGGTTTGTCCGGTCGTGGCCAGCCCGTAGGCCTTTTCGGGATAGACGATGGGCCATGATTCATAAAACCCGTTGATGAATGTTCCGTTCTGTCCGATCGGTCCACCCTCTTCGAAACAGCCCCGCATGCCGAGATACCCGTTGCTGAGCGAAAAGATGGTCTCGCCCTGGCTCAAGAGGGTCGGCATGTACTCCCGCTCGATGACTTCCCATTCGTGGGGAGGATAGACATGCGGGAGCGGTTCCAGTCTGGGATGGTGAATCATACGGTCTCTCTTGCCTACAATGTCTCCACGCGTCCCTGCACTAGGAGGACCCCTGGGGCGCAAGGACCGCTGCAATGACGGCCGATTCCGAACGGGCGGTGCCCCGCCACAAGACCCGGCGCGCCGTGGGCAAGACGCCGAGCACTGCGTTTCGAAGCAAAATGGCAGCCCGGCAGGCGGTGTGGGACCGACTGCAGCGCGAGCGGCTCGCGCGATTTCCCTTTCCGCCGCATCGCCGCATTCCGAATTTTGCGGGGGCCGCACAAGCAGCGGCTCGGCTCTTCGAGCAGTCGCCCTGGAGAAAAGCGAGGCGATTGAAAATCAATCCGGACGCGCCCCAACGTCCGGTCCGGGAAGAGGCGCTGAAAAGAGGCATCTCGGTGTACGTGCCGACGCCGAGACTGCGGGCGGGATTCCTCCTGCTCGATCCGTCCCGAATTCCCCGAGACAAAATCCGGGAGGCGGCCGCGCTGTCGACCGGACGGCGCTGGGGGAGGCCCGTTCCATTGAACGAGCTGCCTCAGATGGACGCCATCGTGTGCGGGTCGGTGGCCGTGACGGCGAACGGCCTACGCTGCGGAAAAGGGGAAGGCTATAGCGACCTCGAATATGCCGCCCTCCTAGAATTGGGTCATCGGCCGGTGCCCGTCGCGACCACCGTGCACGACGTGCAGATCGTCGGGGGATTTCCGCGGGACCGTCACGATCTTCCGGTCTCGCTCATCGTGACCCCCGCGAAGACGCTCCGCGTGCTCCGCCCGCCGAAGGGACCCGCTGGCATCGATTGGAAGGCGCTGACGAAGGAGGATCTCGACCGGATGCCTATCCTGAAGGAACTTCGCGCACGCTCGTCGCATCCTCGGCGGCGTATTCCCGGCGGCCAATCCATCCCAACCCGCCGCGCCTAGGGGGGCAGGGCCCGTGACACATTCGGCCCCATGCGCTACCAGTCCGCTCCCAGACGATCGATCACAATCTGATGCACGACCGCATAGCGGCCAAGCGTCGCCAAATAGACCGCGGCTTCCGCGACGTCGAAGGGGTCGATCTTTTCGCTCAGAAGAATCTCTTCGGGCGAGGCATCCACCAACTCGTTCGCCACGGCGCCCGGACAGATGGCGCTCACCTTAATATGGTACGGACGGCCTTCATCGGCCAGCGCCTTGGTCAGGGCCATGATGCCGTGCTTCGAGGCACTGTAGACTCCGGTCCCCGCCCATGCCTGCACGCCGGCGACGCTCGACATATTGATGATCGTTCCGCCTCCCTGCGATTTCATCTTCTTGAACCCCGCGCGGCAGCACAGGAACGTTCCACGCAGGTTGACGTTCATCACTTCATCGAACGCCGTGGCGGTCGTGTCGGCGATGCGGCCACCCCCGCCGATACCGGCATTGTTCACCAAGATATCCAAGCGGCCGTAGCGGGCAATCGTGTCGGCGATCATCCGATCGACCTGTCGCTCGTCGGCCACGTCGGTCTGGGACACCGATGCCTCCCCGCCCTGCTTCACGATCTGCGCTGCTGTCTGCTCGCACAGGGTCCGCCGACGGGCCGCGACGACCACCTTGGCCCCCTCTGCCCCGAAGCGGATGGCAATGGCTTTGCCGATTCCGCTGCTGCTCCCGGTCACAATGGCCACCTTATCCTTCAGCCGCTGCATGGTCGCTCCCGTAATCGCCCTCCCTATTGAGCCGATTGGTTCCCATCCTGCCGCTCTGTTATCGTCATAGGAGCTGCCAGGGGTCCCGCGAGATGACGACTCGGATCAGAACCGCCAGGGAAACAGATTTCGAGTCCATTCTCGCCGTTCAGCGAGCCGCATTCGGCCAGTATGCCAATCTGTACGAAGTCAGCGCATGGACGAGAGAGACCGTTGACAGTCTCAAGCAGGATGCCAAGGACAAGCGAATCGTGGTGGCCGAGGCCGACGGTGTGCTCGTCGGATCCGTCCGATTCTGGGTCGTAGCCGGCGTCTGCGTGATCAGGCTGCTCTCCGTCAGCCCCGCCTACCAGGGACAACGCATCGGCACAACGCTCATACGGACAATCGAGCGGCTGGCGACGGACGCCCACAAGTTTTACGCCTGTACCATGCTGCGCACGCCGAGCAACGTACGGTTTTTCCTGAACCTCGAGTACAAGGCGGAAACGGTGCTCCCGAACCACTATCACCATCTCGATCTCATTTGTTTCGCGAAGTATCGGGAGCACGGCACGTCGCGAACGCGCATTGATCGGTCTCTGCTCCGGAGACAGCGCGAGAAGCGTCAATGAGCCGGGTCGAGCGTCCGCGGCGGATGCGTGCGCCGCTGCTGCCCCGGCGAGAGCAGGGCTCGCGCCTTGAGATAGCTCTTGGCGTTCAGTTGTGTCATGCGGGCCCGAATGTCTTCCAGGTCACGGACTGCGGCCTCGAGCTTCTCGTCCGACTGTCCGTCGAGCAGAGCCAGAAGCGCCAGCTCGGCGACCTTCAGCTTCGCCTGCTCGATCAGCAGTCCTTTTCGAGTCTCGTTCTTCACATCCACCAGGGCGGCGATCTGATCCGGCGTGAGCCTCAATCGATCGCGCTGTCCGAGAAAGTAATCGAACCCGCCTGAATTCCGGTGGTCTGCATGCCTCATCCCGGCATGACCGGATACCGATGGCTCCCCGGCGTCGCGCTGAGACCGTCGTTTGAGCTCGGCCAGCTTCGTTCGCTGCTCTTCGGTGAGCTGCGCCTCGATCTGGTCGGATACCGTAAACAGCTTGGTGAACAGAACCCCCTCCGTTTCCCCGGTCCTTTGCATCATGGCGCGGACTGTCTCCGGGTCGACATCCAGACGGGAAGCCTGTTCATCGGCCTCCGCACGGTTCAAATCGATCTCCGTCCCCAGCCGAAGGACCTCGCGGCGCGCCCCCTCGAGCAGCGGGCGAATGGCGTCGAGTTGAGCCTGGCTCAAGCCCAATTCATCGCGATAAACGTTGTACACGCGGCCGATCCCGTCCAAGGACCGCTGGCCGATCATCGTATTGAACCCTTGCGGCAGCCGGAACGCCATCGCCGATCGAGGGAGTCCGCGGACCTTCGCGCGTTGATCGTCCGTGAGCAGCGCGCGCAGCGCCGAGAGGGATTCGATGAAGAGATTCAATTCGTCGGTTTCGATTCCTCCCGTCAACGTATTCGCAATTCGATACTCGCCGTCTCGCAACAAGCCATGCCGGCGCTTCTCTTCGAGCTCCTGAAACATGCCGACCAGCACCGCCTCCTTCATCCACATCTCGGTCTTCAGTCGGCGGACAATTTCGGCCATCGCCTCGCGTTGCTCTGCCGTGAGCCCGATCATCGGGCCGAGATGGGCGTACAGACCGGTCGCCTGCTCCACCTGGCGAATCATCCGAGGGCCCGGCGTGAACTCCAGATCGGGAGTTTGGGCGCCGACGTGGCTGGCCGCGGCAAGCATGAAGAGGGCCGCGACCCCACGCATCATGCCGGCGTGACGCGAAAGCCGTCCATCGCGCAGCCGCATCATAATCTCACTCCCACCTCGTCCAGATGCCTCAACAATTCTGCGCAATCTTGGTACACGCGATAGGCCCCCGCCCGTTCCAGCTCCTCACGCCCGTAGCCCCCTGAAAGGAGTCCGACGGACAACGCCCAGGCCCGGCGCCCCGCCAGCAGGTCCCAGACGCTGTCTCCGACAATCACGCAGCGGCTCATGGGCATTCTGAGGCGACGACCGGCCTCGAGAAAGAGATCGGGGTCCGGCTTGGCAAACCGGACGTCGTCACGCGTCACGACCGGCACCTCCGAGCCGAGCTTGAGCAGCCTCAACGCATGCTGCGCGTTGTGCAGACGCCCGCTCGTCGCAACCGCATGCGGCACCCGGCTGCCGACCAGCGTGTCCAGCAGTTCTTGGGCTCCCGGCAGCACGCGGAGCGAGGCCGCCTGCTTGGCAAACGAGTCGGCATGCACCCGTTGGATACGTTCGACGTCCTCCTTCGAAGCCGGCCGTCCTGTTTCCCGCAAAAGGGCGTGCAGCATCAGGCCGCCGCTCATCCCGATTTGCCGGTGGATGCGCCACACCGGGAGCTCCATCCCCGCCGCCTGTGTCGCCTCCCTCCAGGCCAGGACATGCTGATAGATGCTGTCGACCAGCGTGCCGTCGAGGTCGAAGAGGAACGCCAACGAGTCCCGGGCCTCAGTCCCGGCCATGCTGTTCATGCTCCCCGTGAGGCGGCCGCACGAGTCACGCCGCCCTCATCTCCTGACTCGTGCGGCCGGCATTTCCAGCCGCACGTCGGCCTCAGCGTTCCAGCTTGGCATCCAGGGTGATCGTTGTATTGAGCAGCCGGGAGATGGGACACCCGGCCTTCGCCGCATCGCTCGCCTTGTCCCATGCTGCCTGGTCCGCGTTCGGCACCTTGCCCTTGCAGCTCAGGTGAACTTTCGTCACCGTCCACCCCGCTTCCAGTTTGTCGAACGTCACGGTCGCCGTCGTCTCGAGTTTCTCCGGAGTCAGGCCTGCATTGCCGAGCTGCGCGGAGAGGGCCATCGTGAAGCAGCCGGCATGAGCGGCGGCAATCAATTCCTCGGGATTGGTCCCCTTCCCATTTTCAAACCTGGTGGAGAATGAGTATTGCGTCTGCGACAACACCCCGCTCTCCGTGGAGACGGTGCCGTTGCCGGTTTTGAGATCGCCCTGCCAGACCGCCGATGCTTTTCGTTGCATGACACCTCCTGTGGAATGTCCGACTGTTGTGTATGCGACGCCGACGATGCTCCGCCGGCGACGGCCTGAACCGAGCCAGGCCGCCCTATTATGGAGAAGGGATGTCCGGGCGCGGGTCTAGTATGAACCCTAGTCGATTGGGCATCTTGACGGCCGCCAGGCTCGCCGCGTCCAAGGTCACGTCGCCCTCGACAATACCGTTCTGCGCCAGCAGCCAGGCGGTGACGGCATACACCTCGTTGGGTGTCAGGGATTGCGGGGCATCGAACGGCATCGCGCGGTAGATGTAATCGAACAGGGTCGTCGCGTAGGGCCAGTAACTGCCGATCGTCTTGACCGGCGTCCCCGTGGCCAACGTGTCTCGGCCGCCCACCAACTTGTCGAACGGCCCTTCACGGCCGGTCGCACCGTGACAGCCGGCACACTTCTTCGCGTACACCAGGGCTCCCTGGCTCACCGTGCCACGCCCGGACGGCAGACCCTCGCCCGAGGGCGAGACGTCGATGTCCCAGGTGCGGATCTCTTCCATCGTCGCCGGACGCCCCACGCCGTAGTCCGTGGCGGCCAGGGAGGAAATCCCCGTGAGAACGAGCGAACCGACCACGACGATCCGTGCGACGGATCGCGAGCTAACGGGCGACATTGGTCACCACTCCATCGCGCCCCACCTTCCAACTTTGGATGCCGTTGTAGTGATAGAGCGATTGCGTGCCCCGTACGTGCACCAATGCCGTTCTGATCGGCTGCAGATACCCGGTTTCATCCCGGCAGCGGCTCTGCAGCACGGCCTCTTCGCCGTCCCATCGCCACGGCAGACGAAAACCGGTATGGCATTTCGCAAGGACCGGTTCCTGAAGCTCGGCGGCCAGCCACCGGCGTCCGCCGTCGAGGCTCACTTCGACGCTCACGATGCGGCCCCTGCCGCTCCAGGCCAGTCCCCGGATTTCGTGAAAACCCGGAACGATGCGCTGCCGGCCAGACGGGCTCGTGATCACCGACTTCGCCTCCATCACCAGGCTGAATTGATAGGCTTTTCCGTCCGGCATGAGATCCGTGTAGGTCGAGGTTTCCCACCGTGTCATGAATGGAGCCGCCCCTACTTTCAGCCGGCGCAGCCATTTCACGTTGATATTCCCCTCGAACCCCGGCAGGAGCAGCCGCACCGGGTAGCCCTGCTCGGGACGCAGGGCCTCGCCGTTCTGTCCGTAACAGATCAGCGCATCGCGCAACACCTCGGTCGTGAGCGGGACGCTTCGGTCGAGCCCGGCGGCATCGGCGCCCTCGGCCAACATCCAGGCTGCTTCCTGCCGCAAGCCCACGATCTCGAGCACGGTGGAGAGTTTGACCCCGGTCCATTCGCTCGTGCTCGTCAACCCATGAAGTGTTTGCACGGTCACGTCCTGCGCCTCGCCCCAGCCCTGGCGACTGTTGCCCGAACACTCGATGAACGCCAGACGGGACACCGAGGGGAGACGCTTCAAATCCTCGACGGTGAAAACCATTGGGCGCTCGACCAGGCCGTGAACGAGCAGCCGATGGCGGGCGGGATCGATCGCAGGCACGCCGTTATGGTGCCGCTCGAAATGCAGCGAGGACGGCGTGACGACGCCGTAGAGATCCTGCAGCGGGGTGAGCGAGATCGCGCCGCTGACCGAACGGGTCACCGTCTCGAACCGGGATCGCCCGCCGTAGGAGCGGGGCGGTGATCCGGGCACGCGCATGGAACGGGGCAGATCCAGAGTGTCCGCCGCCGCGAGGTGTTTGGAGAAAAGGCTCGTCGTGCCCGTCGCGATGAAGGATGCGGCGGCTGCGAGCAATCGTCTCCGATCGAGCGGGCGGGGACCCTGCGGGGGGACATTGCCGCCCTCGACATCCTGCGGTTCTTGCGCCGGTCCTTCTGCTGGTCCCGCCATGTCGTCCTTCAACCGCAGGCTCGGGCGAAGATCGGGATTTTGCCCCATCGCGCACGAGAAAGACGCGCGGTCAGGATACGCCGTGTTGCTCGCGCCCGATGCGGCCGTCCCAACGGGTGGAGACCTTGAACAGCTCGAAACGGCCATCGAGAGCGTACTGCGCGACCCTGGTCCGCACTTGGTGCATGTCTGCCGCGGTCATCGGAGCGAAATCGCGGACGATGCGCAGGTTCTGGTCCAGCACCTTACGGGAATCGATGCCGCTGACAACCGACGCGATCGGCAAGCTCAGGACGTAGCGCAAGGCCTCGTCCGGCGTGAGCACTCCTTGCTTGATGGGATCCGCATTTCCGCTGAAGCTTTTCATGCCAAGCGCGGCGATTCCTCGCTTGTTGACGATCGGGAGCACCTCCCGCTCGAAGCTTCTGAACGTCCCGTCGAAGACGTTCAGCGGCATCTGACAGGTGTCGAAGGGAAAGTCATGGGAGAGCATTCGGAGATGAAGGCTCGGATCTTTATGGCCGGTAAAGCCGATGAAGCGGACCTTCCCCTGGCGCTTGGCGTCGAGCAAGGCTTCCGTCGCCCCGCCGGTCATGAAGTGCCGGTCGGGATCGTTCTCGTACACGACCTCGTGGATTTGCCACAGATCGAGGTAATCGGTCTTTAAGCGCCTGAGGGATTCTTCCAGCTGCTGCATCGCGACCTTCTTGTCCCTGCCGTGCGTGCACACCTTCGTCATGAGCACGACCTGTTGCCGCCGGCCCTGCAGGGCCCGCCCCATCAGCTCCTCGGAACGCCCGCCGTTGTACTCCCAAGCATTGTCGAGGAAGTTGATGCCGGCATCGATCGCTTCGTGCAGAATCCTGATCGCTTCAGCATCGTTCTCGACGCGCCCCCAATGCGCGCCGCCGAAACAGATGGCCGAGACGCGAACTCCTGTTTTGCCGAGCTCGCGCATCGGGATGCCGCCGGTTGCCGCCGCCGCACTCGATACAGAGGCGGAGAGGAGGTCCGCCACCCGCGACGGACCGTCGAGCGCCAACGCCGAGCCGGCGAGGCCGAGAGTCTTCAGCAATTGCCGCCTATCGATATCCCACAGTCCCATTTCAGCGACGATTCGTCTCGATCTACGGCACGTCCTGATCGCTTCCGCATTGGCGCCCGAAAACCGGGGAGTGTGCGAGCCGGCCAGGACGCCGCTATCGTACGCCCGGAGCAGGAAACGAGGCAATGGCGCCGGCGCGACGGCTGTACGCCATGGCCTTTTTGCGACGTTCGTGTCGATCCTGCCGACCGACTGTCTCTTGGGCGGAACGAGAGCCTTTCCGGCATGGACCAAGCGCATCGAAGGTCACGGAAACAGGCAACGCCCTGGAGGAACATGTAATGGTACGGTCATTGCTACTTATCTCGGATGTGATGTAAGGAGGCGGATCATGCACAACGCCATGATATGGGTTGCCTGGTATCTCCTTCTCCTCGCCGTGCCGTTCTTCATCATCGCGTCGGTGGTCCGGGAGGGCTTGGCCCGTCGCCGCGCAGTCCGGCGTTCGCGATTGTCAACGACCGCAGCCCGCTGATCGCTCGCTTTCACGGGATCGCCTCACTGGACGCGACCGGCCGGCCGCCGGGGGCCCTTCCGAGGTGCTCCGACTCCATGAACCCGGCACAATGGCGGCATGCGGGTCCGGCGCTTGCTCCTCGCAACCCTCTCATCGCTGCTCGCCTTATCAGGTTGTGCCGGACTTCACGAGAAGACGGTCCCATTCGTGTACCTGGCGAACGGAGCGAGCGACGCCACGGGCGTCGGCGCGACGCCGCAGACAGCCGGATACGTCTTTCTGATCACGCGCAAGCTCGATCATCGAATCCCGGGCGTCCGTCTCATAAACCTCGGCGTCCCGGGGGCCGGAATCGACCGCATCAAGGAGCAGGTCGGCCTGGCACAGCAACGGGGGACCACCGCGGATCTGGTGACAGTTTGGACCGGTGCGAACGATCTGGTGCGGGGCGATGACCCGCGCCTGTTTCGGGACGAGCTGCGCGATCTGCGCGATCTGCTCCGATCCCTCCGCGACGACATTTCGAGCACCATCGTGGTCGCAAATCTCCCCGACATCACGATGCTGCCCCGCTTCCGAGCCTCTCCTCATTCCCTCGGTGACGCGTGATCGTATCGCCGCGTTCAATCAAGCCATCGAGCGGGAGGTGGCCGCTGCCGGGGCCAAGCTCGTCAACCTGCATGCGATTCCGGTACGTGAGGAGTGGATCTTTACCCGCGACGGCTTTCATTCGGACAACGAGGGGCACCAGATGATCACCCAAGCTTTCTTGACCGTGATTCTCCCGGCGTTGAACCTGCGATAGATTAAGCCGGCGGCAACGGTGCTCCCCCGACTCCCACCGTCAATTCCGTGATGTGGCACTTGCCGAGATTGACCGTAAACAGACTGGTTCTCCGAAAGGCGCAATTGGTCGGATGGCACAAGAGAATCGCCTCGGGGTCGTGCCAGACGGTTTCCACTGTCCCATCCGAAGCGAGACGATAGACAGCGCTCGGCTCATAACAGGCGACGTAGAGACGGCCCTCGACATCAAAGGCCAGTCCGTCGGGAACCATGCCGACCGAGGCCACGTGCTCCTTGCGACCCGCCTCACCGGAGGACGTGATCGGTATCCGGCTGATCGTGCGGGCAAAGCTTTCGACGACATATAAGGCGGAGCCGTCCGGCACGAAGGCGAGTCCATTGGCGAAGTTCAAGGGTTCGTCGCACCACAGTTCTCCTTTTCCGTCCGGGGTAAAGCGGAAAATACCGGGGCCCGGGTCCTTGAACTCATAACTATCCGACACATAGAGACGCCCTTCTCTGTCGAAGGCCGGAAAGTTCGGAATGCGGAGGCGGCGCCCTGCCGCTTCTTTGGCAAAGACCTCGAGTCGACCCGTATCCGGACGGAATCGGAAGATCGCGGCATGGCGGGAATCACACACGAACAGATCGCCTGCTCGATCGAAGGCCATTCCCAAGCAGAACCCGCCGGTATCCGCCACCTGTTCCAGCTTCCGTTCCTCGAGCGAGAGGCGGAAGATTTGCCCTCGCTCACCTCCGCAATAGAGTCGCCCGGCCTTGTCGAAGGCCAACCCTTCGGGGTGATCGAGCTGTGGACTCGTCATCGTGCCGTCGAAAACGACGCGGACGTCTCGAGCGCTCAGCACGGTGGTCTTGTCATCGACCAGCGTCGCTGGTTCGTTCATAGCCATGGGGGGTCCTCCTGGGCTGGGCCGGGCTGGGGCAGCCTTAAGATCGCGTACCATGCCGGTGAACGAAGCAAGAACTGGGGAGAGCCCTGGCGAGAGCAGCGGAGCGTGGCTTACGACTGCCGGGCGGAAAGAGGCGTCGCCAGCTGCTCCAGCGACCGTCCTTCGGCGTCGATTCCAAGCCAGAACTCGGCCGCGGCTCCCACGAGCATCATCAGGGCGCCGAACAGGTAGCCGTAGAAGATGCTCGCCGCTGACGTCTGGATCAGCAAGCCGTAGAGCCAGGGCGCGACGACCCCCGCTCCTTGCGCGACGATGAAGAAGAACGCGATGGCCATGGCCCTAATTTCCATCGGAAAGACTTCGCTCACCGTAAGGTACGCGGCGCTGGCGCCCGCGGAGGCAAAAAAGAAAATCGATGACCAGGCGAGCATATGGGTGGCAAGCGTGAAGGCGCCGCTCCAGAACCAATACCCCGTCAGGGCGAGCAGAAGGCCGGCCGCGGCATACGTGAACGTGATCATTGGCTTGCGTCCGATCGTGTCGAAGAACCGGCCCAGGAGCAGAGGGCCGAGGAAGTTGCCGAGTGCGAAGGGCAGAACATAGAGACCGACCTGGCTGCTGGACACCCCATAGTACTTCACGAGCAAGAGGGGGTAGGTGAACGAGACGGCGTTGTACATGAAGGACTGCGTGACCATGAGGGAGACGCCGAGCGTCGTGCGCCGCGGGAAGGATTGGAACAGCTCGCGCGCGACCATCGCGATGGTGACTCCCGGCCTGTTGTGGAGCACGATGCTGCCCTCCGGCTCGGGCAACGCATCCACTCCCCGATCGGCCGACACGGCTCGCTCGATTCCTCCGACCACCTCCTCCGCCTCCTTGATCCGACCATGGGTCATCAACCACCGCGGACTTTCGGGGAGAAGGCGCCGCACGAGCGCGATCCCGATGCCGAGCAGCGCGCCGAACACGAAACAGAGCCGCCACGCCATCTCCTCGGGAAACAGGGCCGAGTTCAGCAGCAGCAGCGTGAGAAGTCCCCCCATCGCGGATCCCAGCCACCAGCTGCCGTTGATCGCGAGATCGGTGTGCCCCCGTCGCCGGGCCGGAATCAACTCATCGATCGCCGAATTGATCGCGGCATATTCCCCGCCGATCCCCATGCCCGTCAGAAACCGAAAGAACATGAAGCTGGGAAGATTCCAGGCCAACGCGGTCAACACCGTCGCGGTGAGATAGAGCAGGAGCGTGATCATGAACCATTTCTTCCGCCCCTGGCGATCGGTGAGGTAGGAAAAGATCAGGGCGCCGAGCACGGAGCCGGTCAGGTATGCCGACGCCGTGAGCCCTACTTCCGATTCGGTGAAATTGAGCGTCGCCGGATGCGTGAGGAGCGGGCCGAGGGATGCCACCACGGAGACTTCGAGCCCGTCGAGCAGCCAGGTGATGCCGAGCGCCGTGACGACGAGCCAATGCCAGCGCGACCAGGGCAACCGATCCATGCGTTGGGGAATATTGGTGGCGACGGAGGCGGCTGGTTCGGCCGGCACCTCACCACCCCAGCTGCCAACGATGGCCGTTGCGTTCGACGAGGTCGTCCGCTTCTTTCGGACCCCAGGATCCCGCCGTGTAGAAATGTACGTCCCGCTTTCCGGCGATCAGAGGATCGTACAGACGCCAGGCGGTTTCGGTGAACTCCGCCGTCACGAACAGGGTTTGGTCTCCGATCATGATGTCGCGCAGCAGCGTCACGTAGGCTTCGGGCAGCTCTCCTCCAAAGGCCTGCTTGTAGTCGAATTGCAGTGCCCGGTTGGTGAAGCTGAGCGGCCGGCCTGGGGTTTTGACGGAAAAGCCGAGCGAGAATCCCTCGCTCGGCTGCAGGGTGATGATGAGCTTGTTGGGGTCCAGACTGCCTGGTTCCAGGGAGCGAAACAATTGAATCGGCGCGGGGCAAAACGTGACGGTCACCTGCGTGATCTTCCTCGGCAGGCGTTTCCCCGTGCGCAAGTAGAACGGCACTCCCCGCCAGCGCCAATTGTGGATCTCCGCCTTCAACGCGACGTAGGTTTCGGTCGTGGAATCCGGCGGCACCCCTTTTTCTTGCCGATAGCCCGGGATTGTTTCACCGGCGACCTGCCA
>DASTSI010000222.1:0-6781 GCA_035760745.1 Nitrospira sp. | reverse complement strand
GGAAGGGCGGCTGCGCGATCCCGTGCTGCGCGAGAACTTCATCGAGCGGGTGTTTGCCTACCGCCGCTATCAGGACCTTCTGAGGGACGACCGCACGAAGCCGGCGCTGGTCCGCTTCCACACGATCCATAAGTTCCTGCTCCTGTCTCATAGCCGGCCCCATTACGAGGCGCTGGGCCGGCTCGTCGGTGAGGCCCATCGCTACCGGCCCAAAGAGTTGGCGGAAACGTACGGGGCACTGTTCATGAGCGCGCTGGCCGTGAAGGCGACCGTACGGAAACACGTCAATGTGCTGAATCACATCGTCGGTTTCTTCAGGAGCAAGCTGACGGCGCAGGAAAAGCGGGAACTGCTGGGCGTCATCGAGGATTTCCGTCACGGGCTCACTCCGCTCATCGTGCCCGTGACGCTCGTGAAACACTACGTCATGAGGTTCGGGATCACGTATGTTCAGGATCAAGTCTATTTACACCCGCACCCGAAGGAACTGATGTTACGGAATCACGTGTAAAGCAGGCCGCGCGGCGGCACTCCTGGCGAACTAGAAGTACCAGGCCAGTCCGCCCATGACGAAGCGCGGATTGCCCGGCACAAAATGGATGTCCTGAACACCCGCCGGCGGTTCATTGGGTAAGCGGGAGGTGAAGGCGAACGTGGCCTGTTCCCACCGAGTATCGAGCAGATTATGAATGTATAAGAACGCCTCCAGTTTGCCATGCGGCAGTTTGACGGGAATGAGGTACCGTTCGGTGAGGTCCAGGACCACCCAGGATGGAGCGTTGATGCTCCGATCTTCCAGCAAGGGGCGAACACCGAGATAGGTCGCTTGGATCTGCGAGCGCAATCCCTCCGGCCACTGTAACAACAGCGCCCCGTAGGCGGTCAATTCCGGGGCCATCGGAATGGCCTCGCCATTGGTGAATCGGGCTTTCGTCCACGTGACGCTGCCGTTCACATACAGCGGTCCCCAAATCTGCCCGCGTAACGCCGCTTCGACGCCTCGGCGTTGGCTGGGGCCCCGGGCCTCAGTGGTGCCTTCATCGCCGACGAAGAGTAATTCGGATTGCAGATCGACCGCCCACAGCGTGACGGTAAACATTAATCCCCCCGGCCCCCAAGGCTGGGAACGAAGCCCGACCTCATAGGTTCTTGCGCGAGCGAGGGGGACCCCGCCGGGCGCGACCACGGAACGCGCATCGTTGCTGTGATAGCCGTCGCCATAATTGGCGAACCATTCCGTGTTGAACCAGGGACCGAGAATGAGATTCGCCTTCGGCAACAACAGCCCGGAGGCGGTCCGGCCGGCCGGCCGTTGCACACAAGTATCGCAGCGGTTGGTCACGTCGAACGTGAACATCTCGGCCCGCACGCCTCCGCTGAGGCGCAGCCACGGTGCCGGTTGCACGTCGGCTTTCACGAACGGTGCATAGGAGGCTTCGAGCACGGCACTATCCGTCGTCGTCCCGGTCGGGGCCCGTTGTGTTTGCGTCCCCAACCTCGCATGGATGTCGTCCACGCGGGTTTGAACGCCGATCGTCCCGACACCCCGTAGTCCGAAGAGCTCCCCTCGCTGCTTGAATCCGAAGTCGCCTCCATACACGCCGCGACGGTCGGATTGTTGGATCCCGTCTCCCTGCACCGCATTATTTAGGAAGAAGGTGAAGTCGCTGTAGAGATCGAGCCGATAGTACTGGCTGTAGGCATTCGCAAAGAATTGCCCGCCCGACGGCGTATCGTAATGGTAGTTCAGCCGGACCGTGCTTCGCATCGTGCTGCCTCCCTCGGACGGATCAACGGCCCCGAAGCGGTCGAGCGCGCCTCCATTGACGGCCCGCAGGGGAATTTCTCCGGAGGCGTTCCACTGCGCCTTCTGAAAGGTCGCCGTCAGGCTCAATTCATCCCGGCTGGAGAGATTCGTCGTCATCTTTCCTAAAAGATTGGCTCGGGCATACCGGTTGTCGTGGATGAACGGACCGTTGGTGTAATACGCCTCCCCGGCAAACAAGGTCCGGACCTTCTCCTTGGTGGGAGAGAGCATGAGGAGATAGCGCTGGGTGTCGAACTGCCCACCGGCTGCCTGCACCACACCCTGATCGACGACCTGTCGGGTTCGAAAGTTGATCGCCGCCGCGGTGTTGAAGTCCCCGAACTCGGGTAGGTAGGCGCCTTTGTAGGCGTCGAGGCCTTCGATCGTTTCCGGAATGATGCAATTCAGATCCGCATAGCCTTGGCCGTGCGCGTGCGAGCGCAGGTTGATCGGCATGCCGTCGGTAAAAAAGGCGACATCGGTCCCGTGGTCGGCGTCGAACCCCCGCACGAAATATTGATCGGCCTTGCCGGCTCCCCCCGAATGCTCGACGGCAATGAAGCCCGGAATGAGGCGAAGCACCTGAGCGGGGCGGCCCTGCGGCTGAAGCAGGTACTCTCTATCAGGAATGAACTGCTGCGATGAGGCGG
This sequence comes from Nitrospira sp., assembly GCA_035760745.1. Taxonomy (GTDB): domain Bacteria; phylum Nitrospirota; class Nitrospiria; order Nitrospirales; family Nitrospiraceae; genus Nitrospira_C. The sequence goes on along the minus strand of DASTSI010000222.1, from coordinate 4,324 downwards.
CGACAGGGCGCTCCCCCACGACGGGCATCTCGGGCAGTTCGATGACCGGCGCGTCCGGATCGTGCGCCAGCAGAGACGCAGGCAACAACAACAGAGCCCAGAAGAACGCCGGTAAGGCCAGACGACCGGCGGGATGAACGTGCAGCACGCCTCCACAGCCCCAAAGGCACCGTGGACTGCGACCCACGACGCCCTTTCGTCAGACCTTCGTGGCCCGAGGAAAAGAGATCCTGTGCTTACGCGATCGAGCCGGCATCCAGGAGAGCTTTGACGCGGTCGATCGACCGAAGGATGAGATGCTCGAGCTTGAGCGTTTCCGTTCCGACCACTTCCACGTGAGCCCGATTGATCGGCAGCAAGACCTTCTTGGCCCGCGAGCCGATGATGGCGCGGATCATTCCTGGGGTGACTTCTCCCGGCATGGTGGTCGGCACGAGAAGACTAAGCGACGTGAGAATCACATCGACGGTTGGAAGTATTTCGAGCATGGCCCGACTTCCTGCCCCGATCTCCGCCGCACCGGCCTCCCTCATGGCCGAGGCCGCCACCGCGTTGGTGCCAAGCCCGATCACCTGATGGGAATCGGCAAGGTCGGCATGTAGGGCCGCCACGAGCCGGCTTCCCAATCCGCCGCCTCGTCCATCGATGACGCAGACGCGCATGGTCAGTTCAAGCCCTTTCCGGTCGTGGCCATCGTCAACTTGCCATGCTTGACACCCTTCACGCTCACCAACGCGTCGGCCACTTTCTTGATTTGCGACCCTTTCCCCTTGACGATCAGGACCTCGAGGCAGTGATGATGATCCAGATGCACATGCATTCCCGCCAGAATCTGTCCCTGAAAATCATGTTGGAGATGGATAAGTTTACGCGTGAGATCCCGCACATGGTGGTCATAGACAAAGGTCACCGTCCCAACCGTCTCGACGTCTTCCTGCCATTGCTGGTCCACAAGATTGTCTCGAATGAGATCACGCAAGGCTTCCGACCGGGTCGTGTATTTTTTCCGCCGAATCAAGGCGTCGAAATCGTCCAGCAGATGCTGATCCAGCGAGACGCCGAATCGGACAAGGTGTTTCATGACAGGGTGAGCGACAGTAGCACTGATGTGATTTTCGTGTTACCGACGATAGCGCTCTCGATTCTCGTCTGTCAAGGCGCCCGCATCATCCGAATGCCCTGCGCGGGGCCACGACTCCGTTCTCGGGCTCAGCATGTCGATGAAGAAATCCGCCGCATTGTGAAGGGTACATCGAGCGTGGACTGCCGACCGGGTATCATCGCGTGCGCCAAGGCTGGCCGGATGTTTCTCTTCCAAGAATCGATCGGGTGACCTCGATCGTATATTCCCGAGACACTCTGTCCGCTGAAGCGGCACCCCTGATTCACGCGTTCTCCGAGAAGCGACGATATCTCGGCAAGGTCCCGGGAGATTCCCGGGTCCTTGCATCGCGACCCTCAAGAAAGCCGTGCCGTCCTCAGCACAGGGAATAGGGGGATCCAGGCTTCACCCAGGCGCCGCCTGTCGGTCCCCCTATTGCAAGCGAGAGGCCGGCCACTTTCACGTTCCGACATGTCCCACCTTCCGATGAAAGGCGCATTGACCTTGCCGGAGGCCGCCATAGAGATTTCTGGGCCGCAGCATCGGCGGGCAGGCTGGCCCATCGCCTGTTCTGCCGTCCTGGGCATGGCGCTCGCGTTCATTCCCATCGCCGTCTCCAGCATTCCTCCACTCGCCGATTATCCGAACCATCTGGCGAGGGTCCATATCCTGACTCATCTTGGCGGCAGCCCGGAGCTGGCGGAATACTACCGCAGCGTTCAAGGCGTCCAACCGAACCTCGCCTTCGACGTCGTCGTCGGCGCCCTCACCCGAGTGATGCCGCTGGAGGCGGCGGGCCGGACCTTCATCGCGCTGACGATCGCCTCCCTGGTGGGAGGCGTGTTGGCCCTTCACCGCGTGCTTCACCGTCGGCCGTCACTCTGGCCGCTCCTGTCGCTGTTCTTCGTCTACAACCGGCTGCTGCTCTGGGGGTTCCTCGGATACCTCTTCACGCTCGGACTCGCGCTCGCCTCATTCGCGGCTTGGATCGCGCTCGACCGGCATCGTGTTGTTCGGATCGTGGCTGCAACCGTCTTGGCTACGCTGCTCTATTTCGGCCATCTCTATGCCTTCGGCGTCTATGCTGTGTGCATTGCCGGCTATGAATTGAACGGGCTGTGGCAACAGCCGCGGCGGCTCACGGCGCTCGCATCGGCTGCGACCGCCGCAATTCAGTTTCTCCCTGCCTGTTTTCTATTCTGGTCGGCGAGCCCCACGTCGGGAGCGGCCCGAGAGACGCATTGGGGATCCCTGTGGCGAAAGCTTGGGGCGCCTGCGAATTTGATTTTCACGTACGATGTCCTGCTCGATCTCTTGTGCGTCGGAACCATCGTCGCCGTGGTCGTCTGGGGCCTGGTTCGTCGCCGTATCACGTTCCGGCGTACCATGCTTGGGCCTCTCGCGCTGCTGCTGACCGCGTTTGTCGCCATGCCGGACCAGCTGTTCAGCAGTTATGCCGCCGATAAACGATTGACCGTTCCCATTCTGCTCGTCGCCATCGCGGCCTCCGACTGGCGGCCATGGGACCGCCTACCGGCCCTTCTCGTCTCGGCATCCTTCATGGTCCGCCTGGTGCTGATCGTCCAGCTCTGGCTGCAGGCGAATACCGTCTATGCCGAATACCTTGCCGCCATTCATCGCATCCCTTCCGCCGCTAAACTGATGGTCATCGTGGCGCACGCCTCGGACATCTCTTTGCCCTCGATACCGGCGTTTGAAATCGCCAACCTTGCAGCCGTGTACCGGCATGCATTCGTGCCGAGTCTCTTTACGTATCCTCGAGAGGCCGCATCGGCCATCGCCTTTTCTCAGAAAATGGAAGAACTGGCCCAGTCCACGCCCTTTCACATCTGGCGTTCTCCTGCCTTGGCCCGGCTCCGTGATTCGACAGCCGGTGATCGCACAGGGCCCTTCCCTCCGAATGTCGTGTCTCAGTATGAATACCTGCTGCTGGTGAACGGTGAGGATCTTCCGGTCGCGCCTCCTCGCGGCAAGACGGTCTACGAGACCCCGCAGTTCCGCCTGTTGGAGTTGAGGCCAAGCGCGGGAAGGAAGGCCGTGGAAGGGGGCTAGTCGCCGCAGCGCTTCAGACTCATGCCGTCGGCGATTAGATGGCTCACGTGTGAGTGCGCGCGGCGGAAGATTCCTGCTTGGCCGTCAGTTGTTGTGTGATGACCTTGTCACCCACCTCGGCTGCCTTTTTTAATGTGAGGGCCGACCAATCGAGGCCGGCGTTCTCGGCTTCAGGGAACGTGCGCTGTTCCTCTTCTTCAAGGTGACGGCTGACGAATTTGGCCAGTACGTGGAATTTGGCTTTGTATCGCGGATCGCTCGCAGGGAGCTTTCGCAGCTCTCTGGCAAGCAGGCTCATCGCATGGTGCTCCTCAATCGCCTCGTCGATCATGTCCTTATCGGCGATCGCAGCTCGGATGGTGGGATAGATGACATCCTCCTCCACGTTGCTGTGCACTTCCAATTTCAATAGGGCGGCCTCGGCGACGTCTTCGCGCGCGCCGACATCGACTTCGTCGAACCGCCGAAACAGACTCTCCAGGGTACGATGTTCGTCTCTCAGTATGTCGCGCGCATTGGAGCCCATGTCATTGTCCTCCGTGAAGGGTTCCTTTCTTTATTGAGCCGTGTACCCCCCGTCAACCACCAACTCGCTTCCGGTGACAAACTTGGATTCACTGGAGGCGAGATACAGGACCGCGAAGGCAATATCCTCCGGCTCCCCCATGTGGCCAATCGGATGTGCGGCGTCAAGCTGACTCCTATCAACACCCTGCGCGGAAGTCTTCACGTACTGCTCAACCATCGGTGTCCAAATGAACCCCGGATGCAGGGAATTGACGCGAATGTTGTGCTTGGCGTAGAGAAGCGCATCGGTCTTGCTCATGAGGCGGACCGCGCCTTTCGAAGCATGGTACGGCGAAAGGCCGGGCGAGCCCACGAGACCATAGATCGACGAAAGATTGATGATGCTGCCGCCGCCGGAGCGAATCATGAACGGCACGGCATGCTTCGTCCCAAAGAAGACGCCCTTCACATTCACACCCATGAGGCGATCCCACTCGGCCTCCGTCACTTCATGGGTTGGCTTATCGACTCCGGAAATTCCCGCATTGTTAACCAGCACATCGATCCTGCCGAACGTCGACGCAATTTCCGCAAAGACGCGCTGCACCTCGTCTTCCCGGGAAACATCGAGATGCCAGTACC
>DASTSI010000221.1:0-8918 GCA_035760745.1 Nitrospira sp. | reverse complement strand
AAAGGTGCCGACGAATACGATCGCCGTCACGATGACGGCGCGGGTCAGCCGGACTTGGAGCTCCACGAGGTGCTCCATGACCGGCATCTTTTTGTCTTCGAGCGGCTTGAAGACCGAGTCTTGCAGCCAGCGGTTGAGATCGTTCAGCACGCGGTTCTCAGAGCTGGGTGATCACTCGACAAATACCATGAGTCGACCACCCCATCCTTCTTCACGCCTTACTTCGGATTGACCGCGACGAACAGGTTGTTGCCCTGCCGGCTTAAAAGCAGAACGGCCAACTCCTCCTTTTTGATCTTCTGCGCGGCCTTCTGATACTCGTCAAGGTTCTTCACGGGTTCGTGGTTCACTTCCTGAATGACGTCCCCGCGCTGGATGCCGGCCGCCTCGGCCGCTCCCCCCGGCTCGACGGATGACACCACCACGCCGGTCGTCTTGGCCGGAATATTGAGTTGGCTCATCAACGCATTGTCCAGGGCCTGAACCCTCAGTGAGGCCAGCACATTGTCCGGGGGCTTGATCGTCTCGCTCGGCTCCTTGGAAGGGGCGGGCTCCTTTCTGGCGAGCACTTCGTCAGACGGCCGCTCGGCGACCCGGACGTTGAGCGTCTGCTCCTTGCCATCGCGGAGGATCTTCACCTGCGCGTCCTTTCCGACCACCGTCCGCGCCACCAGATTCCGCAACTGACTCACGCTCTGCACTTCCTTGCCGTTGAACGCGACCACCACGTCGCCCCGTCTGATACCCGCGGCATGCGAAGGGCCGTTTTCGTTCACATCGCTGATCAGGACGCCCTTTCGTTGTTCCGGCAACTTGAACGACTTGGCGAGGGCCGGAGTGATCTCCTGGATCGCAACCCCCATCCAGCCGCGCACGACTTTCCCCGTCTTCTGAAGACTCTCGACGATATCGAGCGCGATGCTGCTCGGAATGGCGAAGCCGATCCCCTCCGACCCGCCGGTCCGCGAAAAAATCGCCGTATTGATGCCGATCAGCTCTCCGTTCATGTTGACCAATGCACCGCCCGAATTGCCGGGATTGATGGCGGCGTCGGTTTGGATGAAGTCTTCATAATCGGCGATGCCGACGTTGCCGCGGCCGAGTGCGCTGATGATGCCGAGGGTCACCGTGGAGCTCAAGCCGAAGGGGCTGCCGATGGCGAGCACGAGGTCACCCACTTGGAGTTTGTCGTATTCCGCCCACTTGACGGACGGCAGATCCTTCGCTTCGATTTTCACGACGGCCAAATCGGTCTTCGGGTCTGTTCCGACGATCTTGGCGGTGAACTCACGGCGATCACTCAACGTCACGGTGATCTGCGTCGCGCCTTCGACCACGTGGTTGTTCGTCACGATGTACCCGTTGGGATCCAGAATGACACCCGATCCGGCACTTTGATCCGGCCGGCCATGCGGGGCTGGAGGCCCGGGAGGCACCGGAGGAGGCGTTGGAAGCTCCCCGCCTGGCTCTTCGCCGCCCGGAGGCCCGCCGAAGGGGCCGGGAGGAAGCGGCCTTCGTCCTCGTCCACCCTCGCCGCCGCCGGTGACGGCAATGTTGACGACCGCGGGCGTGACTTTCTTGACAATTTCCGAAAAACCCTGGGCCATGACAGGCGGCACCCCCGCCGCCACGGCGGAGGACCATGGAGCCATGAGACAGAGGACACCACCCAGGACGAGCAGGCAGACGCAGCCTTTACTCCACTTCAGCATAACCACGTTCCTCCAGAGTTATACAATGTGAGCCAAATAGAAGGGACTATCTTACACCATCTTTTTCGGCGCCTTCAAAGACAATTAGCCCCCCTTGGCCCCCTGCAAAGCGCGACAGACCGGGGGCGTTCGGATATCGGCAGCACCCGACCGGGACAGGCAACGAACCTCAGGAGCTCCTTTTCCCGGATTCTGCCTCGGCCTGGAGATGGCTGATCCACTCCTTTTGAAGTTTGACGGCCAGCCGCTTCTCGGCCTGATCAAAGGAAACGACCCGCAGCGTATTCGGCGCGCCCTCATATGTCGGAGGCCAATACCGGTGCTCCGGGACCTGGGGCCGAAGCCAGACCACCGGATACCACTGATTGATCCCCGGAGCCGTCGGCCAATCAAGCGTGGCCCACCCTCGTCCTTCCGCTTCCATTAAGGCTCGGTTGTTCTTCAAATCCAGCAGGGCGAATTCCAGGAGCGACCAGTTGTCGCGTCTCAATCCCGGCTGCATGTGGGTCGTCCAGCCCAAAAACAGCGTCATCGGATATTCCTGCTCCGTACTCGAGAGCACTACCAAGGCGAGATAATCCAAGCCTCGTTGCCTCGCCAGATTTGAGAACTGGGACCAGTCGCCGTTGGGTTGCAGCCTGATGTCTTGGGCCGGGATGATTTCCTTGATCGTGACGGGCAGTGTGCGCTCGATGTCTTCTTTCAATGTCTCAGCCAGCCTGAGCATCGCTTCGTCGGGAAGATTGGGGGCGGCATCAGCTTCGGCGGTATCGGAAATGAGCACCAACCCCGCTTGGATCGGCCGCTGCTCGATCTTGGCCAGCGCTTCTTCGCCCGCTCGAAGCTCGGGAGATACGTAGCTGTCGATCCTCGCCGGAGGAACCGCAGAAGCGCAAGAAACCAAGAGTCCAAGGCTCAGCAATGCGACGGTGGTTCTGATGTGTCGGGACATCTCAGACCTCCCGGTGAAGACGGTTGCCTGTGCGCCCCTTGGCTGAAGTATACGTTCGCTCCCGAAGACGTGGTCTGTCAAGCGCCCCTTCCCCCTTGTAATCAGCGGCGCACCTCGGGTACGGTACGGCCGCGTTCTCCGAGAACGGGTACGAACCGAAGAGCCCGTTGCCAATGCTGCCTCGCGATCCCCCAGAGTCGATTCGGTTGTCCTTCATCATTCCCGCCTACAATGAGGCGGAGAGGATTCTCCCCTACCTCGAACGGATTACCGCCTACATGGGTCGTCGGCGCTGCGCATATGAACTGCTCGTCGTTGATGACGGCAGTGAAGATGGCACGGCGTCCGTCGTGGAAAAATTCTCGGATTCGAATCCGGAAGTGGAGCTGATCCGTCTTCCTCAACGTCGAGGCAAGGGCGCCGCAGTTCGGCGCGGAATGCAGGCGGCCGTGGGACAATGGCAGTTATTCGCCGACGCGGATGGCGCCACGCCGATCGAGGAGCTAATCCGTCTCGAAACAGCGATCGAGCAAGGAGCCGATATCGCGATAGGATCCCGTGCCTTGGCCTCGCGCTTGCCGAACTTCCTCGTCCGCGCGAGCTGGTACCGGACGATCCTCGGCGGACTGTTCAATCAGGCCGTTCGCCAAGCCGGGATCCGCGGCATCTCCGACACGCAATGCGGCTTCAAGTTGTTCCGGCGCGCAGTGGCGGAAGACTTGTTCGCCGTGACGACCATCGACGGATACGGCTTCGATCTGGAACTGCTGTACATTGCGCAACGGCGGGGGTACCGGATCGCGGAAGTTCCCGTCAATTGGGCGGATCAGCCGGGGTCCAAGGTGCGGGTACTCCGCGACGGCCTTGCCATGATCCGGGAGCTGGCGACCATCAGACAGAATGATCACAAGGGACTGTATTCTCCTCCCTCCTTCCCCCATCGGTTCGCGCCGGGACGCTCCACCCCGCTCGGCTTTCCAACCAACCGGTGAGACCGTCTCTGTCCTACTTCCGCACATAGAGCGACACTTTGCCGTCGCGGTAAGCCCGCGTCCACTTCGGTTGCCCGTCCAACCCGCGATCCAGGGCACTGTCGTACCTGACCAGCGCCCAGTCGACACCGTACTTCTCTAAGACCGTGAGGGCCGGAGCGTCGCTCTCCGCAACGGCCACATAGTCGCGGAAGATTTTCCGTTCGCCGATTTCCCAGGCCGGCATCCGACCGTCGATGAAGATTTTTTGCTCCGGAAGCCACCAAAGCAAAAAGCCTCCGTCCCGGTAGTCGTTATACATCTTCGTTCCAATCACCTCGCGATGCCGTTTGATCCACTCGATCCCCTCGATGGGATACGAGGTGTCCCTGAAATACTTTGCCGGCTCTATTCCCGACCGAAGGACATGCTGAAGGTGGTCGGGGCCCAGCCACGCCAACAATAGAGCTGTTCCGGCTACCGCCGTCACAGTCCATTCCTTTCGTGTCAGAAATCTCAGCCGCGAGGACAGCGAATCGTAAGCCGCTTGAACAAGCTCCGCGCTCAGCGGCAGCGACATGATCAGAAAGATCGGAATGTTCCGCATATGTCTGAACGAGAGGAGCAAGAAAACGGACAGCACGATCCAGCGACGAGGCTGGAATCGACGATACCAAAGCGCCATTGCGACCGACAGGACCATGAGATACAAGGCATAGCGACGACCGGCTGCCGAGTCTAAGGAGAGGGGTTGCCATTCCCGCAATGTGGCGAGCATGAAGTCGTTCGACAACGAGTCCAGGATTTCTACGTGGAGCCGCCAGCCATAAGGATTGACGAAGGTCACCGCCAACGACGCCGCGATGACGCCGGCGATCCGGATCAGATCCTCGCGCGACAGGACCGATTCATCGGGATTGGCAAACCAAGCCGGCCATCGTACCGACATGGTCGTGATCAACCAGCCGCCGACGGCAATGAGCCCCAAATAGAACAAGCCGGCTGTGAAGCCTCCGTGGAGATTGGCCCAGAACACGAAGAGCGCCGGAATAGACCAGGTCCATTTGTCCCTTGCATGAATCGCCACGAGCAGCATCAAGGCAAGTCCGAGCAGAGAAACGAGCTGGGTCCTCGCCCCAAGGTAAGGCAGTGCCACCCAAAGCGAGAAGACGGACGCGACGAGCCGAGCCGTGGTGGAGGCGCTTGCCGTCGCACCCGCGATCAGCCAGGCGGCCGCTGATAAAACACCGAACAAGAGGATGACGCTCATTCCGCCGAAGGACCGGTACAGGATCGCCACGATGATGTCCGTGAGCCAGGCATGCTCGACCCAATGCCAGTCGGGCATGGTATGGGAATAGGGATCCGTCGGCGGCACCCTCCCCCCGTGATCCAACATGTCGAGACCGGCACGCAGGTGCCAGCCGAAGTCCGGCTCGGTCAGGGGCTGGAGCGTGAAGTTGAAGATGAAGATGAGCAGCAGCACATGGAGGGCCGGAATACCCGCGGACTGAAGAGCGAAGGTCGAGGACGGCGCACCCCAGGGGAGAGTTGCAGACTCGTCCTTCATGCAGGAGCCTCTCACTCCGTTCCCGGCGGTCTCCGATGCGTCGGTCTTCGCGCCATGAGATTTCCCATGACCAGCCACTCCACTTCAGTCCGCAGGAAGCACCGGACGGCATCGTCCGGCGTGCAGACGATCGGCTCGTTCACGTTGAATGAAGTGTTGAGCAGCACCGGCACGCCGGTGATCCGCTCGAACGCCTGGAGCAGGAGACGGTAGCGTCCATTGGCGTGGGAGTCGACCGTCTGCACCCTCGCGGACCCATCGACGTGCACGACGGCCGGAATGGTTCCCTTCGCCGAGGCACGCACGGGAGCCGTGAACAGCATGAATGGCGACGAGCCCGGGAAATCGAAATACTCTTTCGCCCGCTCGTCAAGCACCGAGGGCGCGAAGGGACGGAATGGTTCGCGCAGCTTGACCTTGGCGTTGATCAGGGCGCGCATGTCCTCGCGTCGGGGATCAGCCAGCAGACTTCTATTTCCCAAGGCGCGCGGTCCCAATTCCATCTTGCCCTGAAACCAGAAGACCAGGCGGCCGGCCGCAAGCTCCTTCGCCACGCTCTCGCAGAGTTCTTCATCGGAATAGTGCTCGGCTTCCAACCCGCCCCGGCCCAATGCCGCGCGGCAGGCCTGTTCGTCGTAGGAGGGTCCCCAGGAGGCGGTCCGCATGACGGTACGATGCGTCAAGGCGCCTCGTCGATTTGCAAGCCACAGGGCGGCGCCCAAGGCGGCGCCGGAATCTCCGGGGGCGGGCGGGACGTAAATTTCGTCGAATCCCGCCTCGCGCAGTAGGCGACTATTCGCGACACAGTTGTACGCCACTCCTCCGGCCAGACACAGTTGGTTTATCCCAGAGAGCCGTCTCAATTCCCGCGCGAGATGCAACAGGGTTTCTTCCAGTACGGCCTGCACGCTGGCCGCCATGTCGCGATGGCGCTGGGTCAATTCCTCGCGGGGGAAACGGGGCGGCCCGAAGAGCTCCATGAAGCGGGCGCTAAAGATGCCCTTTCTGGCCAGATGAAAATCCAAGAGCCCGGTGTGCAAACGAAACGTTCCATCGGGCTGAAGCGGCAACACATGCTGTCGCAGCGCCGCAGCGAACCGCGGCTCGCCATAGGCGGCCAATCCCATCACGATGTATTCGTCCTGGTCCGGGATGAAGCCCAGGAACCCGGTGATGGCGGCATAGAATTGTCCAAGAGAATGGGGCAAGGGCACACGTTTGAGAAACCGGATGCACGATCGATCCGCCTCCGCGAGGGTCGTCGTATGGGATTCCGAAGCCCCGTCAACGACCAGCACGGCGGCGCGGTCCCAGGGCGAGACGAGCATGGCGCTGGCCGCGTGAGAGAGGTGGTGATCGAGAAAGACCGGCGGGGGACACGAGGTTCCGTCCACCCGGAAAGACAGGTACCGACGCAGGAACACCAGTTCCTTCCACTCTTGAGACAGCCGCTCGGCACTTCGGCACATCTTTACCCGGCAGAGCTGCGGCGAGCGCCACATCCCGTCGATGGCCAGCCACGCCCGGCGGCTGATCTCCCAATACTTCCAGGGGACAGCCACGGCATCGAGATCGCAAAGACGTATTCCCGCGGCGGCGAGACAGTGGCGTATCGCCTGAACGGGCAAGGCCGTCACGTGCTTGATGCGAAGAAACCGCTCTTCCTCGGCCGCCGCGACGATGCGGCCGTCTTCCACAAGAGCCGCCGCCGCGTCGCGCATGTTGCTCAGGCCGAGGATCAGCATGCCGGCGGGTAGGATAGAGAACATCGGCGTGCCTGACAAGTTGCTTTCGACTCATGATTCCGGTACGTTGACGCACCTTCCATGCTGAGAAGTCCAGACACCGCCTCGGCGTCCTTCGCGCCCTTCATCGCTGTCCTGTTGGCCGCCACTCTGTGGCCCGCCTGTTCCAGCCGTATCGACATTCCGGATCTCGGGCCTCGCTTACCGCAGACGGCGGCACTCGAACTGTCCGAATCTTTGATGAACGCCAAGGCCGACTACACGGATAATTGCGGCCATTTGAGAGTGCTCGATATCGGCGGCACCTTAGAGGATGCGGTCACTGAGGCGACGCATCGGACGTTTCGGTCCGTCGTCCGACCCGGATCCGACGCAAAAGCCGATGTCTACGTTCGAGTCAAGCTGGTTCGGTCATCGTTTATCCTGCGGATGGATGCTCAGTACGATCGGGCGCCTGCCGAAATCATTCTGGGAGCATTGGCCTCCTATCACGATGCGGCTGGCAATGTGCTTGGAGAGGAAGATATTCAAGTCACGTACCGTGACCGGGTCCGTTTGGAGGCAGTGCAAAAGAATTGCGACTACGTGTTGGAACCGTTTGTGCACAATGCGGCCGTCGAATTCGCGACGAAGGTCTCGCAGGGCGCGGCAAGCAAGGTAGCCGCGGGAAGCCCCGCGACTGTCCAGGCGAAAAACCCGGAGCCGGTCAAGAGCCCGGCCGACCCTGAACTTCCGGCCGGCACGCCGCCGGTCATGGCCGCGAAACGGACTCCGACGGCGATTTCCTTCAAAGCCACCGTGTTGGATGAGAACGGCAACCTGGTGTTCGAAGGAGGAGAGCGGGTGCGAGTGCGGGTCGACGTCGTCAATGCGGGGGAGCAGGAAATCCAGCAAGTCGCCGCCACGCTCTCCGGCACGCCCTCGCTGATCGCACAATTCCCCGCCACCACGCTCTGGCTCGGCCGTTTGCAGCCAGGCCAATCACGCTCCCTGGAATTCTCCGCCACTCTCCCACAGGCGGTGCAGGCGCAGAAAGCCCAACTGCTTGTCGCCGTGACTGATCCAAACACCGACCCTCCCGCCCCGCAGACCTTGTCTCTTTCGATCCAACCGACCGGGGTCAAAACCGATGATGTCGATCAGATCCCGGCCTCTGCCGCCGAATTCAAGCGGCCGCATACTTATCTGCTCTCGGTGGGAATCGGGTCCTACCGCGACCAGCAACTGTCGTCGAGGCGCTACGGCGCATCCGACGCGGAACTGGTCGCGACGTACTTCCAGTCGCTGGGAGGCGTGCCCGCGTCGAACGTGCGGCTCCTGCAGGATTGGAAGGCGCTCCGGCCCGATCTCGACGAAGCGGTGTTGGATTGGCTCCCGGCTCATGTCACCAAAGACGCCGTGGTGATCATCTATTTCGCGGGACACGCGACGGTGTCGCCGGCGGGGGAGGTGTTTTTCGTCCTCTACGACGGCAACACCAACACAACCTCGCGCGCCTACCCCCTAAAGGATCTCCAGGCTGCGCTGGGGCGGTTGAAAGTCAAGCAAACGGTCGTGCTGTTCGACGGGGTCGTGTCGCGGTTAGGATCGGACGGGCGAGGCAAAGGAGCGCCACCGCAGTGGAGTCCTTCGGGCTCGTCTTCGACGTTTGTCGTGGCGGTCAATGGACTTGGACGGTCTCTTGAGGATGAGAAACACCGGCACGGTCTCTTTACGTACTACCTCCTCCGGGCTCTCCGAGGGGAGTCGGATACGAACCGGGACGGCGAGGTGACGTTGGCGGAAGCCTTAGCGTATCTCAGCCAGAAAGTCGCCTGGGCCAGCAAGGCGCAATTCGGACAGGAGCAACGACCGCTCGTTCTTCCGCCGCTCAAGAACGGAGACCAATCGGCGGCTCTCGTCCTCACAAAGCTGGCGGCCATCAGCGCCGCCGAAGGACCGTAACTCCCTCCCGAGCTCCTCAGGACC
>DASTSI010000220.1:0-30381 GCA_035760745.1 Nitrospira sp. | reverse complement strand
GTATCGGGATAGGGGCCGCACTGTGAGTGACCATTTACGATTTCCCCTGCTGGGATGGGACGGGGCCCGTCTCCGGCGGCTTGGCCGGCAGGGGAATCAAGATGCCGACCGTCCGTGAATCTTCGACCAGGTACTGCTTTGCGACTCGCTGAACGTCCTTTGCCGTGACGGCCCGTATGCGATCCAGAAATTGGTCGACTTTTCGCCACCCGGCGCCGATGGACTCCGCTTGGCCCAGCAGCATGGCATGCCGAAAATTGGAATCCTGCTCAAACACGCGCGCTGCCTCGATTTGATTCTTGGCTCGTTGCAGTTCCTGTTCGGTGGGAGGATCATTCTGAAGGCGCCGGATCTCCTTCAGTAGCGCGTCCTCGATCAGTTCAACTTTCTGACCCGGGCTGACGAGCGCGTAGAAGTAAAACAAGCCGGGATCGGCTTGCATGAGACCATACTCGGCACCCACGGCGAGAGAGAGCTTTTGATCGTAGACCAGGCTTTGATACAATCGAGAACTTTTGCCGCGGGAAAGAATTGACTCGAGCACGTCCAGGGCGTACGAGTCTTCGCTGCTGAAGTTCGGCACGCGGAATCCCATCATGACAAAGGGGACCTGCGCATCTCGCTTCAGCAGGAACCGGCGCTCCCCCTTCTGCTCTGCTTCCATGGTTGCGACGGATTTGGGTTCCGGGCCCCTCGGGATCGGCTCGAACAGTTGCTTGATGGTGGGAAGCAGCTGATCCGCCTTCACGTCACCGACAACCAGCAGCGTCGCATTGTTGGGCGAATAGAAGGTATCGTAGTGGCGTTGAAGATCCTCGAGCGTCATGGCGTCGAGGTCCCCGAACCAACCGATGACCGGCCAGTGGTAAGGATGGCTCATATACGCCTGTGCGAACAGTGCTTCGACCAGGGCCCCTTGCGGGTCGTCCTCAGTTCGGAGGCGGCGTTCTTCCTTCACCACTTCACGCTCGGTCTTGAACTCGTTTAGGTCGAGGATGAGGCCCTGCATCCGGTCAGCTTCAAGCTCCAGTGCCAGTTCCACGCGATCGGCTGCAAGATTTTCAAAGTAAGCGGTGAAGTCCTGACTGGTGAACGCGTTGTCCATTCCTCCATTTTTGCGGATGAGGCGCGAGAATGCGCCTTTAGGATATTTGTTCGTCCCCTTGAACATCATGTGTTCAAGCATATGCGACAATCCCGCGCGTCCCATTACCTCGTTTCGAGAGCCCACCTTGTACCAGACTTGGACGGTCGCAACCGGTGCTTTTGGCACTTCCACAATCACTACCTTCATGCCGTTGGAAAGGACGTACTCGTGCGGATCCGAAGCATGACTCGGTGGGACGTTACAAAGCACGAGCATGAGCATCATCAACATGCCGGTGACGATGTGGGGGATATGATGACGGGCCATAGTGGGGAGAGAACTGAGACCGTGCATGCTAACAACGCGATTCAATTTGTGTCAAGGCAGTGGACACCGATGGCACGTCGCCAAGCTGACCGCAGGCACCCAAGACGTCTTGGCCTCGGCTCTTCCTGATAAAGACCTCCAGTCCAGCTCTTTTGAGCAGGGACTGAAAGCGCAGGATGGCTTCGTCGGTCGGCCGCCGGTAGGGCGTTCCCGGGAACTCGTTGAAAGGTATCAAATTGATCTTGCACCGGACGCCGCGGACAAGGTTGACGAGCCTCCGTGCATCGTCCGGTCGATCGTTCACGTTCGACAGCAGCACGTATTCGAAGGTAAGACGGCGACCCGGGGCGAGGGGATAACGTCGGCAGGCGGCCAGGAGCTCGCTCAATGAGGCAATGCGCTGGATGGCCGGCATCAATTGCCACCGCTGATCCTCGGATGTCGCGTTCAATGAGATCGCCACGTTCACGCCGAGCGAGGCCAACTCTTCAAGTCGGGATGCCATGCCGGCGGAGGATACCGTCATGCGTCGAGGAGACCAACCGAGCCCCCATGAGTGGTTCGTCAACCGGTTGATCGCCTCGGCGAGGTTTTCCAGGTTAGCGAGGGGTTCACCCATTCCCATAAACACGAGGTTGGTCAAGCGTTCTCCTGGCTCGAGATAGTCTTGTGCCGCTGACACCTGTTCCACGATTTCATATGCCTTTAAATTGCGCTTCAGGCCCAAGGTTCCTGTCAGGCAGAAATCGCAGTCCAGCGTGCAGCCCACCTGAGTGGAGAGGCAGACCGTGAGCCGGTCATCGTCGGGGATCATGACGGCTTCCACTGTAAGACCATCGGCCAAACCCACCAGCAGTTTTCGTGTCCCATCCACCGAGCGGCTCAGGCGACGAACGACCGGGCGCTCAATCGTTAGGCCGAATCCTAATACCTCCCGATCCTGTCGGCTGAGATCGGTCATCTCGGCGATTGTCCTCGCACGACGCTGATGGAGCCAGCGGAGAATCTGTACGGTTCGATACCTTGGCCATCCCTGACGCCGAACGAACTGAGCCATCTCCGGTTCAGTTAACGAGAGCAGGTTCATGCAGGTCGGCGGCTGTCTCATCCATCGAGCCTAACATAGCGGGAAAAAGCCGAACAAGGTCGCGGACAGTGACCTGAGCTGGCAAGACTCAAGGGAGACTGTTATATATGGTACGCGGAGGGCGAATGGATGCTCAGGCATCGCGAACGATGATGATCCGTGTTCTCAGTTGGCTGCTCGCGGTGCTTCTTCCTGTCGGGGGGAGCTACGCAGATACTCAATCCGCCGGCCAGGGCGAGGTCGAATCTTGTGATTCCGCCGAGTCCTGCTTTCGCTTGGGCGCCGTGCCTAAAGAACGCTTGGGAAAAGCGCTCGGCAAAGATCAGCTCTTGTCTCTAAAACTGGACCGGCTGCAACGGGTAGTAGAACGGTATCCATCGACGCTATGGGCCAAGCGCGCGGGGTTGCTGTCCGGCGTTCTCCTCGTGGAGCGAAACCCTGCCGTCGCGTTGCAATATCTTCGAGCCGCGCAGCGTGATTTCCCCGTCCTGGACGACTATATCCGGTTATGGATCGGCGAGGCATTGCTCAATCTCGGAGATGCCAAAGAAGCCGCCACCATATTCGAAAGCATTGCCCTCGCCGTGCCGGACTCGAACATTTTGGGTAAGGCCGCTTATCGGGCGGGCGAAGCCTGGTATCAGGCATCCAGTTGTACCCAAGCGGGCGAGTGGTTCGCGAGGGCGGTGCAGATGAGCGACAAGGAGCCGAGCACCCCGCTCGCTCTCTTACGCCGAGCAGCCTGTGAGCTTCGAGAGAATCGGATTACTGAGGGACGGGAAACACTCAAGCAGTTGTGGGTTCGCTTTCCTTCTAGCGCCGAGGCGCGCGAGGCGGAGACATTACTGTCCTCAAACTTGGGCGGTGAACCATGGCAGCCGCAACCAGGAGAACGACTCACCAGAGCACAGGCCTTTCTCGGACAAGCTTTTCATGCAGAAGCCATCGGAGAGCTGCAAAAGTTCTTGGCGGCCGATCCGCATTCTCCTAGACGCGCCGAAGCAAAGCTTAAGCTCGGCATCGCCCAAGTCAGATTGAAACAGTACGACTTGGCGCGCGAGACGTTTCGGGGCCTACTCAAGGATCACGGTTCGGAGTCACAGGAAGCCGCCGTCTGGCTGGCCCGCGTGCTTTTGCGACAGAATCAGGGAGAGAAGCTCCTTGAGGTCGCCCGCATGGCTCAGAATGCGTCTCTCTCTGCCGAACAAAAGGGACAGATAGACCTGTTTGCAGGCATCTGGTTCGAAGACCAAAAACAGTTTGACGATGCCATCGCACGGTATCGACTCGTCGCCAAGTTTGGTGAACCGTCATCACAGCGGGCCGAAGCGCTGTGGAGAGTGGGATGGGTGTACTACCGTACTGGCCGGTATCGTGAGTCTATCGAGATATGGCGGACTCTAGTCGAACACCATGACAGCGAGTTCGAGCCGCAAGCACTGTATTGGATGGGACGGGCTTCTGAAACGATGCAGCCTGCACAGGCTGCGGAGACGTTCGGTCAACTCTGCCGGCGCTTTGTGTACACCTATTACTGCCAGTTGGCGCGGGAGCGGACCCAGCTCTCAACGACTCAGGAACCGCCCGAGACGACCACGAACGGAGATTCGGCGTCAGTCGCTGCTGCGACCGTCTCCACCGTCAATCGTTCGGAAATCCAACAACACAACGCCTACCGGCGGGCGGTGGAGCTTAGGGCATTGGGGTTGGATCTTGATGCTGCACGAGAAGTCGGCGTATTGGCGGACCGCTATACCAAAGAGCCGGCCTCACTTATTGCATTGTCAATGCTGTTGAATGAAGTTGGCGCGTATCATCATGCGCTTCGACTGGCGAGAAGCCGCTTTCGCGATCAACTGGAGCGGACGGGTGGAATTGTTTCGCCCTCGTTATGGACCGTTGCCTATCCCACAGGATTGTTATCGACCATTAAGCTCCAAGGCGCGAGGGGAGTCGATCCCTATCTGATCGCGGCCATTATCCGGGAAGAAAGCCAATATGACCTGAAAGCCGTCTCACGCGTGGGGGCAATCGGGTTGATGCAAGTCATGCCCGCGACTGCCAACACCGTCGCGCAGCGAGTAGGGATCCCGACAGTCGGGCGTGAGGACCTGTTCGATCAGGAAACGAATATCCGGATCGGGGTCCGGTACGTGGAGCAGTTGCTGGAGCAGTTTTCGGGAAATCTCGTATATACCGTGGCGGCATACAATGCCGGCCCCTTAGCGGTGAACAGTTGGTTGGCTCAGTACCGGCAAACGAGTCCGGACGAGTTCGTGGAGCTCATCCCCTATCAAGAGACGCGACAATACGTGAAGCGAGTCATTCGAAGCTACCGCGAGTATATCCGGCTGTCGAACCACTTCTGACACTTCCTTGACAATATGTGGGTAAGTTTCTATAGTGCCCCACAATTTGTGGGGTATTACGAGGTATATGACAATGGCATTAGACCGGCTCGATGCACTGGAAACGCGAATCAAGGACTTGGTGAAGCTCGTGCACGAACTCAAGAAGAAAAATCTGGCTCTCGAGGAAGACTTGAAGGCAATGCGGCAGCGCTATGCCGAACAGAGTGATTCGAACCGCCGCTGGGAACGAGAACGTGTGGATATCAAGACGCGCATAGAGAAGGTGTTGGGCGAGATCGAATTGTTAGAGGGGTTGGAAGAACGCAAGGAGGTGGCCTTTGACTAAGACGACGGATGTCGAAATCTATGGCCAACGGTATGCGATTCGAGGAGAGGGCGATGAAAACTATATCCGACGCCTGGCCAGCTTCGTCGATGGTCAGATGCGTCATTTGGCCGAGGGAATGAGCACAACGACTCCCTCGAAGCTCGCCGTGCTAACGGCGCTAAACCTCGCCCACCAACTCTTTGAGGCGGAAAAGAAGCGTGCTCAAACGGAAGCGGACGTTGAGCAACGTATGAACTCCCTGATGGAGTCCATCGAAGAACAGATTCCCACTTCGCTGTTTCGGTAAAGGAGCTTGCAAAGACCGTCGGCCGTTTGTTATCGTGGATTCCGTAGTGGGATGGCAGTGAGCAACGATAAGGGTATGAGATTAGAGCGAATTCTGGACCGAAGACGATTCGGCATAGGCGTAGGAAGGATGTCAATTTCCCGATGCTGTTAAGACGCGACGGGTGCATAGCGGTACTCTTCCATCTCATGGCCGTGTGGACGGCCATGCTCGCTGAGGTGAAGCAACTTTTTGTGGCGGCTGGAACAGCCCTTAACGGAACGTACGACCACTTGGTGCTTCCGGTTCGGGCCGATGACTCTTCTGTCCACAGTCCACGCACCAGCCCCTATTTTAGAATGGCGAGGAGATTCACGGGTCTCGCTACGATGGAACAGGTACCACGTATCGGGCTAGCACGTCCCATCCCGCGCAGCGTTTTCTTGGAATCGTACTGAAGACCGGTCCAGCCGCTCGCCTCTCGCCTGCAATCCTACTTCCCTTTGTGTTGTGAATCGGTACTGACACCGCGAGTCGTGAGGAACCGCTCCTCGCGCTCGACATTGAAAGGGGCCAGTCCTATGTCCACGTCACTCCTCGTTTACCTCATTGTCACTCTCCTGGGCGCGGCAGTGGGTATCGGAGCCTATGAACTGATGCGTCGTTCCTCTAGGGCAGCTAAAAAAGCCCAGGAAGAAGAACAGGCGCGCCAGGTTCTTCAGAATGCACAGCGAGAAGCGGAAAACATTGTCCGAGAAGCAAGGATCGAGGCGAAGGACCTGGTGTTCCAGGCGAAAGCCGAGTTGGAGCAAGGACAGAAGGCCAAGTTAGCCGAACTGTCCGCCGCGGAGAAGCGCATTGTTCAACGAGAGGAAACCATTGATAAGCGGATTATCGTCCTGGACAAGCGGGACGGCGATGCGCAAAGGCGCGAACAGGAATTGGCGAAACGCGAGGAAAGGTTGATCGCGAAAGAGGTAGCGTGCGTTCAGGCGGAAAAGGAGCATCGAGAGGCGTTGGAACGGGTCGCCGGCATGACCGCCGAGGAAGCTAGGAAGCAGTTGCTCCAAGAAATGGAAAGTCAGGCGCGGTTGGATGCTGCCGGGGTTGCGAAGCGCACCCTCGAAGAGGCGAGGGAGAATGCGGAGCGGGAGGCGCGAGAGATCATCACTGCGTCGATCCAGCGGGTCGTGCGAGATTATGTGTCGGAATCGACCATTTCGGTCGTTCCTATTCCAAACGACGCCATGAAAGGACGCATCATCGGTCGTGAAGGAAGAAACATTCGAGCGATAGAGGCCGCGACCGGGATAGATTTGATTATCGATGAAACCCCCGAGGCGGTCATCATCTCCGGGTTCGATCCACTGCGGCGGGAAATTGCGAAAGTTTCGCTCGAGCGACTCATGCACGACGGGCGAATCCATCCGACTCGTATTGAAGAGATCGTTGAGAAAGTGAAGGTAGAAATCGATAAGCTCATGTACGAGGAAGCGGAGAAAATTATTTTTGAACTCGGCCTGTCGGATTTTCACCCGGAATTGATTAAGGTGCTCGGCCGATTGAAGTATCGTACGAGTTATGGGCAGAACAACCTCTACCATGCCAGAGAAGCGGCGTACATCTGCGGTATGATGGCTTCGGAATTAGGGCTCGATGTCCGCCTGGCTCGGCGGGGCGCCTTGCTGCACGACATTGGGAAGGCCGTCAGTCACGAAGAGGAAGGGCCGCATGCGATGCTTGGCGCGGAGATTGCCAAGAAGTACGGCGAGAGCGAAAAGATCGTCAATGCCATCGCGGCACACCATGAGCAGGTGGAACCGATATGTCCGGAATCCGTGTTAGTCGCCGCAGCCGAAGCCTTGTCTGCCGCGCGACCGGGAGCCCGGCGCGAAGCGCTCGAATCCTATGTAAAGCGGCTTGAAAAGCTGGAGTCGCTTGCGCACTCCCAGAAAGGCGTGCAGAAGGCGTATGCGATCCAAGCCGGCCGCGAGATTCGCGTCATCGTGCGCCAGGACGATATGACAGACAATGAGTCGTTCCAGCTCTCGAGGGACCTTGCCAGAAAAATCGAGCAGGAGTTGACTTATCCAGGCCAGATCAAAGTGACCGTCATTCGTGAGAGCCGCTACGTCGAGTATGCAAAATGAAGATTTTGTATGTGGGTGACATCATGGGAGAGCCGGGACGGCGTGCCGTCGCTCGCGCAGTGCCCCGGCTCGTGTCCCAGAGAAAAATCGATGTCGTGGTCGGAAACGGTGAGAATGTCGCAGGCGGATTTGGAATTACACCGGATCTCGCAGAGGAGTTGTTTGGGATGGGGCTTTCTGCCATCACGACAGGCAACCATGCATGGGATAAGAAAGAGATTCTTGACTACTTCCCCCGGGAGCGGCGTCTCCTGCGGCCGGCCAATTATCCCGACGGTGTGCCAGGGCAGGGCAGTGTGGTGGTGGAGAGCAAAAGCGGCGAGCAGGTGGCCATTCTCCAGTTGATGGGACGTGCATACATGCCCACTCTCGATTGTCCCTTCCAAGTCGCCAAGCGGGAACTGACGCGGATTCGAAAGCAGGTTGCCGCTGTCGTGGTAGATATGCATGCCGAAGCGACATCCGAGAAAATGGCGATGGGCCACTATCTCGATGGGGAGGCAACCGCCGTTGTCGGAACTCATACACATGTGCAAACTGCGGATGAGCAGATTCTGCCTCGCGGGACGGCCTATATCACGGATATCGGGATGACGGGGCCCCTGCATGGGGTGATCGGTGTAAAGAAAGAGTTAGCGATTGAAAAGTTTCTGACGGGGATGCCGCGCCGCTTCGAGGTGGCTGCCGGGCCGACCGTTTTCTGTGCTGCTCTCTTGGATATCGATGCTCGCATCGGCAAAGCGCTCTCGATCGAACGGATTCGTATGCTCGATTGATGCATGACTGGCCCGGGATCCGATCTCGTCAAGACGACCCTGCCTCGGCAAATCTTCACGGTCACTCAACTGACCGCCTTCATCCGCACTGCCCTTGAAACCGATTTTGCGGACGTCTGGATCGAGGGCGAAATTTCGAACCTGCGGGCGC
Organism: Nitrospira sp.; assembly: GCA_035760745.1. Classification (GTDB taxonomy): domain Bacteria; phylum Nitrospirota; class Nitrospiria; order Nitrospirales; family Nitrospiraceae; genus Nitrospira_C. The sequence continues at coordinate 21,838 of DASTSI010000220.1, read as the reverse complement.
CCGGGTCCGGGCACGTCTACTTCAGTCTGAAGGACAAGGCAAGTCAGATCCGAGCCGTGCTCTTCCGCTCGGCTGCGATTCGATTGCTGTTCGGGTTACGTGAAGGAATGCACATTGTTGCTCGAGGAAGGCTCACCGTCTACGAGCCGCGCGGGGAATACCAAATCGTCCTTGAGACGATGGAGCCCAAGGGCGTGGGCGCGCTTCAAGTGGCGTTCGAACAGTTGAAGGGCCGATTGGCAAAGGAAGGGCTCTTCGATTCCGCCAAAAAACGCTCGCTGCCCTTGTTTCCCAAAAGTGTCGGAATTGTCACGTCGCTGAGCGGCGCTGCAATTCGGGATATGTTATCGGTTCTTCATCGGCGGTGGCCTCTTCTGCATGTCGTCATCGCACCGGTACCGGTTCAAGGGGAAGGCGCGGGGCACCAAATCGCGGCGGGCGTGCAGTGCCTGAATGAAGATGGTCGCGTAGATGTCATTATTGTGGGGCGTGGTGGAGGCTCGCAAGAGGACCTTTGGAGCTTCAATGAGGAAGTCGTCGTTCGCGCAGTGGCCGAATCTCGAATCCCTGTCGTCTCGGCCGTTGGGCACGAAATCGATGTCACTCTCACTGATTTTGCCGCCGATGTACGTGCTCCAACCCCGTCAGCGGCAGCTGAAATCGTCGTGCCTGTACTGAGCGAGACCGTAGCTCGTCTTCGAAGCCTCACGATGCGGGCGGCGCAAATAGTGAGCCGCCATTGCAGGTCGGAACAACGGCGATTGGAAGCCAGCCGGCTGAAACTCCGACACGTCCGCTTTCGTCTTCAATTAGAGGCGCAGAGGGCTGATGAGGTCGTGGCCCGTCTGACGGATGGCCTTTCATCAAGCCTTTTGGCGCATAAGAGATCTCTTGATCGAATAAACGGGACATTGATTGAGCACAGCCCACTCGACAAAATAAACCGAGGACTAGTCGTGATTCCCCTTCTCGTCGAGCGACTTCATCATCAAATACGCGCTGTGACGTCTCACCGCCGGCATCAGGTACAGTCGGCGATAGCACAACTCCATAACCTAAGCCCGTTATCGGTCCTCGGACGCGGGTATGCCATTGTCACGATCGGCGCAGGGACTGTTGTGAAGAAAATCGGTGACATCAGCAGCGGTGATGAAGTTCGGACGCGTATAGTTGACGGGCAATTTGACTGTTTGGTGCGGCGAGTAGTGCCCGATGGGTCTGTTTAAAATAGCGCGAGTCGCAGGTATAATGAGCCAGGCCTAAGAGACGAGGACACCGTGGCTGGAGTAAAATTCGAGCAAGCGATGGCGCGCCTGGAAGCTATTGTTGGAGAGTTGGAAAAGGGTGATCTTCCACTTGATGAGTCGCTGAGGATTTTCGAAGAAGGCATCCGTCTTTCCAAAAATTGCCTGAGAATCCTCGAGGACGCAGAACGCAAGGTGGAAGTATTAGTTCAGGAACAGAACGGCAAGAAACGGATTCATGCTTTCACCCAGGCTGATGAAATGGAAGAGAAGTCGCCGTCCGAAGAGCAGTCGGAAGAATAATTCACATCGCGCCCTCCCATTCTTCTGCTAGCCCTTCCATGGCGACTCCGCTCCAGAGTTCTAAAGAACGGCTCGATCGCGTGCTGGTGTCACAAGGATTGGCGACCAGTCGTGAGGCGGCCGCGAGAAGCATCCTTGCTGGAGTGGTCACCGTCGACGGTGTCCACGTCGATAAGCCGGCCAAACTCATTTCCCCGCAGGCGAATGTTCAAATCGAAACAGGCGCTCCCTTCGTCAGTCGTGGAGGAGGAAAACTAGCCGCTGCGCTCGACTGTTTCGGTATCAACGTTCGGGGTTTGACCTGCCTCGACGTGGGATGTTCCACAGGGGGCTTTACCGACTGTCTTCTTCAGCGGGGTGCGAGAAAAGTCTTCGGCGTCGACGTCGGGTATGGACAATTTGACTGGAGACTCCGGCAGGACTGCCGTGTGGTGCTTCTGGAGCGAACCAATATTCGGTATCTTCATGCGACCGCGCTGGGTGATCCGATCCAGTTGGCCGTGATCGATGTGTCGTTCATTTCCCTTCGCCTGGTCCTGCCAAACGTCGTCATATTTCTTCATCCCGGTGCAGAGGTCGTGACCCTCATCAAGCCTCAATTTGAAGTGGGTAAAGGAAATGTAGGTGCAGGAGGAATTGTTCGTGATGATGCACAGCGAGAGGGCGTCAGTAAGAAGGTAATTGACTTTGCGGCCGGTCTTGGCCTTGACGCACGTGGTCGCATGGATTGCCCGGTACAAGGGCGAAAGGGGAATCGGGAAATCCTTGTTTGGTTTTCCTATCGTAGTAAGATGACCGATCCATCGGACATGACATCCCATACCTAGGGGGCAAGATGAAGGTTCTCGTGACGGGCGGCGCCGGATTCATCGGATCGCATGTGGTTGATCGACTGATACAGGAAGGTCATGAGGTCATTGTCGTGGACAATCTGTCCACCGGAAAGCGGCGAAATCTAAATCGAGCCGCACGGTTCTATAAATCAGACATCCAAAGTTGGCGACTGGAGCGCATCTATCGAAATGAGCGTCCCAACGTGGTGATGCATCTAGCCGCGCAGATGGACGTGCGCAAGTCCGTAGAGGATCCGATGTTCGATGCTCAAGTAAATATTCTTGGGACGCTAAATGTGCTTCAACAGTCGGTCAAGCATGGTGTGAGAAAGGTCGTATTTTCCTCTTCCGGAGGGGCGATTTATGGAGAACAAGACGTCTATCCCGCTCCGGAAACGCATCCCACGAGGCCATTGTCTCCCTATGGGCTGAGTAAATTGTGCGGGGAGCAGTACTTGTCCTATTTTCAGCGAATCGGCGGACTGCAAGTCGTCAGCTTGCGGTATGCCAACGTCTATGGGCCGCGTCAAGATCCCGAGGGAGAGGCCGGTGTTGTCGCTATCTTCATCCAGAAACTGCTGAATAATGAACAACCAGTCATCAACGGCAATGGCCGACAGACGAGGGATTTTGTCTATGTCGAAGATGTCGTGGAAGCCAATCTCGCCGTAATGGGCCAGGACACTGAGGGTATTTACAATGTGGGAACCGGGCAGGAGACCTCGATTAATGACCTATTTCGTATCCTGGTTCAGCATACAGGATCGTCCTGCAAGGAGGTTCATGGACCTGCCAAAAAGGGAGAACAAGCACGGAGTGTCATTGATTCTTCCAAGCTTCGCCACGAAATGTCTTGGGAGCCAAAGATGAACTTGGCAGATGGACTTAAGCGAACAGTCGAATATTTCCGGGAACGGTTAACGTAGCGACTAATAGCGAGGAACGCCGCCATCGACCTGGACGGACCAAGCGTCGATTCCCCCAACCAAGTTCTTCACATTGGGGAAACCTTGCTGCAGCAGGAAGTTGGTCGCGTCTGCGCTTCGCATCCCGTGGTGGCAGATTGCTACGATTTCCGAGTCTCTTCTTAATTTGGATAGCGACTGCGGTAGCGTTGCCAATGGAATAAGTATAGAACCTTGCAACTTCGCTAAGTCATACTCCCATTGTTCTCGGACATCCAAGAGCACTAATTGCTCCCCATTATCGAGTCTCGACTTCAGTTCTCGCGGACTTATGGCATAACTCATTGGCTGTTCCCCCCTCTTTCCCGAGTAGACAACATGATAGGTGACATAAAAAGAAAGTGTCAATGACGATGCGGCACAGGTCATCAAAGCGACAGGATTTGTGCATTCTTGTCACTCTTTGTTCTCAGATGTCATATCTATCGCGCTTGTCCTCTTTAAGCATCCTTGCGGGAGAAAGAAGGTCTTGGTCTATAAGTTCCTGATAAGAAAGCGTTTTTCGCAAAACAATACGTAGTAGGCCTCAAAATTGCTTCACAGCTAGTGTCGCATTTATGCGTAATCGTTCAACAAAGAACGTCATCATTGTTTTTACCGCAGTACCAAAGAGGTCTGATGCATTAAAGCTGAGCCGGGCGCTCGTTAAGAAGCGGGTCGCCGCTTGTGCCAATATTTTGCCCGGTATCCGATCGTTCTACTGGTGGGAAGGGAGAATACAGGAGGAGCGAGAGGTGTTGGTGATGTTGAAGTCGACCAAGCGCCGGTATTCAGCACTCGAAAAAGCTATCAAGGCATCTCATCCCTATAAAGTTCCAGAAATCCTTGGTGTCAGTGCCGAACGTGGCCTGGCACGGTATATTGCGTGGGTGGAGAACGAGACCACCAATGTGTAGTGGATTTGTTCATCACCGAAGTGAGGGGTTGACCGAGCTGGCCTGGATCGGTACACTCGCAACAGGCAGCTAGGGGGCCCCGCAACAAGGGGTGACGGTTATGGGACAAACGGCTGGTGCAGAAAATAGCGACTCATACACGGTCGTAATCTTCCGCGGCTCGACCGCTAAGCCTCTCAGATTTAGCTTTCCGCGAAAGTTCGTTCGCAAGTTATTGCTTGTCTTAGCTATTTTCATACTCGCAGACCTCCTCGTTATCTCTCACTACGTCATCAGGACTGGCGAAGTATGGGAGCTCTCGGCGTTCCGTTCCGAAGCGATGAGTGCCCGCCAACAGACTGCCGCGTTCGCTTCAGCCATCGAGGATCTTAGGAAACGGCTCACGAACATGAAAGAGGTCAACCAGCGGTTACGGGTTATGCTCGGGATAGAGACGCCCAAGGCTGGGGATCTGGTGAATGGCCGAGGTGGTGAGGATGTGCCGTTGCCCGAGGGTAATTATGACCTTGTCGTACCGTCGCTGACGCCTGGAACTCGGAATAATGATAATAGCGGTTCCTTCCCGATAAGCGAGGGACGTCGAAACGACGGGGCGGTGGAGGGCGTTAAGAGTGGGTCAGCCGGGGCTCAAGTCGGCGAACAGGAAATTGTCGCGTCGGTGAAAGACGGCATTGAGTGGCTTTCGCGAGAGGCTAAGGCTCAAGAGCAGAACCTCCAGGAATTGTCTTTGGCGGCAGAACAGAAGTCTTCTCGCTGGGCTGCTACGCCTTCCATCTGGCCAGTCAAGGGGTGGGTGACCTCCGGTTTTGGACCTAGAGTGTCTCCGTTCACAGAAAAGCCGGCCTGGCATGATGGCTTAGACATCGGGGCAGCGGCCAACGCTCCGGTACAGGCTCCAGCTCAGGGGCGGGTGACAACTGTGGGGTTCGACCCGAAACTAGGTAATACCGTGAAGTTAGATCACGGGTATGGCATCGAGACTCTTTATGGTCACTTGGCCAAATCGTTGGTCAAAGAAGGGCAGCGGGTAAAGCGTGGTGACGTCGTTGGTCTGGTTGGAAGCACCGGACTTGCGACGGGCCCTCATCTTCATTACATGGTGAAAGTGAACGGACAAACACTCGACCCGACGAAATATATTCTCGACTGAAATCAAAATTGCCACTTGTTTCAGGGCGCGCTGCGGAACAAATCAATTTCCCAGCGCGCTTTTTTTGTGAAGAGCTCCCCGCAAACGGGTCAAAGGTTCGTGATATATTACGCCTCCTCTCACGCGCTTCACTATGACTGATCTAGAAATCGCCAGGTCTGTCAAGCTTCTTCCAATACAAGAAGTTGGAAACAAATTAGGGCTTGTACCGGAGGAACTCTCGCCTTTTGGCCGGTACAAGGCGAAGGTCTCGCTCAGCGCTCTCGAGCGGCTTAAGGCTAAGGCTTGTGGGCGGTACATCTTGGTTACCGCCATCAATCCGACGCCATTGGGAGAAGGGAAAACTACTACTTCGATTGGGCTCGCGATGGGCTTGAGCCGGCTCGGTCGCCGAGCGGTCGTGACCCTTCGTCAGCCTTCCTTGGGCCCCGTGTTTGGGATCAAAGGTGGTGGAACAGGCGGCGGTCACGCTCAGGTTGCTCCGATGGATGAGATCAACCTACACTTCACTGGGGACGCACATGCTGTGTCGGCGGCACACAACCTTCTTTCCGCATTCGTCGACAATCATTTGTATCACGGCAATGCAATCGCTCTTGAACCTGGAAGCATTGTGTGGCCTCGAACCGTGGGAATCAGCGATCGAGCGCTTCGCGAGATCGTGTTGGCTGGAGAGGGGCAGAACCGCACAGGAAGATTTGTGATCACGGAAGCTTCCGAGGTCATGGCGATTCTCGCGCTCTCATCGAGCCAAGCGGATCTTCGCGCTCGTTTGGGACGGATTGTCATCGGATTCAGGGCCGACAACACCCCTGTGCTGGCCGAGGCGTTTCATTGTGCGGGCGCTATGGCAGGGTTGCTTCGTGAAGCGCTATTGCCGAACCTGGTGCAGACATTGGAGGGGACACCCGCCTTGGTCCATACCGGACCCTTCGGCAACATTGCCCACGGCAATTGTTCAATTCTCTCCGACGCCCTGGCATTGCGCTGTGGGGACTATGTTGTCACGGAAGCGGGATTCGGGAGCGATCTTGGAGCGGAGAAGTTCTTCAACATCAAATGCAGGATCTCCGGGATGGAGCCGGCAGCCGCGGTTGTTGTCGCGACGCTTCGGGCGCTCAAACTTCATGGCGGCGGAGGAGCGTTAAAGGCAGGTGCGCCGCTGCCGTCGTCTCTGACAGGTCCCAACGAACAAGCGCTCAAACGGGGTTTTGCCAATCTCGAACAGCATATTGCCAATGTAAGGCTTCACGGTGTCCCAGTCGTCGTCGCGGTAAATGCCTTCAAAGACGATACCCCGGAAGAACTCCAATGGGTCAGTGATCGTGCGGTGCGAGCCGGTGCCGTGGGCGCGGCAGTCTCGACGCATTGGGCTGATGGGGGGAAAGGGGCCGAAGAGCTGGCCCGTGTCGTGATGCACGCGGTCGAGCAGCCATCTTCGTTCACGCATCTCTACGAGGCATCGTGGCCGCTCAAGAAGAAGATCGAAACGATTGCGGCGAAGATATATGGAGCACAAGGAGCATCATACGAAGCCGCAGCGGAGCAACAGATCGAATCGATTGAGCGCATGGGTTATGGCCATCTTCCCATCTGCATGGCGAAGACCCCTCTGTCATTGTCTCACGATCCTGCCTTAAAAGGACGTCCGACCGGGTTTACATTGCCCGTCCGGGAAATGCGACTGCTCGCAGGCGCCGGGTTCGTCACGGCGGTCTGCTCTGGCATTCAGCTGATGCCAGGACTGCCGAAAAGGCCAGCAGGGGAGCGGATTGAGGTCAACGGACGAACAGGCGAGATTGAAGGGTTGTCGTAAGATTAACGCTGTTTGAGGTAGTGGAAAAACTCCGAGTCCGGGCTCATGATCACGATCGATTTCTCATCGAAGGATTTTCGGTAAGCTTCCATCGAGCGGGTAAAATCGAAAAACTTCGGATCCTGCCGGTAGGCGTCGGCATATATACGAAATGCCTTGGCATCGCCTGCGCCGCGAATCTCCTCGGCCTCTTTGTACGCTTGGGCTAGCAAAATCTCCTTGTCCTTTTCAGCTTCAGAGCGGATTTTCTGCGCTTCTTCAGCGCCTTCCGCTCGATACTGTTTCGCCTGCTGCTCACGCTCTGCCTGCATGCGCTGAAAGACGGTTTTTTCGTTTTCTTGCGGCAGGTCCGCTCGCTTGATCCGTACGTCTAAGATCGCAATCCCGTACGCGGAAGCCTTCTCATTCGCCCGTTGCGTGACGACTTTCATCAATTCCGCCCTGGCCGTAGAGACGATTTCCAGCAGATCGTGCCTCCCAAGCTCAACGCGCAGCTCAGAATAAATGATGTCATGCAGCCGCTGAAGCGCCCCCCGTTGGCTCTGAAAATTTTGATACACCTTGAGCGGATCCACAATGCGCCACTTGGCGAAGTTGTCGAGCAACAACGTTTTCTTGTCCTGCGTGATGACATCCTGTGCATCCGAGTCGTAGTCCAGCAACCGCTTGTCGAAGTACGTTACTTCCTGGGCAAACGGTACTTTGACGTACAGGCCAGGCTCGGTCACCGTTCGTACAGGCTTCCCCAATTGCACCACAATGGCCGTCTGTGTGACATCGACGACGAACAGCGGCGAAGCCCCGAGCAGGAGCAAGCCGAACAGGACGGCGATGACGGCAATGGTCAATCCTTGTTTGCTCACGGCTTCGTGTCCTCCGTCCGAACCGAGGACTTTCGAGAAAGCCGGTCGAGGGGCAAATAGGGAAGCATTCGCTCTCCGGCTTTACCGTCGATGATGATCTTCTCGACCTTCGGAAGAATTTCCTCCATCGTCTCAATATAGATGCGCTTGCTGATTGTATCTTTGGCCTGGTTATACTCCTTCAGCGTGGCCACAAACCGGTTCGCCTCGCCCTGCGCGCGATTGACGCGTGCTTGGGCGTAGCCCTTCGCCTGATTCACCATCTGGGCCGCTTCACCCTTCGCCTTGGGCAGGATATCGTTTCGATAGCCGATGGCCTGGTTGATGAGCTTTTCTCGGTCTTCTTTCGCGTTCGTTACGTCTTTAAAAGCCGCTGCGACCGCTTCCGGCGGATCCACATCTTGAAGCTGGATGGCGGCGATCTGCACGCCGGCCAGGTACTGGTCGAGGATTTTTTGCAGCAGGTCTTGTGCGTCTTGTTGGATCTGTGCCTTGCCGGTGGTCAACGCTTCATCGATTTTGCTCTTGCCGATGACTTCCCGCATGGAGGCCTCGGCCGCTTTGCCAATGGTGTCCTGTATTTCCGCGACATTGAAGAGATATTCGGAGGCTTCCTTGATCTTGTACTGGACGATGAATTCGATTGCCAAAATGTTCATGTCCCCGGTCAGCATTAACGCTTCCTGGGGAATCATCTGTTGACGACCCTGGCGATCGGTGCGGTAGCCGACCTCGATCCGGTGCAGTTTGGCAACCTTCGGTTGGAGGACGGTTTCGACCAGGGGAATCTTCAAGTGAGGACCGGGGCCCACGGTTCTCACCGGCATGCCAAAGCGCTTGACGACGCCCTCTTCATCGGGTCCGACAATGAACGCGCTCTGCCACAGAAGGAAGATGAGCAGTCCGGCGATAAGGAGATTTCTGAATCCCCCGGTCGGCAAGAGATTTTTGAATTGAGATTGCGCCTGCTTGAGCGCATCCTCAAGAGGATCGTGTCTTTTGCTCCAAGGGTCTTTGGGGTCCCAGACCATGCAGGCGATGGACGATCTGTTCGTTATCGGCGCGACACATTAGCAGACTATGACGGCAGGTGCAACGATTGGTGGTCCCGACGTGGCGCCTGACAGTTGCAGACATTTTCCCGCAACTCCCGCTTTCTCGGTGACCATGGTTCCGAGCCTGTCGATGATCGTTCAGGGGTCGTGTACCAGTCTCCCTCCGGGCACTCTAAACCATCCCTGACCCGGGACTCGAACGAATCCCACGGCGAGCAATTGATGATCAATTGTCTAGGAACAGTCGGCCGTCTATGCAGAAGGAACGAGATTCACCGATGGCTTGAACTCAGGCATCGACCCAACGGCTTCTCCATTATCCTGGCCTTCATGGGTCCAGAGCGTCGGCACAGATCGCAGGCCGTTCCTCCTCGCAGTCCCTCCCGAGCATCAGGATGCCGATCATCGTTCCTTTGCTCATCATTGTTCGTCGCGGTATGCCAGCGGGTTGCGCCAATGAACTATGGCAGCTAGACTCGGGCGTCGAGCGATCGGAAGCGACTCATATGAAAATCGGCATCGATGCCAATTCCATCGTGGGGGACCGCGGTGGCGTGGGCTGGCACACATATTTTCTGCTTCGGGCCATGCTCGAACAGAGAGACGGTTTCGAGTTTTCGGCGTACGTACCGCCCGGGAGGTTTCGACCGGAGTGGGTTGACCCGTGGATGCGGACACCCGGCATAACATGGATCGAATCCGGCCGGTGGGGCAGGCGATGGCGCGGGCGGCTCGACGGCCTGGATCTCTACCACGGACCCAACTTCAAGCTTCATACGACCGGACGCTACGGCGGAGTCGTGACCATCCATGATTTGTGGCTTGACCGTCATCCCGAGTATTCGAAGAAATTTTTCGGGCAAGCAGGCGCATCGCGGAGGGCCCGACGGGTCGCCGCGGAGGCTCGGGCGATTATCACGGTGTCAGCATTTTCGGCTGGTGAAATCGTCGAGCTCTATCAAGTGTCGCCCGAGCGCGTGCGCGTGATTCCCAACGGTGTCTCGGAGGAATTCGTTTCGCTTCACGATCAGGCGACCATGCGTGAACTACGGATACGCCTGGGCCTCGGCGATCGTCCGTATGTGATGTTCGTAGGAGGCGCGGATCCGCGAAAGAATCATCGAGCCCTCCTGAGAGCGGTCGCCCGGCATGGGAAAGAACTCGAGCGATGGTTGATCGTCTTGGTCGGTTCCCCAACGCATCACTTCGGCAACTTCATCGACACCGTTCGCGAGTTCGGCCTCGAAGGCCGAGTCGTGTGCACGGGTCGCTTGCCCATTCATGACATTAGGGCCCTCTATTCCTTTGCCGATTTGTTCGTCTACCCGTCGCTCTACGAGGGCTTCGGCATGCCGGTTCTGGAGGCGATGGCCTGCGGAGTGCCGGTCTTGACCTCGAGTACGACAGCATTGCGAGAAGTGGCCGGTGACGCCGCCATACTGGTCGATCCTGAAGATCCGGACGCCTTGGGAGACGCGATGGGTCGTCTGCTGAAAGATGAAGGCCTGCAAGCGACGATGAAGCAACGAGGATTCGAGCGGATCAAACAGTTCACTTGGCAGAGGGCCGCCGAGCTGACTCTCTCACTCTACCGCGAGCTTTGCGCCTGACGCCGGGATCCTCGCCACAGCACTGCGTAGACAATCAGATTGCCGACGAGGACAAGCGTGCCGAGAAGGATTTGAACGGTTCGGGTCAGTTCTTCCGGGTACAGCAGGGGTATCAAGTACTGGGTGAGGAAATCCGAGGGAGAGCCTGATTCGCCGGCCAACTGCCGGAAGCGGTTTTCCAGCGAAGTCAGCGGGCAAATCCAGCCGGTGAATTCAACGAGCGTCGCCCAAAGGACGGCGGGCAGATGCCACCAGGCGGCCATGCGCCACTTGAATGCGAGAAGACCTCCGAACACGACGAACAGCACGAATAAAAGATGCAGGCCGAGGACGAGGCCAGCAAGCCAGGCATACCACATCCGCTCAAAACAATGGTAGCGATGATCGCTGATCGGCCGTTGGAGGATAGACGATTTTGTCCCCCTCGACGCGCGCGAACGAAGTGAGATGGTGGTCTTCCGCTTTTGTCCCAGAGAGGATGTGCCGGACTGTCCAGCCCCTGACGACGAGCGCGTCGGCGATCAGCGATCGGTGGCAGCGCCAGGGCACCGCTTCAGCGCACATAATGGCAGTGTGCGCGCCACCGGCGCAGTCCATCAGCATGTCGAGGCCTTTCTCAAATTCTCCAGTCTGCATGTAATCGGCGTAGCCGCGAAAGCTGATATTCCTCCACCCCGTATTGATTGATTCTTTGATCGGTTTACGGAGACCACCGAGTTGCGGCAGGTGCCGATAGGCCAATCCTTCGTGCGTCAGACTTCCGGAGAGTCGGTCGCGATTGAACTGCGGGTTATGCCGCGACCGGGGAATCGTACGGACGTCGATCACCTGGCGGACGTCGTGCGCCCGCAACAATGCCACGAGTTCATCGATCGAATGCGTTGAATGACCGATGGTCCAAATCGCAGGGGCCATGACACAGTCTCGCACAGGACTCTGAACCGATGCTACGCCGTTGGAGTGAGGTGAGGTCATTCTGCCGGCATTTTGGCGGGATCCACTTCAGAGAGCCTATGCCGGCCATTCTGGACGTGCTCGATCTTGTATAGGCGGTCTCCTATTTGAAACGTCCCGCTCACGATGCTGCCATTGATCACCAGCGACCATGTGGCGTGGGCCGACTGCTTGATCGTCCCTTTGATCGTCGAGAGATCGCTGAGCCGCGACACCGTGGCGCTCACATCGAGCTCATACGGACGGGCCTGGAACAGTTCGATGAACAGGGGTGGGTGGGGTCTGGCGGAGGCATCCTTCAGGATGGCGAGCAGCTGCGGATTGAAGACGATTTCCCGGTCCCTGATCACCCAGGGCTTCCTCGGCGGCAAGGGCGGGTCTTGCGACGGCGAAGGGACATCGCGCCAGAGCAGGGACGCCGGAGCTTCCTCGCCTTGCGCCGGAAGCAGCGTGAGCATCGAGAGGCAGGCGACCGCCGCGACACGAGCGAACAAGAGCCTCTTCATGCCGTCGCCATGCCGTTATTTGCCAACTCGACCAGCGGGGCCTTCTCTTCGGATGCTGCGTGTGTCGGCATGCTGGCGTTACGTCGGTTTACGGCCGGCCACCATGCGGACGGTGATGGGAAACGTCACGGGGCCGTTCCGCTGGAACCTCGAAGCCGCCTCGATCACGAGGCTCTTCACGCGGGCCTGCTGACCGGCAGAAAGCTTCAACACCAAGTTTTGAATCGGAGCGGCCAATTCCACGACGCTCGTATAGTACTCTTCCGGCGAGGCATAGGACCATTCGGCCTGAAATTCCTGCTCCATGAGAGCGACCAATCCCGCCTGTTCGAACATGCCGGCGAGCTCGCCCGGCCCGGCAAGCCGAAATAGTCCCGGCGCTTTCGGATCGGGGGGCGGGATTTCAAGAAATTGCTTCAACACGTTTATCGTGATTGAAAATGAAATGTTCTTTTCCGCCGCTGCCCAGACGGCCGCGGCGACCCATGCCCCGGGCTTGAGCACCCGGGCGATTTCCCGCAGTGCTTGAGGCACATCGGGCAGGAACATCAGACAGAAACGGCTCGTGACGGCGTCGAACGATGCGGGAGCGAAGGGAAGCATCGTGATATCGCCGGTGCGAAACGTGACGTTCGAGAGGCCCAGACGCTTGGCCTTCCGCTCCGCGACGTCGAGCATCTGTTGGGCCAGATCGATGCCGACGACCGTCCCGGAGGGTCCGACCGTCTGGGCCGCCAGCAGGGCCGGGTGGCCGGTGCCCGAACCCAGGTCGAGAACGTGCATGCCGTGGTGGATCCGGGCGTCGCCGACGATGCGATGGTTCAGAAACGCCATCTGCCTGTCGAAAAACGCATCCCATTTCTCCCAGCCACCGGCCACTCGGTTCCAGTCGCGCTGCTGCCCTTCGATGATCTGCTCGGGTGTCAACTCCGCCATGATCGGTCCTCTATTTCATCTGCGTCAGCGTGTCGCGCAGTTCACGGACTTCCGAGACGAACAGGTCCAGATGCTGCTCTCGCTGGGGTTGCTCGTCCTTGAATTTCCATAGCCGCTTGAAAATCGCCCAGAGCTCCTTGTTGTGCGTCACCGCCAGCGCATGGGCCGGCTGTGCTCTCACCGCTTTCTCGACGGAACAGAGAGAATCATCGAACGCGTGAAATTCGTTGTGCAGGTCGTTCAACGGCTGATCGTAGCCTCTCCCGCTCTTGGCGGACGCGGCGCTGCGCTCCATCATGTCCGTCAAGTTAATGAGGGTGTCCACTTGCGTACCGCCTTTCGCCTTTTCCGCGAACTCCTTGGCGTGCGGGTAAAAAAGGTAGCTGCAGCCGCTCGCAGTCAGCGACAGGCACAAGCACAAGACGGCAACCGTAACGCTCCGTGACATGGCATCCCTCCCGGTATGAGGCCTCGGATCATCGTAATCGGACCCTGGATCTGAATCAATCGTTCGGATCGGCGCCGCCGGCCTCAGCGCATCAGCCGTAACATGTGGTTAGATAGCTGTATGTTGTTGGCCGAGTTGGTCCAAGCCGTCGAGCGAGTGCGCGCCACGACAAAGAAATCCGAGAAAGTTCGGCTGTTGTCCGAGGTACTGGCGAAGGCGCAGGGAGGAGAAATCGAGCTTGCCGCGCTGTATCTCAGCGGCTCCTTGCCGCAAGGAAAAATTGGCGTGGGATGGAGCCTGATTCGCAGGGCCATGCCCGAGGGAGCGGCAATCGGCAATCCCTTGACGCTCACCGATGTCGATCGGGTCTGTCAGGAGGTCTTGGCCGAACAAGGCGCAGGGTCCGCCGAAAGAAGGAACGACAAGCTTGCCCGGTTGTTTCGCTCTGCGACGCCTGATGAGCGGCGCTTCCTCGGGCAGCTCCTCGTCGGGGAAATCAGGCAGGGCGCGCTTGAAGGTCTGCTGTTGGAGGCGATCGCGAAAGCCTCTCGTCTTGCCTCCGGCGACATTCGGCAGGCTTCCATGTTCGCCCCCCATGTGGGGGCCCTCGCCCGTGCGGCCCTGGAAGAGGGAACAACGGGACTGAGCCGGTTTTCGCTGCGACTGTTCACGCCGATATCGCCGATGCTGGCGAACAGCGCCGAGAACGTCGCGGAAGCGCTGGGCCGCCTCGGGGAAGCCGCATGGGAATACAAGCTCGATGGTGCCCGTATCCAGGTCCACAAGGGGGGTGAGGACGTGCGTATCTTTACCCGGCAGTCACAGGATGTGACGGACCGTCTGCCTGAGATCGTCACGTGGGCACGTCGCTTGACCCCGCATGAGGCCATTCTGGACGGCGAAGCGCTCGGCCTGCGTCCCGACGGGCGGCCGCACCCCTTTCAGGTCACCATGAGACGTCTGGGGCGCCAGAAGGATGTGGCGGCGCTCGAGCGCGAGATTCCCTTGTCGCCGTTCATGTTCGATGCCCTTGCGTTGGAGGGGACTTCTTTGATCACGGAGCCGTACCGGGCACGCAGGGCGCGGCTGGTCGAGGCGGCAGGAACGGCCGTCGTGCCGAGCCTGGAGACCGCCGATCCGGCGAGGGCGCGCGCCTTCTTCGACTCTGCCCGCGCCGCCGGCCACGAGGGGCTGATGGCCAAGTCGTTGACCGCCGTTTACCACGCGGGCCAGCGCGGCTCGAATTGGCTCAAGCTGAAGGAGGCGGCGACATTGGACCTGGTCGTCCTCGCTGCCGAATGGGGGAACGGGCGCCGCGAAAGCTGGCTCTCGAATCTTCATCTCGGGGCCCGCGACCCGGAGAGCGGCCAATATGTGATGCTCGGCAAGACGTTCAAAGGATTGACCGACGAGATGTTGCGCTGGCAGACCGAGCGTCTGTTGGCCCTCGAAACGCACCGTGTCGGGTCCACCGTATTTGTGCGGCCAGAATTTGTCGTGGAAATCGCGTTCAGCGACATCCAACAGTCGCCGCGCTATCCCGCGGGCCTCGCGCTCCGTTTTGCGCGGGTGAAACGGTATCGGCCGGACAAGTCCGCTGACCAGGCGGACAAGATCCAAACCGTGACCGCGCTGTTCGAAGCACAACGAGCCTGAGCAATGCTTCGGTTCGCTGAGCAACCGGCGCGACCGGCGGCGGGTTTCCCATGCCGTCGGTTGCGCATCTCGCGCGAATGGCGCATAATGCGCGGTCAACGGTGGAGACGTTCCGTTGATCACCCATTTCGATCAGCATCGCGCCCGCATCGAGCAGGCGGTTCGCCAGCCCGGTTTGAGGAAGAACTCCATCCGGGTGAGCGCGGCTCCGAAAGACGAAGGAGAGAGGAGACGCGAACCCCGTGTGGAACAATGGCAGGCGTGCAGTTATGAGGCGAGCGAGTCGTCCGGGGACCAGGCCCCGGTCACCCAAACGGGTGAGGCCGTGGCCCTCGATCGGAGCCAAGACGGCATGCTTCTGCTGATGGACCAGGCTCCGGCACCGACGAAACTGCTCGAAGTCCACACGTCGCAAAGTCTCGGAAGGAAAACGCTTCTGGTATTCGATGTTCGCTGGGTGAAACCGATCAATGTCCCCTCGGTCGGTCAGTATTATCTCGTCGGGTGCCGGCGCACCTTCGGCCCCTACCACTACGTCCAGTTCTGACGACATCCCCTCTCGCATCGGATGCTCACCTTACAGGGCCAGGGCCCGTGCGGTTGTACGCTGCGTTGGGCGGCGGCCTTGTGCTACAGTAAATCGCTCTGGCGACGCTCTGGCGACCGCTCGCCGGGTTACAAGGAGGGACGACCATGCGCACCCGTCTGATTGGGATCGCGATCTTCATCTGTGCGTTGCCGGCTGCGGTCTCTCCCGCGCTGGCGGACGGTTTGTTCGACAAAATGTTCGACCGTGCAGTGGACAGCGCGGAGCGCAAAGCCAAGGATCGCGTGAATCAGCGTATCGATCAGACGATCGACAAGGGACTCAACAAGACCGAGGACACCGTGCAATGCGTGGCGACCGACCGGGAATGTCTGAGGCGCGCCCAGGATCAGGGCAAGCCGGTCAGCATCATTACTCAATCGTCACTGTCGCCCGTCCCGGATACCGTGAAGTGCGTCGCCACGGATACCGTCTGTCTCAAGCAGGCCAAGGCCCAGGGAAAGAAAGTCGAGATCGTGGACGAGGCCGAGTCCGATACCCTACGCTGCTCCGTCGCCGACGCCGAGTGCCTGCAACGTGCCAAGGCAACCGGCAAGAAAGTGGAGATTGCCGACTAAGCGATGGATCGGGCAAAAAGCCGGTGCGAGTGGGCCCGCGACAAGCCGCATTTGATTCGCTATCACGACGAGGAGTGGGGAAGGCCGGTCCACGATGACCGAAAGCATTTTGAAATGCTGCTCCTTGAAGGAGCCCAAGCCGGATTGACGTGGGAAACCATCCTGCGCCGGCGCGAAGCGTACCGCTCTGCATTCGCTGCGTTCGATCCCGTCAAGGTCGCGCGATTCGACGCCAAGAAGAAAGCCGCCCTCTTGGGAGACTCCGGCATCATCCGGAACCGCCTGAAAATCGAGGCGGCAGTCACGAACGCCCGCGCGTTTCTTGCCGTTCAGCAGGAATTCGGCTCGTTCGATCGCTATGTTTGGCGCTTCCTCGGCGGGAAGCCGAAGATCAACCGATGGAAGACCCTTGCCAATATTCCGGCCAATACTCCGGAGAGTGACGCGTTGTCGAAGGATCTCAAACGACGCGGGTTTCGGTTCGCCGGCAGCACGATCGTCTATGCCTACATGCAGGCCGTTGGTCTGGTCAATGATCACACCGACAGCTGTTTTCTCCGCCGACGAGCCTGAGGCTGAGCGCGTGGTTGCTCTGAGCGTTTCTCGGAATGCCAGGAGCCGTGATGAAGCGTTGGAATAAGACACTGCTTGTTTCCTTGATCGTCTGGTACGCGGCGCTGTCCGCGTGGACCGCCTGGGAGCCGGCCGACCGTCAGTTTTGGCTTCTCTCGAGCATCTTGCCCGGCCTGCTGGTCCTGCTGTTGGTCTGCACGCATCGTTATGTGCCCTTCTCTCACCGGTCGTACGTGTTGATCACGCTCTTTCTCACCCTGCACTCCATCGGGGTGCATTACACCTATGCCCACGTGCCGGTGGGAGGCTGGTTGGATCAGCTTTTTCACATCGGGCGGAACGACTATGACCGGATCGTCCACTTCAGTTTCGGATTCATGTTCACCTATCCGATCGAGGAATTGGTCCGCTTCACCTCGGCGCTACGTGGTTGGCTCTTGTACTATCTTCCCGTCATGACGATTCTCGGGCTGAGCGGCCTGTGGGAGATCATCGAATCCTGGGCGGCGCGTGTCGTCCATCCGGAACTGGGGCTGACCTATCTCGGCTCGCAAGGGGACATCTGGGATGCGCAAAAGGACATGGCGGCCGCGCTGTACGGCTCGCTATGCTGCGTCGCGCTCATGCTGCTCATCCGTCTCGGACGGACGTGGTCCCCGACGCTCGAGTCCGACGCCATGACGAATTCCTCCCGCTGATCCCGTAGAGGTGCTCCGTGGACAGGACCAGACTGCTGCTGGGGCTTGCCGCCTGGTATGCAGGGCTCTGGATCGTGCTGGCAATCGCGCCGCATGATCGAGAAGACTGGTTGCTCGAGAATCTGTTGGCGCTCACTGCAGTCGCGGCGCTCCTGCTGACCTGTCGACGGTTCCGATTCTCCTCCTCGTCGTACATTCTGATCACCGTCTTCCTCACGCTGCATGCCGTCGGTGCGCACTATACCTATGCGGAAGTCCCCTTCGGTTTCTGGTTGCAACGGATGTTCGACCTTGCGAGGAATCCCTTCGATCGGCTGGTGCACTTCGCCTTTGGGCTGCTGATGGTCTATCCCTTGCGGGAAGTGCTGATACGTCGCGCCGGCATTCGCGGGCTCTGGTCCTACTATCTGCCGGTGAGCGGGATGCTGGCGCAGAGCGCGCTGTTCGAGATCATCGAAGCCATCGTGGCCCAAAGAGTGAGCCCGGAATTGGGCGCGGCGTATCTCGGGACGCAGGGCGACGAATGGGATGCACAAAAGGACATGCTCGCCGCGTTCACCGGCTCGCTGGTCACGATGGCGGCGGTCGGGGTGTGGGGGAACAGGAGGGACCGTCGATCGGCGGAGGCCGCCGGCAGTCTCTCAGCAGACGGCCGTGCGGAGCATGACCTATGGTGATCGTGCTCATGGGCGTCGCCGGCGCAGGGAAAACCACGGTGGGACGGCACTTGGCGGCCTCGTTGGGGTGGAATTTTTGCGACGCGGACGAGTTCCACTTGTCGGAGAACATCGACAAGATGGCCCGGGGAATCGCGCTGAGCGAGACCGATCGGCGGCCGTGGCTTGAGGACCTCCGTCGGGCAGTCCTCGGCTGGGTGTCGGGCGATTTAGACGTCGTGCTCGCCTGCTCGCTGCTCAGGCAATCGTACCGTGACGCGGTGTCAGGTGGGGATCATGTGGCGGTCAAGCTGGCATACTTGAAGGCGCCCCGTCCACTGCTGGAGTGTCGTCTTGCCGGCCGGCATGGCCATTTTGCGGGAACCAGCCTCCTCCAGAGCCAGCTTCAGACGCTGGAAGAGCCGGCCGATGCGGTGGTGCTCGATGCCGGACTGACACCCGACCAACTCGTTGGGCAGATCAGAACCGCATTCGGCCTGTAGCACTTCCCCGTCACCGTCCTCGGGATGCCGCTCGCACCAGGGAGGTCATTCTGTCGGGTTCGCCTGCGCCCTGGTTGCTTCCTTCACCGGCGGTTCGATCTTGATTTGAGGACCCTGAACCTTCGGCAGCATGCCGGCGCCCGGCTTTTCCAAAACCCGCAGGTCGCTGGCGTTGTCCAGCCGTTGTTGCGAGTGCTGGTCGTCGGCCAGGGCGGACTGTCGTAACGCCTTCTCTCCCGACGCATTGGTCTGACCCGGATCGTTGCTCAACGGCTGGCCTGTCACGGGATCGGTCGCTTTGCCCATCGGATACCCCTCGTGCTTCGGGAGCATACTGGGATTAGCGGAGACAAGGGCTGCGGTGAACAGGATCGAAACGGCGGTGAACCCTATGAGAGAAAAGTAGCTCATGGTGCCCTCCTTGTTCGATCGCGTAGACCATCCACGCAATCGTCTTAGTTGCGGAGTCGGCGGCCGCACCGGGGGAGTGGGAGGAAGCGGTTGAGGGTCCGGGAGCGGCGGCCGGGGAGGCGGAAACGGGTCCGGCTCCGGAGGGAGCGGTCCCGGATCAGGATCAGGATTCGGACCCGGAATCCGAGCCAGTCGCATCGCACACGATACCAATCGCTTCTTCTCCTGTCCTCTGGGAGACTCCCTAGCCCCGTCGTGGCCGGCGCTATATCTCGAATCCAGAGCCTTCACCAGTGGGCCGGTGCGCTTGGTTCATGGGACAATCCCTTGTTTCAGGGAGGTGCTGAATGCCCAACCACAAGCAGCGAAAGAAGAAGGGCGGACGGAACAAATCCAAAAAAAGACGAGCAATGCGACTCTCACTGGAGGCACGACGAGCCAGCCGGATGGCGCCGCCTCGCAGCGGACCCTTTCGCAAGGGACTTCCTGATCAACCCGACATACAGCCGTTCAAACCAGGGTCGGCCAACGACCTCTACAGCCGGAAAGCGGCCTGACGATTCACCGTGCCGGCGGACGACGCCGAAGGAGGACGAACGCCATGGAACGATCGTTGATGGATCAAGCGGGCGCGACGGATGAGCAGATTCGCAGCGCGGTCGAGCAGGGGCCGATCACCAAGCAGTATTTCGCGCGGCCCGAGGAGGTGGTGCAATCGCTGAATCGACTCCGTTCCACCGAAATCACGAGCTACCTGCAGTACAAGCAGCACGCGTACATGGCCGTGTCCCTGTTCTCCCCGAGCCTGAAACCGGAGTTCGAGGCGCATGCCGAACACGAACTGGCCCATGCGGACCGGTTGGCCAGCCGGATCCAGCAATTGGGCGGCGTGCCGATCTTCGATTTGCGGGAACTGGCGGGGAAGGCGGCCGCGGTCGGCGTTCATCCGGAGCAGGGGACGACCATCACCGAGATGGTCATTGAGAATTTGCTGCTCGAGCGCCGGC
This sequence comes from Nitrospira sp., assembly GCA_035760745.1. GTDB lineage: Bacteria > Nitrospirota > Nitrospiria > Nitrospirales > Nitrospiraceae > Nitrospira_C. The sequence continues at coordinate 1,591 of DASTSI010000220.1, read as the reverse complement.
AGGTCGAAGCCTACACCGCGTTGATTCGCGAGCTGGGCGATAAGGACTTGATCACTCGCGAAATCTTGCTCGACATCCTGGGCGAAACGGAACAGCATGCCAGCGAGCTGTCCGACTTTCTGAAACGATCGAGCGAAAAGCGCTAGCCGACTCCTCGGGAGATTGGTGACGGCATGACGATGCACATCCCGCCGATCCCCGAGGGGTTTCATTGCGGCTTCGGCGCCGCGTCCGGTCTCGGCTCCATTCACGTTGTCCCGATCGTCGCAGCAGGCATGACGACCGTCGGCTCTCCAGACCCCATCGGGCCCGGAGATACGGTGTCTGTCGATTTCACGGGGGGGCGACGACTATCCTATGGAAATGGGATGTGGAACTATTGAAGGGAGCAGGCGATGAAATACCTCTGTCTGGTGTACCTGGAGGAAACGGTCCTGAACGCGATGCCGAAAGGCGACCGAAAACTGTTGTCCGACGAGTCGATGGCCTATTGCCAGCACCTGCAAAACACCGGGCAGCTGCTTGCCGCATCACCGCTTCATCCGGTGAAAACGGCCAGCACCGTCCGCATGCGTGACGGCAAGGTGTCGGTGACGGACGGTCCGTTTGCCGAAACCAAGGAGCAATTGGGCGGGTTCTTGATGCTCGACGTGAGAGATTTGAACGAGGCGATCCGCATCGCCTCGCAGTTCCCTGCGGCGCGTATCGGCAGCGTTGAAGTGCGGCCGATGAAGGAACTGGGCTGCGCCGATTGATTCACTCCTGCCGTGCGACAATGGGGGTGGGGTCTTCACCTGTCGCCGAGCCTATGCTGCGTCGCGAACGTCCGGGAAGATGAGAGGGAGACAGGGAGACATCTCCGGCGTGCCACATTCGGTCCCGGATGTACGATACCTTCGGAACGGGATCACCCCCCGGGATCAGAAGGAAGCTCAAATGTCCGGAAGCTCGGATCGACGTCGAGTGCCTGCTGGGGTACCGGTGGGCATTGCAGATAGGGCGTGATCTCGCGTAGAGCCCTCTCTTCCTTTCGCTTGGCGACGGCGCATGCCGATCCCGAGCAGGATGACTCGAATTGCTGACGGTTCCGGATTTCTTGCTCGGCCTGGCGCCCCGACTCGGTGTCGAGCCAAGGGGTGCGCCCGCGAACTGTGCGGTCCAGGTCGGCCAACTGGCTGTCCAGTCCACGAAATGGGTTGTCCCTCCTGCAATGATCTCGCTCGCGCGAGTCGCCCGAAAAGTCGCACCGTTTGTTCCGAACGTTCGCCTCGTCTCGTAGCAGGCGCTGGGCTTCCTGCGAACAGGCGAAATACTCGTCGGTATATTGCGCGCGATGTTGATCCATGAAGGAGTCCAGCCCGGCCGGGTCGAGTTTCGAGCGCGTCCACGTGTCGAACAGGAGCGAATCCTGGCACAGTCCCGGAGCCGCGATGCCGAGGATCGTGATGCAGCTGCCGAGAAGTAGCGCCGGCCTCATCTGCCACCTTGCTTGGGCGGGTACCCTCTGATCATCGCCATCCAGCCGACCGAAATCAAGATGGGGCCGCCGAGGCGTCCTCAGGGGGAGGACTTGCGGAGACCGTGCAGGCTG
>DASTSI010000219.1:0-6215 GCA_035760745.1 Nitrospira sp. | reverse complement strand
ACCCGAAAATCGAGAGCGACCGAATATCGGTGAGACCCGGCATGCCTTGCAGCGCGATCTCGATCGGAAGGGTGATGGCGCGCTCGATCTGCTCCGCCGACCAGCCGGGATACTGGGTGATCACCTCGATCATCGGCGGCGAGGGGTCCGGATAGGCGACGACATCGAGGACGTGGAACGCGTAGAGCCCCCCGAAGAGGAGCCCCAGCCCCATGACGCAGACAAAGAACCGCTGGGTCAACGAGAAGCTGATGACACGTTCAAGCATGGATGACCGCCCCTCCCGCGCTATCTCCTGCGATGCCGAATGCTTCGGCTCACAGTCGTCCGACGCAGCGCTGTCACTACGGATCGAGTCGAATCGAAGAACGCGACGGCGGGACGTTAAATCCGAAAAATGCGGAGAACTTCATGCAGCGGCCGCCCGGCGGCCTGAGGAGGGGTATCGAAGAGGATCCCGATCAGCGTCGAACAGCGGTCGCCTCCGGGGGAAAGACGTCCCACGGGAACCGCCACGCCATCCGCGGCGCCACGCAACTCGTCGAGCTCCGTTTCGAGCGCCTGATTATTGTCCTGGAGCGGCGATTGGGCGATGCCCGCTGTCCCGAACGAATCGGCGAGCGCCAACCCGCCGGTCAGCAGCCAGACGGCGAGGAGGAGAAGAACCGTCCGACTGATAGAACGCCTCATTCGTGCGTGACCCGTCGTGCGTGACCCGTCTTCCTACCGAGAGGATCGGGAGTCAAAGTCCGTTTTGCCGGGGCCAATCTATAATGTGGTCAGGGACAGGGTCAAGCAGGGAGGCAACACCGTCCCGACCGGGATCCCGGCCGCTTCAGGGCCCATTCCCCTGCGGCTGGCGGCGGCCGTTGCGATACATGGCGCCCAGGATGGCGTAATCCAGGTCGAGACGCGAGGTGCGCGCTTTCGTGAAGGCTGCAAGCGCGCCGTTCCTTTTGGCGAGATCGAGCAAGGAAGTCGACTCAATTCTGGTCAATACAAGGACCCCGAACCTTGGACTGCCTGCCATCTGCACCAGCGCGCGGAGCACCTCAAAGCCCGGCATGTCAGGAAGCAGCAGTTCAAGGAGTGCGCAATGCACCAGCCCCTGCCGGCAGTGTTGAAGACCGGCCTGTCCGTCATGCGCTTCCACCACTTCATATCGCTCGGTCGAGAGGCTGAACCGCTCGGCCCAATACCGTCGATCCTCCTGATAGCCGTCGACAAGGAGAAGGCGTATCCGTTCACCATCGGACATGGTGCGCTCCACCACCGATCCTCCTGCCGATAACGCGAACCGCGATCCTCGGTGTACAGGTCGTGATTCGCTGCGGGCAGTGTCACAACCGATCCCGGTAGTCCTACGCAGCGTTTTATGAATAAGACGGGAGGAAGTACGGAGGACAAGCCGGATTGTGTCCTTTCGTAGAGATCCGAAGCGGCAGGCCGGTCAAGGCGCCGAAGCAAACCGGTAGCAGAGAAAGAGATGGCCGGTCGCCGCTCGCTTTACCGACACCAGTCGCGTCCACAAGGCGTCATCCGCCCCGAACGAGGCGGCGCCGGAGAAAGCCGGCCGCTCGCGATGGCGGCCCTGCCCCACAATTTGCGGAGCCATGGTCAGAAACAGCTGGTCCACCACCCGCTCGGCCAAGAACGACGAGAACAGCATCGGGCCGCCCTCGTGGAGCAGACACTGGACGCCGTATTCACTGTGCAGGCTCGCCACGATGTCCTGTGAGCGGATCAACCGCTCGCCGGGAAGCACGTGAACCCGCGCGGGCAAGACTCGCCCGAATCGCATCTTCAACGCCTCCTCTCCCTGTTTGGTGGTCAGGACGAGGCTCCTGACGTCGTCGCGCCGAAACAAGGGTTGCTGCAAGTCGACGCGCCCTGCGCCGCTCACGATCACGTTGATCGGATGTGGAGCGGGTTTTCCCAGTTCCCGCCTGAAGGCTTGAAACTCCTCGGCCAGCTCGGGATAGATGAAGTCGGCAGTCCACACATGGCCGGCCGCGGTCCGGAATGTTTCCTCGCCGATCAAGACCGCGTCAGCGACCGCCCGCAGGAGTCCCATGACGAAGGTGTCTTCCTGGTTTCGCCCGCTGATGTCGGCCCCTCCTGATTTCCCCGGCAACTTGAGCGAGACGACGCCGTCGATGCTTTGGACGAAATTCCCGATGACGACCGCACGATGCCGAGGGAGAGCCGGAAACGAGAGGTCGCCGCCATAGCGGCGACGGAGCCCGCCGGTCAGGCGGATGAAGGAGTCGTCTTCCTCAAGATAGAGCGTGGAGAGCTGCATGGGCTGGTCGATGGAGCGAGCGGCTTTCTCGTTGTGCCGCCGCTCACCATCTCATGATACAAGAGACCTCCAGGCAGAGGAGATGATGTATGGGTCGCCTGACGGCACACATGGCCGCACTCACCGCGAACGAGTCGAACCTATGACGGCGTGGCAACCGATCCTCACGGTCGCCTCCGGGGTACCGATCGGCTTGCAGCTCGGGATGACCGGGACCGGCGGGGCGCTTCTCGCCGTGCCGTTGCTCGTGTACATCGCGGGCATGACGGTTCAAGAGGCGGCCGCCATGTCGCTCGTCGTGGTCGCGGCCTCCTCGTTGTTCGGCACTTGGACCTTTGCGCGCGCGGGAGAAGTGAACGGGCGGGCGACACTCGCGTTCTCATGGACCGGCATGATTGGAGCGTGGGTCGGCGCCTACGGGCATCACGTGATCCGGAAGGAGATCTTGCTGATCGGATTCGGATGCCTGCTCCTGCTTGCCCGATGGCTCGTCGCGCGGCAAACCGCACTCCTGAAACGCGAGCCGGTTTCCGGCTCCTGCCCGGAACGGTTTTCCACACTGTGCTGGATCAAAGCCTCGGGCATGGGTCTGGGGATCGGCCTGTTGAACGGATTTTTCGGCGTGGGAGGAGGCTTCATGATCGTGGCGGCTCTCGTGCTGACGCTCGGGTTTCCCTCCCGGCTCGCGATCGGCACGTCGCTGTCCATCATCACGATCATCGCCACGACCGGGGTCGCGGGACACCTGGAGTTCGGCGTGCTCGACAAGCGCGCAGCGAGCCTGGTCGTGCTCGGCAGCCTGATTGGAATGACGGCGGGAACCAAGATCGGGCACGTGGCATCGCCGTCACTGGTGGGTCTCCTCACCGGCGTCGTCACCGTCTCCATCGCCTTGGCGCTGATCCTCTTCAATGCGGCCAAGCTCGCGGGGTTCATTTGATAGACCAACGATTTGGCGCGTCGATGCTTCGCCCCGCCGCTACGAGCGTTTTCGCAGATAGAATCGCTTTTCGCATGACCGGCAATGCCAGGGAAAAACACCGAACAACGGCTTGAACGTGTCCATGCGACCTCGGCGCACGGAACGGCGGCAGAGTCGCGAAGAGCAGAACGGACAGGTGACGTAGGTCCGAGGCGCCTGCCCGAGCGTGTACGGGACAAATGCCGGCATGGCCAATCTCGCTGACGCTTCGCGATTCTAGTGCCAGGGCGGATGGAGACCCTAGGGCGAATAACTACTGATCCGCTCCCGGCCCGCCGACAACCGCAGCATGCTTGGGCTTCCCCCGGTAAACTGCCCGGTACTTCTACCTGCCGTTTCGAGACAGCCGAAGCCGGGCACGATCGCGGACAGCCAGGCACGAACGACAGGCGGACGTGATCCTAAGGAGATTCCTTCGGCGCATCGCGGGCGCACCGGAACCCGACATCCCCTCTCCGCACGGACGGGACATGAGCACTGCGGTTGGTCGCGGCAATGATCGGTGCGGCGCTGTTCCATGCTCCTCCGCGAAGCACGCGCAATGGCCCGGAAGCCGGTCCTCGCGGATTGTTCTCGGGACTGTGCTGGTAGTAGTGCTCATCGTAGCGATCTGCGACCCATTCCCACACATTGCCCGCCATGTCGAGGACGCCGTAGGGGCTCCGCCCGTCGCCAAAGCTTCCCACCGTGGCGACCGCCGAATAGCCTTGCCCCTTCTCCCGTCCGAAGTTCGCATGGCGGGGCGCCGGGGGCGCATTGCCCCAGGGATACATGCGACCATCCGTTCCCCGAGCCGCCTTTTCCCACTCCGCCTCCGTCGGCAACCGTTTGTTGCTCCACCGACAATAGCTCCCGGCATCATACCAATCGACCCCGAGAACCGGCTTCTGCAGGTGATCGCCGTTCCGCGTCTCCTGCCACAACAGCGGAGGATCGACGTCTTCCTCCTCCAAGAATTTGGCATACTCGGCGACCGTGATCTCATGCCCATCGATGTAGAAGGCGCCGAGGAGGACGCGGTGCACGGGCTGCTCGTCGGCGGCGGCATCCGGTCGGCCCATCATAAACGGTCCGGCGGGGATCAGGACCATCGAAGCTGAGTCGATCTTCGCATGCCGTTCCCGCTCTTGCTTCAGAGCCGTCTGCGTATCATGGGCCGTGACGGGGCCGGCAAGCGTGACGAGCGCGTACAGCGCGAGGCTGCATTTCATCTCGAGGACGGTTCTGGCGCGCCTCGACCGGAACATGGCGGGAGCGCGCCCCATCTGAACGCCGTTGCCGTCCTCTGATTCACCTCCCGGCACCATGATCGTCCGTGAGCGTTGACCGGTCATCGATTGTCTCGTGCGGTTGCCGACACAGCGCCTCCACTTCGCTTCTCCATCTGAACAATGCGACGCGAAGCATGGCGATTTGAGACACGTCGAACGCGGGCGACAGCATTGTGAGGTAGACCTCGAGCAGGGTAGAGTACGTGTCGAGCATAGATTCCCATGCCAGCCGCACGGTGACGCGGTCCTGTTCGATGAAGCGGAGCTTCAGCGCACCGTGGATGACCTCATAGGGCAGCGTGGTCCACGGACCGGCGGGCGAGGAGATCGCGGCAAAGAATTCGTACAGCAACTTGAGGCTCGGCCACGGCGGCGTGCGGTCATCGAGCAAGACCCTCGTGTCAAATGCCTCCGAGTACGAGGCGGCAGGTTTCCAGCTGTCGATGGTCGCATAGTGAAGGGCGTTCGGGTAGGCGCCCTCAAAACTGTCCCCTAGCTCCGGATGTTTCCACAGCTGGTGCGCCGCGGCGGTGGCTTCGATGGCGCGGCGAGTCAGAACTCCGGCATCCGTGATGCGCCGGCGAAGCAATTGGGAGGCGACCCCGACCATCTCGGTCTGGACGAGGAGAAACAGCCTGAACGGCAGCGAGATGTCGGCGGCCGTCAAGACGCGGCCGTGCGTCAGCGCGTCGTAAAGCGTCGCCAGTTCACCGAATAACTGGTAGTGAATGGCATAGCGGACCAGGGAATCCCCGATCGCCCGGTCCTCGACTTCGAGATAATCGTTCAGCAACATGCGTTGCTCCTTCGCCTTCAGGGCTTGTGAGTCGCGCCGGTGAATTGCCGGCCCCCATGATAGCAGACTGTCTCCATGAACTCTTTGCCTCCGAAAAATCTAGGGAAACCCCTAGTTCTCCTCCAGGGTCTTTCGCGTGCAGCAAGGAGGTAGCATGATGGAAGCACGGGACGCGGCCCTCGGTGGCCAGGTGAGACAGGAAGCCCCCCGGACAGGACGGGTGATGGAAGCCACGCAGAAGCCTTTTCGCCTCATCGGATGCAGCGAACTGCGCGAGACACTGGGGAAGAAGGCCGAGGACGAGCGGCGCCTGGTGGAGCTCATTGAAGAAGTGCCGCTGGACTCCATTTATTTTCACACGCACAGTTATTTTCTCCGGCACAGTTACGTGGAACAAGTCTATCCCAACGACTTTGCGCAGTGGGTCGCGATGGAGGTCCGCGATCATCTTTTGGCGGAACGGCTGGCCGTCGTCGATCCATTTGCCTTTTCAAATCTCGAAACACTCCGCGAGGAACTGATCTCGGTCATCGACGACCATCTATCCCGGACCCCCATCGTGCCGCGCGTGATTTTCGGCTCTCCGTTTCACTTCGGGCTGTCTCGAGTGCTGGAAGTTCCGACCGGTCTGGAAGTCCGCACCCTCGGCGCCTTCCGGGACGCGATCGCCGAGGTCGACGTGAGCGCGATTTACTTCCATGTCTTCGAGGCGCGGCATCGGTTGGGGAACTCCGAAAATGACTTCTCGGCCTGGGTCCTTCAGAGCCTGGGTATTCCGGAGCTCGCGCAACGGCTGCAATCGATCAATCCCTATCAGGGCAGCCTCGAGCGGCTTCGTTCGCTTCTGGTGGCCGCGTGCGATGA
>DASTSI010000218.1:0-7772 GCA_035760745.1 Nitrospira sp. | reverse complement strand
AGTCGCCGGATCATTCGCAAATGCTTGATGCCGCTCCAACGAAGAGCGATAGGTCAAGAGCTGAAGTTCATGCTGGCGAGACAATTCCCGGCACAGATTGAACAGCCGAGGAGATCCCGGCATGCGGGACGTGGCCGGGATGTCGGGAGCCAGCACGAGGATCTTCATCGGGGTTCCGCGTTTCAGCCGGCAGTCTTTTGTTACCAACAAATACCGTCATAGAGCGCCGTGATACCGTCGCGTCCCTCAATCCGCGCAAGGTCGATGATCACCTGGTCGGCGCTCATTTGCTGTAAGGCGGGAAGGAATTCGGGCGACTTATACCCGACGACGACGACTTCCGAGCCTTGAACGACGTCGTCGATCCGTTCCGTGAGAAGAGAGGACAGGTGGGGAATATGCTCCTCGATAAAGCGCTTGTTCGCCCCGATCAAGCGGCTGGTGGCCACATTCTTGTCATAAATTTTTACGCTGTACCCCTTTCCGAGGAGCGTCTCGATGACTTCCACGAGGGGGCTCTCGCGAAGGTCGTCGGTGTCCGGCTTGAAGGTCATTCCCAAAAATCCTACTCGCTTCTTTCCCAAGCTTAGAATGCGTTGGACCACACCCCGGATGTGTGAGGCGTTGCTCTGGAGAATCGCGTTTAGCACCGGCACATCGACGTCGGTCCGTTTCGCTTGATAGGAGAGGGCCCGTAGATCCTTCGGCAAGCACGACCCGCCGAACGCGAATCCCGGTCGCAGGTACACCTTGGACAAGTTCAGCTTGGTATCCTGACAAAAGATATCCATGACCACGTGGCTGTCGATGCCGAGCTTCTTGCAAATGTTCCCGATTTCGTTCGCGAAAGTCACCTTCAGCGCATGAAAGGCGTTGTCGGAGTATTTCACCATCTCAGCGGCCTTGATCGACGTACGGACGACAGGCGCCTCGATGCCCGCATAGATCTTTTCGACGACGTCGCCTTCACCAGGCCTTCGCTCGCCGATCACGATCTTCGGCGGATGATAGTAATCCTTCACCGACGTCCCTTCGCGAAGAAATTCGGGATTGTAGCAAACGTACAACCCCTGGCCGACGTTTCGGCCGGACACTTTCTCGAGGATCGGGATTGCGACGTCCTCCGTCGTACCTGGAAGGGTGGTGCTTCGAAAGACAATCGTATGATCGGTTTTCTTGTTTTTGAGCGCCTGACCGATGTCTTCGCAAACTCGCTTTAAATGCGTCAGATCCAGGCTCCCGTTCGATTGGCTCGGCGTTCCCACGCAGATGAATGACACATCGGTGGCTTGAATTCCCTCGGCCGATGACACAGTCGCTTTCAACAATCCAGCATCTTTGGCCTTGGCGATGAAGTCCCCGATCTCCGGTTCGACGATGGGCGTGATGCCGGCATTGATCGCCGCCACTTTATCGGCATTGACGTCCACGCCCCACACGTCGTGCCCCCCGGACGCGAGACATCCTGCCGAAACGGTTCCGACATACCCCAGCCCAAAGACGCTGATTCTCATAAGAGTCTTCCTCTTCTACAAGGTATGCTTTAGATCACGTGCTTGAAATATTCGATGGTTTTTCTCAACCCGTCTTCCAATTCGATCTGCGGCTCCCACCCGAGCAGTTGCTGCGCGCGTCGAATGTCAGGCCGCCGAACCTTCGGATCGTCGGCCGGCAGAGGTTTGTACTCGATCTTGCTGTCCGACCCGGTGAGCTTTAGGACGAGATCGGCAATCTGTTTCACCGTTAATTCGCGTGGATTGCCGATATTCACCGGATCATGAATGGTCTCCGGCATTGGCTGCTCAGACTTGGTCAAAAACGTTGCCCGGTTGGTTCGCTCGGACACCGGCTTGTCGGACTCCACCAAAAGCAGCGAGGTAATGCCGCGCACGAGATCATCGACGTAGCAGAAGCTTCTGGTCTGGTTCCCATCTCCGAAGACGGTCAGCGGCCTGCCTTGAAGCGCTTGCACCACGAAATTCGACACCACGCGGCCGTCGTTCGGCCGCATGCGGGGCCCGTAGGTGTTGAAAATGCGAACGATGCGCGTATCGAGCGCATGGTAGCGATGGTACGCCATCGTCATCGCCTCTGCGAATCGCTTCGCCTCGTCATAGACCCCGCGGGGGCTGATCGGGTTCACGTTTCCCCAATATGATTCGGGCTGCGGGTTCACCAGAGGATCGCCGTAGACTTCAGAGGTGCTGGCCAACAGGAATCGGGCCCCCTTTGCTTTGGCAAGGCCGAGGGCTTTATGCGTCCCCAATGCACCGACTTTCATGGTGGCGATCGGCATCTCCAGGTAATCCTGGGGGCTGGCCGGAGACGCGAAGTGGAGGATCGCGTCCAAGCGGCCTTCGACGTGAATGTAGTCGCAGACGTTGTACTTGATGAAGCTGAACCGGGAATGGCCGAGGAGATCCGAAATGTTGTCCACCCTCCCCGTGATCAAATTGTCCATGGCGATCACATGATGGCCCTTGCTGATCAAGAGCTCACAAAGATGGCTGCCCAAAAAGCCCGCACCGCCCGTGATCAGAATACGCATCGTTGTTGCACTCCTCTGGTAGATTTGCCCCTTAGTCGAGCTCGAACTCTTTTTTCCAATCGGTGTCTTTCTCGAGCGGCTTCTGATCGGCTTTGTACAACACGCAATTCTCCAACGCCAAGACGTCCATCTCGGTTCTCATGAAGCATCGATAGGCATCTTCCGGAGTACAGACAATCGGCTCTCCGCGGACATTGAACGACGTATTGACCAACACGGCATACCCCGTGTGTGCTTCAAACGCCTTCAACAGACGATAGTATCGCGGGTTCGTTTCTTCGTGAACGGTCTGGACCCTGGCCGAATAATCCAAGTGCGTGATGGCGGGAATATCGGACCTCGGCACGTTGAGCAGATCGATGCCCCATAAACCTTTTTGCCCTGCACTCATGGGACGGCGCCGCTCCTCCTGCACCGGCGCGACAATCAACATGTACGGACTGTCGGAGTGCAGGTCGAAGTAGTCGGACACTCGTTCCCTCAACACGGACGGCGCAAACGGCCGGAACGACTCTCGATATTTGATCTTCAAGTTCATCACCGACTGCATCTTGGGACTGCGGGCGTCTCCCAGAATGCTGCGTCCGCCCAGTGCTCGTGGACCAAATTCCATCCGACCTTGGAGCCATCCGACCACTTTCTCCTCCGCCAGGTCTTTGGCCACTTGCCGGTACAATTCCTCGTCGTCGAGCCTGACATACGGAGCGTCCTTGGATCGCAGAAAGGTCTCGATTTGCTCGTTCGTGAAACTCGGACCCAGATACGACCCGTTCATTCGGTCATGCTTTCCATCCGCGATCCTCGGTTGATTTTCGTACTGATACCAAACGCTCAGTGCGGCGCCCAACGCGCCTCCTGCATCGCCGGCGGCCGGCTGGATCCACAGATCCTTGAAGGGACCTTCCCGGAGAATCCTGCCGTTTCCCACGCAATTCAGGGCTACTCCCCCCGCCAGGCAGAGGTAGTCGAGCCCCGTTTCGCGCTGTAGCGAGCGGGACAGCCTGAGCATCACTTCTTCGGTCACCTCCTGGATCGATCGCGCCAGATCCATCTCGCGCTGGGTCAGCTTGGACTCCGGCTTCCGGGGCGGACCTTCGAACAATTCATCGAATTTGTTCCCGGTCATCGTCAAACCGGTGCAGTAGTTGAAGTATTCCATGTTCATCCGGAAGGTCCCGTCCGGTTTGATATCGATGAGATGGTCGTAGATCGCCTTTACGAATTTCGGCTCCCCATATGGGGCAAGGCCCATGACCTTGTATTCGCCGGAATTCACCTTGAACCCGGTGTAGTAGGTAAAGGCGGAATACAACAGGCCCAGGGAGTGGGGGAACGGAATCTCCCATAGCGGTGTCAGGCGATTCCCCTCGCCTTTCCAGGCCGACGTGGTCGCCCACTCGCCGACGCCGTCCATGCAGAGCACGACGGCCGTATCGTATGGAGATGCAAAGAAGGCCGACGCAGCATGCGATTCATGATGTTCGGAGAAAAGCAGTTGGGGGAGATCGCTCTTGCGCATTCCAGCCCCGTGCTTTACAAATTCGTCGCACAGCAGGCTCTTCAGCAGCAATTTCTCCTTCATCCATACCGGCATCGCAGCGAGAAATGACTGAAGCCCCGTCGGCGCGAACGCCAGATACGTCTCCAACAAGCGTTCGAATTTGATCAGCGGCTTGTCGTAGAACACCAGTCGATCGACATCGTTGAGGCGGATCTTCCCCGCTTGGAGACAATAGTCGATCGCCCGGTGAGGAAAGCCGGGATCGTGCTTCTTGCGCGTAAAGCGTTCTTCCTGCGCCGCGGCGACGATCTCGCCGTCCCGCACGAGACAGGCCGCACTATCGTGATAGTACGCCGAGACACCTAGAATAGTCGTCATAGGTACTCCTTGCTTTCACTCGCTGGACGTGGACCATCATCTCAATAGTGTTGCAAAAATCGATTCGTACCGTGCTCCCGCGGTTTGCCACTGGAACTGCCGTTTGACCGTCTCATACCCGGCTTGGGCCAGTCGGCCGGCAAGCGCCTGATCCTTCCACACCCTCATAATCGCACTGCAGAGCGCCTCCGGATTTTCGGGCTCCACCAAGATACCATTAGTCCCGTCCTCAATGATCTCAGGAATTCCACCCACCGCGGATGCAACGACAGGCTTACAGCTCGCCATCGCTTCAAGGATCGCGATGCCAAACGGTTCGACGCGCGACGGAAGCACGGCGAGCCGGCATCGCCGAAGCAGCATCCGAACCGCCCGTCGATCCTGACGCCCCAAAAATTTGACGCGGTCCTTCAATCCCAATTCCTGCGCCAGTTCCTGAAGCTGTCCGGTCGCAGGCCCATCTCCGACGAGCCATAACTCCACGCCAGGATGGTCGGCACTGAATAACTTGAAGGCTCTGATCAACACATCGATCGCTTTGCGTCGGTGGTGCAAGGCAACGCATAGAATGTGCTCTCCTCGTTCCTCAATCCCATTCGACTTAAACTCATCCATATCGACTGCGTTGTGAATCGCTGCCCCCCTCGCCTTAAATCGTGGAAATTGTTTCAGCGTTTGGCTGAGCATACTTTGGGATGGCGCAACCAGCCAATCCGCGGCGCTCATCAGTAGCCGTAGCGAGAACGGATACCGTTTTTGTGGCACGCCGTCCGGGAACAAGTCGGCTCCGTGAACAGAAATCACAAGCCTGAAGTCTAGGAATGGACGAAGCAATGCGAAGTACAATGCACTATTCAGCGGATAGTGGACGTTTACGATGTTGATCTGATGCCGATTTAGCAACGTCCTGAGCTGGCGAAGCGTACGGAAGAGATAGACAACAAACGCGACCACGGATCTGAACGGCCGATTCGCGTTGTAAAGGTTGCGAAGGTTCAGTTCATAGCCGGGAAAGTTCCATTTGGTGGTTTTCGGGAGGAGGTGTTCGGACTCTCCGAGATTCAGAAACCAGACCTGATGCCCCGTTGCGCGCAATTGACCCGCGACATTTCCTACAACCGAGGCCACGCCTCCCCATTCTTGATCCCATGGAACGACGATCAACACATTCATCGACGTTCCCTCACTACCCGCTCCAACCGATCCTGCCAACGACGCATCATCGTTTCAAGGCTGAACTCCCTCAATGCAACTTCTTGACCGTTGGCAGCCAACTCCTGCAGTTTCTGCCGATCGGTTACATATTCGGTCAGCGTCTTGACTAGAACAACCGAATCTCCTTTGGGAAGCAACGGGAGACGGGCGAGTTCTGCGATTTCAATCGCGCCCCCGCTGCCTGTGGTGATGACTGCACAACCTGCAAGCATGGCCTCGACCATGACGAGTGGAAGGCCCTCTTCTCGCGTGCTCAAGAAGACAAGGAGATCATGACTCTTGAAGAGCTGGGCCATCTCTTCATGGGGCACTTTGCCCAGGAAGGTCACAGTATCTTGCAAGCCCAACTCTGTCACACGACTCGCGATGCGCTGGTAATAGTCTCGATAGGTACCGGTTGTGGATCCGGCGACGGTTAACGTCAATTGCCTTCGTACATCAACCGGGAGCTGTCCGATCGCCTCGATCCCCGAATGCAGTCCTCGGTCCACCGTCAATTGACTCGCATAGAGCACGCGAAGCTTTCCCGTGGATCTTGGTCGACTGTCGACGGATGCATAGAAGGAGGCGACCGGGATGCCGCCGAAGAGTACATCGGACGAGGGAAACTCCAGTCCACCTTCTCTGTACAACGTCCTCAAATACTCGCTGACAAAACTCACGTGTGTCGGTTGGTTGATTAAGTGTCGAGTAGCGATATTTTCACCGGTGACCCGCCGTTCCCACGCACGCCCGATCCAGCGCAACAACGGCCTTATGATCGGGGGTCCCCAGGCGCCATCCCAAAGGTTGGCCCAGAAAAGAGCAGCCTTTTCTCCATGGGGTCCATACTCGTTGATCATCCACGGATACTCGATCCAATGCACGTCCGGGATCCCCCGCGTCCGGGGCAGCGGCAGAAGAATCATGCTGACGCCGTTCATATTCCACCAATTGACGACGTCCGGGCGGAACTCGTCCAACACTTTGAGAAACAAACGGGCATCAGCCAACTCTCGTCGGGCTTGGTACCAAGTCCAGGGACGATTGGACTGTTGAGGACCAAAGGCGAAGTTATGCAGCCACCGATCAACTCGCACTCCGTTGAGCACTTCTGTTGACGGTTGAAATTCCCCCCTCGCGCCAAGGGGAAGTCCATAGACCGTCGTGAGCACGCGGACGTCATGCCCGGCATTCTGCAACGCCTCCCCGACCTGAGCGCAGCGCACTTCATATCCGCCATGGTAGTACGGAGGATATAAATTACTGACCACCAAGATCTTCATAGTTCCCTAGCGTTATCGGGGATGAACCAACGACGCGGTCGATGTTTCATGGACCGACAAGGGCTTTCCCCCTTCGTGGCTCAACGCATCAGCCACAAGCTCAATGAGCCGTTGACTGAATTTTTCAGGACGAAAAATCTTGCTCCGGGCTTGCGCGGAGCGGCTCATCTGCTGAAAGAGAGATTCATCGTCGGCTAGATGCGAGGTATATTGAACAAGCGATTGTAGATCGTCGCACAGAAAGCCATCGATTCCGTGTCGGACAATTTCTGGTTGGCCTCCGCTCCTCGGAACGAGTGGAATGCATCCCGCGCCCATTGCTTCCACAGTGGAAATGCCGAAATGCTCCATGCGCTCGGGATGATGCCCATCGCCCTCCCCGAGTGCTGTCACGTGCCAATACAGCTTGGCGTCCGCCAGCCGATTCCACAGGTTGTCCCGCGAGGCATTCGCCAAGAACGTGACCGGCATCTCTTTTGCCTCTTCTCGGAGCTTTTCAAGATAAGCGAGGTCCTCAGGCAAGTTGGTGCAAAATCCGATCAGACAGAGATGCCAATCTCCCCCGTGTGACGAGAGAAATTCACGAAAGGCCTTGAGTTGAAGGGCATGATTCTTACTGTCATGTGCGATAAATCGGCCGAGAGACACAATCGTGTTGCTCTTCGGAACCGCATCAGATTTGATAGCAACCGGAGGATAGAGGACTTCCGATGAACTCCTCCAGTAACGTGCAATCCAGTTCGACGTGAAGATCGAATTGGCAAGCACGGACTGATATCCGCGCATGCGCCAATTCCACAGCTGACTATAGGCCAACATCCGAAGCCATCGACCAGCAACACCTCGCTCCTCCCAACCTTCGGTT
>DASTSI010000217.1:0-26651 GCA_035760745.1 Nitrospira sp. | reverse complement strand
TGGCCATTTCGCGCTTTAGCAGCATGTTTTCGGTCGACAGCCGCCGCTTTTCGAGGGCATTCCGGATGATGAGTTGGACCTCGTCGACTTGGAAGGGTTTCGTGAGGTAGTCGTACGCCCCTTGTTTCATGGCTTCGACGGCGGAATCCGCCGTAGCAAAGGCGGTGACCACCAGCACCACGGTATCGGGGGAGGAGGATTTGACGGCTTTGAGAACATCCATGCCGTCGGCCTTCGGCATGCGAAGATCGGTGATGACGAGGTCGAAGATCTCTTTGTTCACCTGACCAATCGCCTCTTCCCCATCCGTCGCCTCGGTGACGGCGTACCCGGCCCGTTTGAGCATGATGCTCATGACTTCACGAAGGCTTTTCTCGTCATCGACGACTAGGATTTTTTCCACGGCGTTCGCCCCTCATGCCACAGTCGAAACCCATCATCCACTGACCGGGGCAGGCACACCACAAAACGGGTGCCTTGCCGCGTTTGGCTCTCGACCTTGATCCAGCCTCCGTGCTGATCCACGATCCGGTGCACCGCTGCCAGGCCCAGACCGGAGCCTTCTTTCTTGGTTGTAAAGAACGGAAGAAAAATCTTGTCCAGGTTTTCCTTCGGAATTCCTTCCCCCTGATCTTGAAACGCGATTTCGATCACGTCGCCCTTTCGCCCAGCGGCGCCCACTTGGCGAAGTCCGGTCGTGATCGTCAGTTGGCCGCCGCCCGGCATCGCCTGAAAGGCGTTTGTGGCGAGATTCCAGAATACCTGCCGCATTTGATTCTGATCGATTTGCGCCATCAGCGGCGCACCGGCAAAGCGGGTCATGATCGAGATACTCCCGCGGGTCCGAGCTTCATGTTGGATCAGATCGAGCGTGTCGGCAAGCACTTTGTTAATATCGTGCTCCGCAAGGCTGAGCGCCGGCGGGCGCGCATACTGAAGAAATTCGGTGATGATCGCGTCTAATCTGGTGGCTTCTCTGATCGCGATGTCCATGAGCCGCCGATCAGTCTCCTCGACCGGCGCCTCTTTCCGCAGCATCTGCATGGCCCCCGCCAATGCGCCAAGGGGATTTCTGATTTCATGCGCCATGCCGGCCGACATTTCTCCCAGCTTCGCGAGCCATTCCTTTCGCCGCATTTCTTCTTCCATGTCCCGGATCTGGGTCAGGTCTTTGAATACCCCGACCAAACCTGCCGGCTGCCCCTGTTCATGAAGTGGAGAAATCGTCATGCCGAGCACGAGCCTGTTGCCGTCCGCCCGCTTACACTCCACTTCGAATCGAGTCATTGCCGGCGCGCGTCCTGTTCGATTCTCTTCGGACGATTGAGACGGATGCCAATTGAACACATCGCGCCAGGATCGGCCGATGACCTGATCGAGCGTGTACCCCGTCGCCTCCTGCGCGGCGGGGTTGAACGAGGTAATAGTGCCCATCACGTCGGTTGTGAACACGCCGCTGCTGATGCTTTGCACGATGTTCTCATGAAATGCCTGAAGTCTGTTCAGACCCTGTTCTTTTTCCCGGAGCGATCGGTCTGCCTGCTGTAGTTGATCGGCCAGCGTGCCGCTCAGAAGCCCAACGACGAGAAGGGCAAGCGCATAGACGCCGAACGTCTGGAATGTTTCAGGCGCCCCCAGGTGCGTGCGGACGATCCACCCCCACCCCTCGGCGATTCGATAGTACTGCAGATTTGTCACGGTGCCGAAGAGAATGATGCACCCGCAGGCTGCATAGAGACCCACGCGTCTGAGCGGAACCAGACTCGCGACTGTGACCGTCATGATGTAGAGGACCGCGAACGGGCTCTCGACCCCTCCGGTCTGAGTCACCAACACGGTTTCCAGGAAGAAATCGAATCCCACTTGGACCCAGAAAAACGTCGTCAGGGCACGCGAGGAGGCGAGATGGGGCAGGAGGAAGGTTGAAGGAATCGTGAGGGCATAGGTGACGATGATGAGGGCATAATACGTTTCAGCCTCTCCACCTCGCGTCGCCTGAAACGCCAAAGAAAGGCCGAGCAAGAGAGTGACGATCGCCACCCGGAACGCCATCAGTCTGCGGAGTTGAACCCGAAGGTCTGTCATGGAAGGATACGCATACGGCATGGCATCGCTAGCTGAGCGGCGTTGGCCCGCACAACGGGACAAGCCGATGCGAGAAGGGCAACAACGGTTCGCGAGACAGATGAAAGAGCTATGTGATCGCCGATGCCATTTTGAAGATAGGAAGATACATCGCGATGACGATGAAACCGATCACCACGCCGAGGAAGACCATCATGATCGGCTCCAACAGTGAGGTCAGTGAAGCGACCGCTTGATCGACTTCGTCTTCATAGAAGTCGGCGATCTTCCCCAGCATGGCGTCGAGCGCGCCTGTTGACTCACCGACGGCAATCATATGGGTGACCATTTTCGGGAACGTTTCGCTCTTCGCCAGCGGATCAGAAATCGTCTTTCCTCCGCTGATGCTCACGCGTGCATCCATCAGGGCATTTTCTATAACTTTATTTCCTGATGTCTTGGCGCAAATGCTCAACCCCTCGAGCAGCGGCACACCACTCGACAACAGCGTGCCGAGCGTTCTCGTAAACTTCGCGACTGAGGCTTTTCTGATCAGATCACCGACGATCGGCGCCTTCAAAAGCAGTTTGTCGATCACCAATCGGCCTTTGGGAGTCGCGTAATATTTTTTGGTCGCAAAGATCATCACCCCGATCCCCGCGATCACGAGATACCACGCGGCTTGGAAAAATTTGCTGATGTCGATGACCAACTGAGTAGGCCCCGGCAACCCGACTTTGCCGCTGGACATTTCCGTAAACATCTTCTCGAAGATCGGAATGACCCAGACCATGAGGACGGAGATCACGATGACCGCGACGCCCATGATGGCGGACGGATACACCATGGCGGATTTGATTTGCCCCTTTAACTTCATCGCCTTTTCGATGTGCTTGGCCAATCTGGTGAGAATCGTGTCCAGCAATCCGCCGACCTCTCCGGCGTGAACCATGTTGACATACAAATCATCGAACACTTTGGGATGGCGTTTCAGCGCGTCGGAAAACGTCGAGCCGGCCTCAACCTGCGTCTTCACTTCGCCGACTGTCTCGCGGAGGACTTTGTTCTCCGACTGCGTCGAAAGGATTTCCAGACACTGGACGAGAGGCAGCCCCGCGTTAATCATGGTTCCGAACTGACGCGTAAAGACCACGAGATCCTTGTCCGTCAAGCCCGTTCCGAAGCTGACGTTGAACCCGCCTTTTTTGGCCTTTTCATCGAGGCTGGTCACCACGATGTTCTGTTTGCGCAGTTGGTCAACCGCTTCCTCTCGGGTCTTCGCGCTCAACTCACCCTTTTTGACCGCGCCCGATCGCGATCGTCCAACATACGCAAAGGTCGCCATACATCGCTCCGGTTGATGGCTATGATCGTGATGAGAAGGAAATGCTACCAGGCGAGTCTACTTAGGGTCTGAAAAGCTGTCAAACAATTGCTCGATCTGCGCCGACATTCGTCATGAGGATGTCGACTACACACCGACCGAGCCCGCGCGGCGATAGCCTCGGTAGAGATAGTGAAACCCCGAAAGAAGTGTAAATGCCACCATTCCGAAGAGGAGAGGCGAAAGATAATCGAGTGAGATATGCCGCGAGCTCAAGAGGATGACCAGCAACACATAGGTCAATTGCAGGAAGGTTGTGCCTTTTCCGAAAAACGTCGGAGTAATGTCGATCTCGGTGTCGGTTAATTGTGCCACAGCCGTCCCCAACAACAATATGACATCACGGCTCACCACGAGAATCGTGACCCACGAGGGAATGACATGGGTGGTCGAGAGCGTGATAAAGCCGGACGTCAACAGCAGCTTGTCGGCAAGCGGGTCCAGAAAGGCGCCGAGTCGGGTGCGCTGGTTCGCAGCCCGCGCGATCGTCCCGTCCAGCGCGTCAGTGATGCCGGCGAGGAGAAGGACCGCCAACGCGTGATCGTATCGTTCATAGATAAGCAGGCCGATGTATACGGGAATCAGCAGAATACGGAGGAGCGTAAGACTATTGGGGATGTTCATGCGAGTCGGAGCAGTGTCCCGCCGCAATCGGCGGGGAATGATAGGAACGCCGGGAGTACTTGTCAATCTCTTGCAGTCGATCAGCGACCTCCCCTATACTGACGCTCCGGCATGACGGTGGAGGACCGGTGAGCTCGCTGGTATCGTTGCTGAAAAAAGAGGGCTTAGTTGAGAAGCATCAGATCGAGGGCGTCGATCCGAGCGACCGGTATTTTAATCGTGCGATCCTGGTCAACCGGACCGCTTCGGGATATGCCGCTCGAGTCATGTACGAAGCATTGACCGTGGAGAGCCAATCCCATCCGACGATCGCCGCAGCCGTCAAGGAGCTCGTCGACAAGCTCCAGGCTTTTGGGTTCCGCCGCTTAAGAACGAGAGCAAATTTTAAGGGTACGAAGTACCTGGCCGAAAAGGAAACCTGGGTCGACTATCCCGATCCGGCTTGAGCTCCCTCCTCGCTCCTCTGCCATTCCTGCAGCACTATATCGTGAATGTGGGGCCGGAAGTCGCGGATCTTTTCGTTCTTGCGCGTCGGATGTACCCGGTTGGACAAGAGGACCACTTCAAGCCCCCTTTCCGGGTCGATCCACAGTGATGTCCCGGTATAACCGAGGTGTCCAAAGGACGAGGCAGAGAAGTATCGTCCGGAGCTCGACGGTGCGGAAGGGGTATCCCATCCCAGTGCCCAAGACGACTGTGTGACGTTTGGCACTCGCGCCGTAAACGTACGGGCAGTGCTGCTCCTGAGGAGCCCGTTCTCGCCTCCCCAGGCTCGAAGCCATGCTCCGCTTACGGCAAGCACGGCCTGGGAGGTACCGAACAACCCGGCATGGCCCGCAATCCCCCCCAGGGCTGCGGCGTTTTCATCGTGCACCTCGCCTTGAAGCCAGTGAGCACGCCCACGATCGAATTCGGTGGGAGCGATCCGGGCGCTGTCGAGCAATTCTATCGGGCAAAACAACAGCGGAGCAGCTTGCAGCGGCAAAGCCACGGCACTGTCATACCAGCGATCAAGCCGCTGCTCGGTCACCTGCTCGACGAGCAGCCCCAAGAGGATGAACCCCAAGTCGCTGTACAGACTTCTCGAACCTCTCTCGTAGACCAGCGGTTCTTGCGCAATGAGCTTCAGTACCGCATCCCGCCTCAACTGGGATGGACTGCCCGGTCCGATTCCTACAGCGGACAGCCGCTCATAGAGGGGCCGCCAACCGGGCAAACCGGAGCAGTGGGCCAGTAAATCTCTAACCGTGGCCCTTCCGATCGCGGATCCCTTCAGATCTTCGAGAACATTCTCGATGCAGGAGTCAGAACTGAGTCGTCCGTCCTGGATGAGTAACGCGACGGAGGTTCCCGTCACGAGGGGCTTGGTCAACGAAGCGAGATCGTAAATGGTCGAACTCTCCACGCGCGCGCTGGTCTGTTCATGCCAAAGGCGCCCGACCGGTACGGTGTACGTGAGCCCGGACCGATATCGCACGCTCAGGACGGCGCCGGGAAAGACGCCATCAACGACGGCCTGGTGCATCGCGGACTCGACGGCGGGAGGTACAGTCATGTCATGCGCCGGCCGAAGGGGACACGACCTCGGCCGCTGGGGGAACGGCGGTCTCGAGCAGCGTCTAGATGGCAGGGCTTGAATGCCCTTCAAGCTTACTCTCGGAAGTGGAGGCGGCATCGGTGAACGCTTCTTGTTCTTCGACCTCCAGCATGCGTTCAAACGTTCTCAATGTCGCGCGAAGCCGTTCGACCATCAGAAGCCGCTGTTTCTGAACGGCGGTCAAATCCCGTTGCGTGGTCGTCAACTCGGCTCTCGCCTGCCGAAGCATTTCTCCGGCCTTTAACTCCGCCTCTTTGATGATTAACTCAGCCTCACGCTGCGCGCTGCGCTTGACGTCTTCAGCCAGGGCCTGGGCCGAAAGCAACGTATTTGAGAGGGTGGCTTCGGTCCGTTTGAGCTCCGTCACCTGCTGTTCGAGAAACGCGATTTTTTCACGCTGAACCGCGTTGTCTCGATTGAGCAGTTCCACCGTTTCGGCCAATTCTTCCAGGAAGCGGTTCACTTCTTCCTTGTCGTAGCCCCGAAAGGCGGCCTTGAACGTCATTTGCTGAATATCGAGCGGTGTAATTTTCATGGCGTCCCCCTACCTCGATTCAATTCATGCGGACGGCAATGTCGCGGAGCGTCTGAACCAGAGCGATCTGCAAAAAGGTGATCACAAGAATGGCGATGATCGGGGAGAGGTCGATCCCCATACGCCAGCCGATCCACCGGCGAATAGGTGCGAGAACCGGTTCCGTCACCCGCTCGAGAAACTGCACGATCGGATTCCACGGGTCTGGATTCACCCACGAGATGAGTGCACGCGCAATGATGACCCACATGTAGAGCCACAACACCGTATCAAGCACCGTCGCGATTCCCTGAAGAATATTGCCTCCGACGAACATCAGCGCCCCAGTTCCTGTGACCGTTTGGTGGCCGCTTCGACGGCCCCCATCAGTGTAGCACGGAAGCCGCCCTCTTCAAGTTGATGGAGACCGGCAATCGTCGTTCCACCGGGCGATGCGACTCTGTCCTTGAGCATGGCAGGATGCTCTCCCGACTCCAACACCATCTTTGCCGCACCAAGCACCGTTTGAGCGGCCAGAACCTGCGCCGTCTCGCGCGGCAAACCCATTTTCACACCGCCATCGGCCAAGGCCTCGATCGCCTGGAATACATACGCTGGTCCGCTTCCGCTCACGCCGGTGACCGCATCCATCAACCGTTCTTCGAGGCACACGACCCGACCGACCGATTCAAAGATGAGCCGAGCGACTCGAAGATCATCGTCTGCTACTCCCGGACCGGCGGAGAGTGCGGTCGCACCTTCACGGACCAGCGCCGGCTGGTTCGGCATCGCGCGAACGACCGTCGTCGTCCCTTTGGCCTTCGATTGGATCGCCTGAATCGTCACCCCCGCCGCGATCGAAATGACGAGACGGCCGCCGAGCTCCGGCCCGATCTCCTCGAGCACGGCTCCCAGCACCTGCGGCTTGACCGCCAGCACGACCACGTCCGCCCATGCAACCGCTTCTCGATTCTCCCTGTCAACTCGAATGCCGAAGGCACTCTTGAGCCGGTCTCCACGCGACGGGTCGGGGTCCGTCGCACGCAGAGATCCGGCAGCGACCACTCTTCCGGCCAGAAGCCCCCCGATGAGTGCTTCTGCCATCTGTCCGCCGCCGATAAAGGCGACCTTCTTCTCGATCACGTCGGTCTCGCGCCGAAAATTGCCGTCCCGATTCGAACGATCGTCGCCCCTTCCTCAATGGCAATCCGATAATCAGCGGACATTCCCATCGAAAGCTCGGCCAGTGACATCGTCGGCAGCCGCAGTCCGGACAACTCGTCTCTCAGCTCCCGCATCCGTCGAAAATACGGCCGTGCCTGCTCAGCCTCGCTGACCGGGGGAGGAATGGCCATCAATCCCTTTACCTCGAGATGCGGCAGCTCGCCGATTGCCGGGAGCTCTCGCTTGACTTGCCCGGGAGAGAACCCCGATTTCGACGGTTCGTTGCCGATGTTGATTCCGAGCAGCACCTCTTGCCGCACACCGGCAGTGGCAGCACGGCGGTTGATTTCAGCCGCTAAGTCCAGGCTGTCGACCGAATGGATCAAGTCAAAATGACCGACCACATCGCGAGCCTTGCGCCTTTGCAGATGACCGATAAAATGCCACCGGATGGGCCGGCCCTGCAAGGCCCGCATCTTCGGCACCGCCTCCTGCAACTTATTTTCTCCTGCGAGCTGGAGCCCAGCCTCGACGGCCTCTAGGATCCGGTCCGTGGGAACGCCCTTCGTTGCCGCGACGAGACGGACACTGTCTGGCCTGCGCCCCGCGGCCAGTGCGGCTAGGCGGATCCCGTCGAGGACAGCTGTGAGACGGTCATGGACCGAACCGGTCGCTCCGCAAGCCATACCGCTCATGACTTACCGAGGTATCGTTTTCACGGCCTTGTCCAGCGGATCATCAGCGCCGCAACAGCGTGATACCGCTGACCATGGTTCCGTTGACCCGGCCCTCACGTCGGTACGAGTAAAAGAGATCCCGCTGGCAGATGGTGCAGAGGCTCACAGCCGTCACCTGCTCGGCCGGGATACCGGCCTGCTCGACCTGGATACGGACCAACTTTTTCAAATCCAGCCGAGCCGACTCGCCATGATGATCCTGAACGGCTGATGACGATCCCGGCATCCATTGCCGCAATGGGGCAAGCACCGGTTCGTCCACCTCATAGCAGCAGGGTCCGGCTGAAGGTCCGATGCTGACGCGGAGATCCTGCGCCGGTATCGAGAATCGTTCGAGCAGGAGGGAAATGGTTTTGGGTACGATCCCTCCCACGGCTCCGCGCCACCCCGCGTGTATCGCCGCCACGGCTCGTCGCTTCCGATCGTAGAGCAGGACCGGGACGCAATCGGCCGTTCGAACCGCTACGGTGACTCCCGGCTGGTCGGTGACCAGCGCATCCCACCCACCCTCGAACCGGTCTCTTTCAGTGAGAGGATGATCCACGACGAGGGCGTCCGTACCATGCACCTGTTTGACGGACAGCAACCATCCGCGGACCCTGCCCAGCTCCATGCGAGCCGGGACACCGACATCCACCGCCAGCGATTCGGCATGCCGCTTTGTGCCGAAGAAATGCCGGACTCCGTCCCGCTGAGTGGCAAACGCCGGCACCGTAATTACTGACGCGTTCATTGACATTCCTGAACCGCTGTTCAGTCGGCCTGCTTGCGCAAAAAGGTCGGCACGTCCCATTCGTCGTCCGCTGCAACGGCCACCCGATCCATGGCCTGAGTCTGTTCACTCATGCGTCGAAGGAAGGTGGGACGATCGAGGTCCTTGTGAGCACGCTCGGTGACTCCCACTCCGACGCCGTTCAACACTTGCTGTGCGACCCGGGCCGTTCTGCTGGCAGCCGACGCTACCGCCACCGGCGCGGCCTGCTCTTCACGCTCGAACCCGGTCGCGATGACCGTCACCACGAGGTCGTCGCCCATGTCAGGATTGATGACCTGGCCCACGATGATATTGGCTTCCGGATCCGCCGTCTGCTGGATGATGGACGCCGCTTCTTCGATCTCGTGAAGCGACATGTTCGGACCGCCCGTGATATTGAGCAGCACGCCCCGCGCGCCTTCGACGCTGCCTTCCTCGAGCAGGGGGCTGCAGATCGCTTTCTGCGCCGCTTCGATCGCCCGGTTGGTCCCTCGGGAGACGCCCATGCCCATGACCGCCCGGCCCGTGTGAGACATGATGGTTCGCACGTCGGCGAAATCGACATTGACGTGCCCGGTGGTGGTGATCACGTCGGCGATGCCTTGAATCGCCTGCCGCAACACGTCATCGGCGACCTTGAAGGCTTCCAGCAAAGGCGTCGCCTTGTCCACGATTCCGAGCAGTCGCTGGTTCGGTATCACGAGCAACGTGTCGACATGGCGGCGCAAGTCCCTGATACCCTCGTCCGCGTGATGCATCCGTCGGTGCCCCTCATACTGGAACGGCTTGGTCACCACCCCGACGGTCAGGATCCCCAGTTCTCGGGCAATGCTCGCGACGATCGGAGCCGCTCCGGTCCCCGTTCCTCCCCCCATCCCGGCGGTCACGAAGACCATGTCGGCGCCTTCCAGGCATTCACGAATTTGATCCTTGCTCTCGAGTGCCGACTCCTTCCCGATTTCGGGTTTGGCCCCCGCCCCGAGCCCTCTCGTCCGTTCAGGACCGAGTTGGACTTTGTAGCCTGCGCGCGAGCGATCCAACGCCTGAAGATCGGTGTTCGCGGCGATGAAGTCGACCCGCGCCAACCCGGATGTGATCATCGTATTGACCGCATTGCATCCCGCCCCCCCGACGCCAATCACCTTGATTCGCACCGGGGAAACGATATCTTCCTGGAAAGAGAACATCAGGGCACCTCCCTTAGGGTAGCCGCGTGGCGGTCGCGCGCCGCTCGCGTTTGGTGGTTAGAAAAACTCGAACACCCACGACTTCATCCGATCCAAGACCCGACTGAGCGGTCGTCCGTTCCGCAAACCGGAGGCGGCGATGTCTTCCGTGTGGCGACGGGCATGCAGCAGCAATCCGACGCCGGTGGCATGTATGGGATTGCTGACGATATCCCGGAGGCCGCCGATTCCGGAGGGGGCGCCACGCCGTGCCGGGAGGTTCAAGACGTGCTCGGCGGCATCCGGCATGCCGTCCAGCAACGACGTTCCACCGGTCAGCACCACTCCTGCGCCCAACATCCCCTCGTAGCCGGCTCGCGCGATCTCGCGGCGGACCAACTCGAACATCTCATCGACGCGAGGTTCCAGGATTTCCGCGATGTCCCGCCGGGTGAAGGTCCGGGGGGGGCGATCTCCCACGGACGGCACTTCGACCCGCTCATGACCGTGGACGAGCTCCGTGCGTGCGAGCCCGTGCTGGACTTTGATTTTTTCGGCCTCGGTCTGCGAGGTCAGCAATCCAATCGCCAGATCCTTGGTGAGATTCTGTCCACCGATGGGAAGCACCGCGGAATGACGGATGCTGCCATCGAGGAAAATCGCCAGGTCGGTGGTTCCCCCGCCGAGGTCCACCATCGCGACGCCAAGATCCCGCTCTTCCTGGCTCAGCACCGCTTCGCTCGAAGCCAGCGGCTGCAGGATGATATCGACCACGTCGAGCCCGGCCCGATTGACGCTCTTGATGATGTTTTGTGCCGACGTCACGGCGCCCGTGATCACGTGGACATTCACTTCAAGTCTGTTGCCGGACAGCCCCAGCGGCTCCCGCACGCCTTCCTGGCCGTCCACCATAAATTCCCTGGGCAGCACGTGGAGAATCCGCCGCTCGTGAGGAATGACGGCCAGCGTTCTCGCGCTTTCGATGGCACGCTGCACGTCCTCCCTCGTCACTTCCGCTTTCTTCAGCGCCACGACGCCCTTGCAGTTTTCAGCGGAAATATGGCTTCCTGCGATGCCGGTGTAGACCGAATTGATCTGGACCGCCGCCATGAGCTCAGCTTCTTCAACCGCCTTTTTGATCGATTCCACCGTGCTCTCGATATCCACCACCACGCCCTTGCGGAGCCCGCGGGAGGGGCTGGACCCGACACCGATGATATGGAGCGTCCCGTCCTCGGTGATCTCCGAGACGATGGCGCAGATCTTCGTCGTTCCGATGTCGAGCCCGACCAGAATTTGATCCCGCTTCGCCACAGCCTCACCCCCTCTCGCGGACAATCACGCGGTTGTCGTACCGCAAGTCGATCTCGCCGGTTTCCCGCCTCCTCCCCTCCAGTGCGCCAGGGCGGAATACGGCTTTCACCATTTGGAAGCGCTGCCATTGCTCGAGCAGTCCTTCTTCACCGAATTGAAAGCGCACGCCCTTGGCCGAGGCGACAAGATTGAAGGGATTCGACAGATCGATTTCGACACGCCCTTCGACGCTATGCGCCATCGCTTTGGCGAGCTCGATCGCCGACTGAATCGAGCGACGCACCCGGGTCTCGCCTTGCAGCAACGGCCGTGTTTCAATGCCGCTCAACAGTGGCAACGTCGGTTCATCCTGTGGACCCAACCGCTCAAGCACCACCCCCTCCTCGTCCGCCAGGAAATGGTCCGCGGCGATTCGGATGATGGCAGCGGGTGTTCGTTCCACTACGGTGATCCGCAGCGTATGGAGCGGCAATCGTTCCAGCGTGGCTTCTTTGATCCACGCGACGCTACGGAGTCGCTCCGCGAGGTACGATAGGCTGACTTGATGGAGAGCCAACCCCTTCTTGAGGGCGAGCCGATCGAGCACTTCTTGCCGAGCTATGTGGTGCACGCCTTCGATTTTGATTTCCCGGATTTCGAGGCCGCGCTGGAGGATCGGGCCGATGTGGCCAGTCGCCACGTATCCGCCCCACATGAGGCTTGCGACACCGACCGTCACGAAGAGTCGCCGCGCGATGCGGCGGCATGTCTTCTTGTGGCGCGACCGCGAGGCCTGCTGCCGTGCTTCGTCCGCCTCATTCGCCCGCAACCCCTTCCAGCTGTTGGACCGGTAGGCAGCCATCTTTCCTTTTTGCTTCCGAAAGCTGAGTGCCATCATGCGAGGGACCACGTGCCGTGCGACTGCATTCGTGCGGCTCTCGCGACCGCAGATTCGAGAATGCGCTCGGTCAACTCGTCGTACTCGATGCCCGCCTTCGCTGCCGCCATGGGCAACAGACTCGTTTCGGTCATGCCGGGAACGGTGTTGATTTCGAGCACGTAGGGCCGTCCTCGCGGCGTGATCCGAAAATCGACGCGGGCCGCCCCCGCGCACGACAGTGCGCGATACGTGCGCACCGCCAGATCACGGATCTGCTTCGTCACGGACGCCGGAAGCGGCGCGGGACAGAGATACTGCGTCTTTCCCTTTTCGTACTTCGCGGCGAAGTCGTAGAACCCGCCCGGCGCGACGATCTCGACGGACGGAAGAACGAGGGGCAGCTCTCCTTCGCGCCCAAGAAGCGAGACTGTCACCTCGTGCCCCGGAACGTAAGCTTCGACCATCGCCTCGGCATCGTAGCGATGAGCCAATGCAAGGGCGCTCTTCCAGTCAGCGGGTTTCCGGACGATGGTCACGCCGATGGTGGACCCTTCGGAAGCGGGCTTCACCACCACGGGCCAGCGCAATCGGGCACTGCGAAGCGCAGCCGCGCTTGACGTCGCCTCTCCTCGGCGAATGACGGTCCCGGCTGGAACGGGAATCTTATGCGCGGTCAAAACCGTTTTGGTCGTGACCTTGTGCATGCCGATCGCGCTGGCCTGAACTCCGGAGCCCGTATAGGGAATCGCCAACGTTTCGAGAAAGCCCTGGATCGACCCGTCTTCGCCGCCGGGTCCGTGCAAGGCGAGGAACGCCAGGCCGATCTTGTGATCCCGGATCTGGTCGATCACCGAGGGCCCCACGTCGATCATGACCGCGTCGTATCCCCGCCGGCAGAGTGCGCGATGGACCGCCGCGCCCGTGCGAAGCGAGACGTCACGCTCCGACGATCGGCCTCCCATCAACACTCCGATCCTGGCCTCTGTCAGCAACGGTTGCTATGCCTCCCCGACAATCTTGAGTTCCAAATTCAGGTGCACGCCGAACCGCCGGGTAATGGCCCGACGCACGTGTCCGATCAGTTCAATGACATCGGCGGCCCGCGCATGTCCGCGATTGACGATAAAGTTGCCGTGTTTGGGTGAAACCTCAGCATCACCGACGCGGAAGCCTTTCAACCCGGCTGCCTCGATCAATCGGCCGGCCGAGTCTCGTGCCGGGTTCTTGAACACGCAGCCCGCGCTCGGCATCGTAAGCGGCTGGGTGTCCCGCCTATAATGGAGATAGTCTTTGACCACACGCTCAATCTCTCCCCGCAGACCGGGCTTGAGCTGCAACCACACTCCGACGACGATGCCTTTCGGGAGGTGGGCTTTGCGGTACTCAAAGCGAATGGCGGAAGCGGGCACATCTTCGATCCGGCCGGTCATCTTCACGATCCGCACGGCTTTGACGGAGTTCTTCATCTCGCCAAGTCGCGTGCCCGCGTTCATCACGAGACAGCCTCCCGCCGTCCCCGGTATCCCGGCCGCCCATTCGAGACCGGTCAGCGAACGCCGGATCGCATAGCCAATTAGGGTCGGCATCCCGACGCCCCCTTCGGCATAGAGCACATGACCCGGCTCTTCTCGGATGGAACGGAGTTTCGCAAGGCTGACCACGATCCCACGGACACCTCCGTCGCGGATAAGCAGATTGGTGCCGCCGACGATGAAGAGCGGAATGCGCCGTGTCCTCGCTTGCAGGGCCAGTCTGGTAACGTCTTCCACATCAGCCGGTTCGACGAGGACATCTGCCGGACCACCGATCTTGAATGAGGTGTGATCAGCCAGTGAGGCGCCGAATGCAACTGTGCCCTTGAGCCCGGCCACCGCAGCCTGCAGATCCTTGTTTTGTATTCGGGATTTGACACGATGACCCCTGTCGCGACGATCCATGGAGTCATGTGCCGGGAGCCAGTTGCGCCAGCAATCCCGGTCCTGTTTTCCAGATGTCGCCGGCCCCCAGCGTCAGGACCAAATCTCCCGGCTTCAAACGCGGCAACACCTGGGCCGCCAACTCTTCTTTCCGTTCCACGAATGTCACCGAGGGGTGGCCCGCCCGGCGAATGGCCTCGGCCAATTTCGCCCCCGACACGCCGGGGATCGGCGACTCGCTCGCCGCATAGATTTCGGTCAGGATCAGCTCGTCGGCGTCCTTGAACGCCTGGGCGAAGTCATCGAGCAGATCTCGGGTCCTCGTGTACCGATGCGGCTGGAACAACACCACGATCCGACGATCCCGCCATCCCTGCTTGGCCGCCGCCAAGGTGGCTTTGATCTCGGTCGGATGGTGCCCATAGTCATCCACGATCATGATGCCGTTGGCTTCCCCTCGGAGATGGAATCGCCGCTCAACGCCGGTGAACGCGGCCAAGGCTTTTCTGATGAGATCGACGGGCACGTCCAGCTCGACGCCGATGGCAATCGCAGCAAGCGCATTCGACACGTTATGAATCCCTGGAACCGAGAGGCGGAACGGTCCCAGATTGCGCCCGCGGAAGAAGGCCCGGAACTCGGAGCCCCACTGTTTGACCGCGATATCGGTCGCCCGGAAGTCCGGCGTGAGCCCATCGGGCTCCTGAAGCCCGTACGTGTGATAACGCTTCACGATCTTCGGGAACAGCGCGCGCAGGCGGCCGTCATCGGCACAGAGGACGGCCAAGCCGTAAAACGGCACCTTGTTGATGAACTCAAGAAAGGTTTCATTGATCCGCTCCATGCTCCCATAGTGGTCGAGATGCTCCCGATCCAGGTTCGTGACGGCGACAATGGTGGGAGAGAGCCGAAGGAACGATCCGTCGCTCTCGTCGGCCTCCGCGACCAGCAGGTCACCGCGGCCCAGCCTGGCATGGCTGCCGAGCGCATTCACTTTGCCGCCGATGACCATGGTGGGATCCAAGCCGCCCTGCGCCAGCACGTTCGCGACCATTGAGGTCGTCGTGGTCTTGCCGTGTGCGCCGGCGATCGCGACGCCGAATTTCAGGCGCATCAACTCGGCCAGCATCTCGGCGCGCGGGATGACCGGAATTTGTTTCCCTTTGGCGAACAGCACTTCGGGGTTCTGAGGCGACACGGCCGAGGAAATGACCACGACCTGCGCGTCGCCGACGTTCGACTCCTGGTGGCCGATGAAGACCCGCCCGCCCAATTCTTCCAACCGGCGGGTCGTGTCGGAGGCTTGAAGATCCGAGCCCGTCACCTTGTAGCCCAGTGTGAGCAGGACCTCGGCAATCCCGCTCATGCCCGCTCCGCCGATCCCGACCAAGTGAATTTGTTGTGTCTTCCGAAACATCGGTATACGTGTCAGTCCACTGACCGGTTGCGAAGGACTGAACCCCGGACGATTCCTCTGCCTTGAGTCATTGATGTCCTGCTTCTCCAAGACGGTGGTCGTTGTCATACTGCTCTCCCATAAGTCCGTAGCATTCGCGGACGATCGCTTCCGCCGCATCCGTTCGTCTCAAACGCCAGGTCGCTGCTGCCATCGCCTGCAGGCGCGCAGGATCTTCGATGATCCCTATCACCGTGTGCGCCAACCGGGCCCCGGTTAATTCCGACTGCCGAAGCACGACGGCTGCGCCAGCAGCCTGCATGGCCGTCGCATTCTTCATCTGATGATCGTAGATCGCGGTCGGAAGCGGAATGAGCACCGCCGGCTTCCCCGAGGTTGTCAACTCCGCAATGGTGATCGCCCCCGCGCGAGCCACGACCAGATCGGCCTCGTGCAGTGCCGAGGGCATGTCGTAGATGAAGGGAACCACCTGGGCGCCGAGGCCGGCGCGTCGGTAGGCTTCCGCCACGCGTGTATGGTCCGCTTCGCCGGTTTGATGGATCACGCTCATCTCGGGACACCGCCGAATCATCTCCGGTAACCCTTCAATCATCGCGCTATTGATCGCCTTGGCTCCCTGGCTCCCGCCGAAAACCAACAAGCGCCTGGCTCCCGGCTGTCTGCCCGGGACCGCTACCGGGCCGGCGCGGTCGATGAAAGCCCGGCGAATCGGCGTCCCGACAATGCGCACTTTCTGAGGATTGAACGACGCCGCCGCCGATTCGAACGCCAGAAAGACCCGTTGCGCTACGGAGGCGACGGCCTTGTTGGCCATGCCGGCATCGGCGTTCGGTTCGAGGATGACGCACGCCACGCCCAGCATCGCCGCCGCAAATACCATGGCCGGGCTCGTATAGCCTCCGACGCCGATCACGAGCCTGGCATGCCTGCTCCGAAGGATGCGCAGGCTTTGCCACAGACTGATCGGCACGGCACACAGGCCCTTCAGCATGCCCCATGGCCCGAGGCCCATCACCGGTTTGGCGTCGATCAAGGCCAATTCGAATCCCTCGTGAGCGAGCACTTTCGATTCGAGCCCGCGTGACGTCCCGACGAACAGGATCCGGCTCGCGGGATCCCGGCGAAGAAACTCGTGCGCTAAGGCGATGGCCGGATACAAATGGCCGCCCGTTCCTCCCGCCGCGATGACGATCGTCATGATGGGTCGGTCTCACTGCGTCCGCCTTTGTTGCCCCCGGCGTGCCGATCTCGCGAAATGCTGAGGAGCATGCCGACGCCGAGGAAGCTCACCACCAGCGAAGACCCGCCGTAACTCACGAAGGGCAAGGTCAAGCCTTTCGTCGGCAACAACCCTGTCACGACTGCGGCGTTCACGAGCGCTTGCAATCCGATCAGGAGCGTGATGCCGAGGCCCAGATACTTCCCGAAGGGCACCCGGGCGCGCGCCGAAATGAGGAAGCCCCGCCACACGAACATCGCGAAGAGCACGATCACCGTCGCCGTTCCCGCCAAGCCGAGCTCCTCCCCGACCAGCGCGAGGACGAAATCCGTATGCGCTTCGGGGAGAAAGAACAGCTTCTGCTTGCCCTCGCCCAGCCCCACACCGAACGGCCCCCCGCTGCCGAACGCCAGGAATGACTGCGTGATCTGAAATCCTGCATCCGACGCGTCTTTCCAAGGGGCCAGAAAGGTCATGAGGCGCTGACGACGATAACTCGATCCCAACACGAGGATGAGCACGCCCGGGATGGCGCAAAGAGCAAGACCGATCAAATGGGATAGGCGCGCGCCCGCGAGAAAAAACATTCCGACAGCCACCGATCCGATGACGACGACGGTCCCGAGATCGGGCTCGAACAGGACCAATCCGCCGAGCACTCCGATCACGACCAGCGCCGGGACCAGGCCGGCTTTGAACTTCGTGATCCTGTCGGCCTTCTTCGTGAGATAGGACGCGAGGTACATCACCGCGACGAGTTTCACCATCTCGGCCGGCTGGATTGAAATCGGCCCGACGCGCAGCCAGCGCCGGGCTCCCTTCGCCGCAATGCCGATCCCCGGAATGAGCACCATGACGAGGAGAACGAGCATCGACAAGAGGATCGGAATCGACAGCTTCTTCCACAGGGTGTAATCGATGCGCGAGACGACATGCATCAACAGGAACCCGAATCCCAGCCAGGCAATTTGCCGTTTCAGAAAGAACTCCGGGTCCTGAAACCGGTTCCCCGCAACGATCGCGCTCGCACTGAAGACCATGACCAAGCCGACCAGCGTCAACGTAAGCGTGACGAACAACAGCGGATGGTCCATCGCCACACGTTGTTTGCCGGGCCGCTGATTGGCAGACGGCCAGGGCAGCGACAAGGTGCCTGCGGATTTCGACGCCATCGATCAGAACCGTTTCTCCTTCGTACCGTCCGTCATGCAGGAAGCGCCAGCACGGCGGCTTTGAACTGCCGTCCGCGATCCTGATAATCGGTGAACATGTCGAAGCTCGCACAGGCCGGTGAGAGCAATACGACGTCGCCCGCCGCGGCGTCGCCCGCCGCTGATTCGACGGCTTCCTGCAAGCTCGCTGCCCGCACAATCTCCGTCTTTCCGCGCCATGCCTGCTCGAGCAGCGCCGCCGCTTCGCCGATGAGGATCGCCCGCCTGACCTTGCGGCGCACCGCGTCCGTCAACCTTGCAAAGTCGCCGCCCTTGTCTCGGCCGCCGGCGATCAGCCAGATGGGATGATCGATGCCCTCGAGTGCTTTCAACGTCGCGTCGACGTTCGTACCCTTCGAGTCGTTCACAAAGCGGACTCCCCTTCGTTCCCGAACGAGTTCCAGCGCGTGTTCCAACCCCGGAAAGCTCGTCACAACGCGTCTGATCACCTCGGTCGGACATCCCCATACGGAGGCGTAGGTGACCGCCGCCATGACGTTTTCCACGTTGTGATGGCCGAGCATTCTGATCTCGCTGCGGCGGCAGATGTCCCGAGATTCGCCGGTCACGGTCGTGACAATCCGATCACCGTCGAGAAAGGTACCCCCGTCCGCCTCCCCTCGCAGTCGGCCCGTCCTGGTGAAGCCCAGGCGCCTGGCGCGGACGCGCTTCATGAGTTGGGCCACTCGTTCATCGTCCAGGTTGAAAAGAGCAAAGTCTTTCCCCGTTTGGTTTTCGAAGATGCGTTCCTTGGCCGCCGCATATTGTTCGAGGGAGTCGTACCGATCCTGATGATCCACCGTGATATTAAGAAGGGACGCGATCCACGGGTGAAACCGATCGATCGTCTCGAGTTGAAAGCTCGATACCTCGACGGCCAGATAATCAAATGGCTCGGGACGTCCCCGTTTTTTTTCCTGAAGGGCCGTCCACGCCGCTTCGCTCAGCGCCGTCCCCAGGTTGCCGCCCACAAACGCACGCTTCCCGTGCTCGGCGAGTATCCTTCCGATCAACGTCACGGTCGTGCTCTTCCCATTCGTCCCCGTCACGGCCAAGATGGGCGCCGAGAGAAACCACGTGGCCAACTCCAATTCTCCGATCACTTTGGCGCCGCGGCGGCGCACCCGCTCGAGTTTGTCCATCCGGTAGGGCACGCCTGGACTAATGACGACGAGATCGGCCGCATCGAGGGAGGACTCGTATTCGGAGCCCAGGGCGACCTGCACCTGGCTGCGATCCACCTGTTGCAGCATGGTTTCCAGGTCTCGCGGTTCCTTACGGTCGGCCACGGTGACCCTGGCCCCGGCTTCTTGGAGGAGTCGACACGCAGCGACGCCGCTCCTGGCGAGTCCGACCACCGTGACCCGAGCGCCCGTCAGATCCATCCGGTCCACTTCAACCATGCCGTTCACCGCAGCTTCAGCGTACTCAGACTCAACAATGCGAGCAGAATGGCAATAATCCAGAGGCGGACGACGACCTTCGGCTCTTCCCAGCCCTTCATCTCGAAGTGATGATGGATGGGCGCCATCAGGAAAATCCGCTTCCCTCGCGACTTGAAGGAGACGACTTGAAAAATCACGGAGACTGCTTCGATCACGAAGACACCTCCGACTAGGAGCAGGAGGAGTTCGTGTTTGCTGATGACGGCCACTGTTCCCAGCGCCGCACCCAACGGCAATGATCCGACGTCACCCATGAAGACCGAGGCCGGATAGGTGTTGAACCAGAGGAATCCCAAGCTTGACCCCAGAATCGCGGCGGTAAACACGGCGATTTCGCCTGCTCCTTCGATGTGAGGAATCAGCAGGTAGTCCGACATGATCCGATGACCGGCCACATACGCCACGATGGTATAGGCCAGGGCGGCGATCATGATCGGTCCGATCGCCAGTCCATCGAGACCGTCGGTCAGGTTGACGGCGTTCGAACTTCCCACGATGACGAGCACGACGAACACCACATAGAACCATCCCAGATCGGGCATGACGTTCTTGAAGAACGGCACGCTGAGTTTCGTCGTATATCCCGGGATGAAATACAATGCCACCGCGATGAGCAACGCCACCGCCACCTGGGCCATGAACTTTTGACCGGCCGACAAACCTTTTGACTGCGCCTTGATGAACTTCAAATAATCGTCGGCGAATCCGATGGCGCCGAACCCGAGCGTCGCAATGATCACCAGCCACACGTAGGGTCTCGTGATGTCCGCCCACAGCAGAGTGGAAAGCAGGACGGCAAAGATGATCAGAAGACCGCCCATGGTCGGCGTCCCGCTCTTGGCCAGATGCCGCTTGGGGCCGTCGTCTCTGATCTGTTGTCCCAGTTTGATCTCCTGCAGCTTCTTGATGAGCCAGGGCGCAAGCACGAATGCGATTAAAAATGCCGTCACCGCGGCATAGATGATGCGGAAGCTCAAATACCGGAAGACGTTCAGGAACGAATATTCCGTGTGAAGCGGATAGAGCCAGATGTACAGCATGCGCGCCTTTGACAACCCGGACGCCGACCCGCTACGACGCTTGTCTCGTCACGCCTCTTATCCCGGTCAGCCCTTGCACCACTTGCTCCATCTTCATGCCGCGGGAGCCCTTCACCAAGACGACGTCGCCCCGCCGAACGATGGCACGGACGGCATCGACTGCAGCGGCGGCATCGGCCATTTCCGTAATCGCAGAATCCACCATGCCCCCTTTGCGCGCGCCTTCCGCAATTTCTCGTCCCAACGATCCGCACGCCACCAACCGAGACAGTCCCTTCTCGGCCGCATACTGTCCCACTTCGCGGTGCATGGCTCGTGATTCCGGCCCCAGTTCCAGCATGTCGCCGAGCACCGCCACTCGCTCCCTGGCCGGATTCCACTCCGCAAGGAGCTGGATCGCGGCTTTCATCGAAGCCGGATTGGCGTTGTAGCAGTCGTTGATGATCTGCACGCCACGGTGCGAAACGACCTGCGAGCGCATCGCCGCAGGACGAAACCGAGCCAAACCTTGCGCGATCACGGCGCCGGGGATGTTCAATGCAGCACCCACCGCTGCGGCCGCCAACGCATTCAGCACGTTGTGGCTGCCGTGCACTTTGATCGTCACGGGGATGTGTCGCGTCTTTCCAGGCAGTGCGAGTTGGAAGCTCGTCCCCTGCCTGGCATCGACAGCGATCTGTGTTGCGCGAACGTCGGCACGGTGAGAGAGCCCAAACGAAAGGACTCGGCAACGGGCTCGTGCGGCGAGATAGTCGAAATACGGGTCATCGGTGTTCAGAACCGCCGTTCCATCGGGCGGGAGCAGATCCAGGAGTTCGGCCTTCGCCTGCGCTGATCCTTCCATGCTCCCGAAAAACTCCAAATGATCCGGACCGATGTTCGTAATGAGGCCGATGGTCGGGCGCGCGATCTCGCACAGCCTGGTGGTTTGTCCCTGCGCGTCCACACCTATTTCAATGACTGCGGCCTCATGGCGGGGCGTCAAGCGGAACAGCGTGGACGGTACGCCGATCCGGTTGTTGAAATTCCCCTCGGTTTTCAGGGTGCGCCAGCGTTGGGCCAAGACAGCGACGACCATGTCCTTCGTCGTCGTCTTGCCGTTGCTGCCGGTCACCGCCACGACAGGAATCGAGAACCGGCTGCGATGGTGCGTGGCCAATTGCTGATAGGCGAACAGCGGATCACGTACCCCGAGCAGAAAAGGAGCGGCCCGACCTTGCAGCCCCTGACCTTCGGGAAGCCGGTACTGATCACTGACGATGGCCCCGACGGCTCCCTTCGCCAGCACCGACGGCACGAAGTCGTGCCCGTCAAATCGCTCCCCCTGTAGCGCGACAAAGAGGTCGCCCCGCTTGATGGAGCGCGAATCCGTGCTGACGGTCCTGATCCGCCGTTTGGCCGAAGGGGGAGCCTCACCCGCCAGCACCTTGACGCTGATGACTTCACGCAATTCTTCGATTGTAAACAACGCCATCGACGTCTCAGCTTGCGCCCACTTCACACCGGACTGATGGGTCACGCGCAATTTCTCAACCGGTGGATCGCTTCGCGGGCTACTTCTCGGTCATCAAAATGGATCTTCGTCGTACCGATGATTTGATAGTCTTCATGGCCTTTCCCCGCGATGAGCACCATATCGCCGGGACGGGCGAGCCGGACGGCGGTCCGAATCGCCTCCCGCCGGTCCGCAATGAGGTGATATTCGACCGGACCCTTCCGCCCAAGCACCTCGCGGACCCCGGCTTCGACATCCCGGAGAATCGCCATGGGATCTTCGGTCCTCGGATTGTCGGAAGTCAGGATGACCACGTCGCTGTGTTCGACCGCCGCCCTTCCCATTTTCGGCCGCTTCCCCTTGTCGCGATCGCCGCCGCAGCCGAACACCGTGATGATCCGATTGGTCTTCAGCGCCTGCGCAGCCGTCAACAGGCGCAGCAGCGCGTCTTCGGTGTGGGCATAGTCCACCACCACGGTAAAGTCCTGTCCCGCTGCAACACGCTCGAACCGACCCGGCACGTTCTGGACCCGTCCGATCGATTCTCGAACTTGGTTCGGCGCGGCGCCGGCGTGAAGGGCGACTCCGATCGCCCCCAAGAGGTTGTAGACGTTGTGCTCTCCGACAAGATGGCTTTCGATCTTCATTGTTCCCGCGGGCGTCGCCGCGGTGAAGCTCGTGCCGCCCAGCATCAGCTTGACGTTCTCGGCCTTGATTTCTGCCTTACCATGGACCGCATACCCCCAGACGGGAACCCTGCAGGCGGAGCGCATGCGTTCCGCGCTCGGATCATCCATATTGATGATCGCCCGCTGTCCGGTCTTGCGGTCTGTCCCCAACTCCGTAAAGAGGCGACGCTTCGCCTCAAAGTACTCCTCCATCGTCCGATGAAAATCGAGGTGGTCCTGGGTCAGGTTGGTAAAGAGCGCCACGTCATAATCGCAGCCTGCCGTTCGATCCAAAGCCAGGGCATGCGACGAGACCTCCATCACGACCGTGTTCAACTGGGCCCGTGCCATCCGCGCCAGGAGATGCTGAAGCTCCAGCGCGCCGGGAGTCGTATGCGAGGCCGGCACTACTTCTTGTCCGATCTGATAGGAGACCGTCCCAATCAGCCCTACACCGCGGCCCATCCCCTCCAGCATGGCCTTGCACAAATAGGTGGAAGTTGTTTTCCCGTTGGTGCCCGTCACGCCGACCATCAACATGTGCGCCGACGGATCTCCATGGAATCGGCTTCCCAGGATGCCCAAAGCCTTGCGAGAGTCAGCCACCCGCGCAAAGGGAAGCGACCCCGTGACCACTGGAGCTTGCGAGACGACCGCCGCGGCGCCACTCTGCATCGCCTGCTTCACGAACGTGTGGCCGTCCACGCGCTCGCCCTTCACGGCGACAAACAGCCCGCCGGTGGTTGCGGTCCTCGAGTCGTCGGTGATCGCGAGGATGCGCTGAGCCATATTGCCGCGCCGTTCGAGTATTTCCACCCGGCCTTCCAGCGAAGAGAGCAACTGCCCGAGGGTCACCGGTTCAAGCTCAACCATTTCCATTACATTCCGCGCGCCATAGCGATTTTCACTTCATCTCCGCGCGACACACCGAGATAATTGAGAACCTGTTCACCGACACGTCGGAAGACCGGAGCGGAAACCACCCCGCCCCAGGCTTCGCCTTGCGGCTCATCAATGACCACGATCATGGCGAGCTTGGGCGCTTCCGCAGGGACGTATCCGACGAACGACCCGACGAACTGAGTCGCCGAGTACGTTCCAGTCCGGGGATCAACTTTTTGGGCCGTCCCCGTCTTCCCCGCCACGCGGAATCCAGGAATCGCGGCCTTCGTTCCCGTACCGCTGGTCACCACCCCTTCGAGAATTGCGGTCAACGTTCTGGCCGTGTCGGGCGATACGACGCGTCGCCTCACTTGCGGCACTTGCTCTTTCACCAGAATGCCTCTGTGATCTCTGATTTCGGAAACGACATAGGGCTTCATCAGCACCCCGTTGTTCGCGACCGTGGAGATCGCCGCGACCATTTGCAAGGGAGTGACGCCGATCTCCTGACCCATCGAGATCGAAGCAAGGGACCGGCGTCGCCATTCCTTCGGGGCTTTCAAGAGGCCGCTCACTTCGCCCGGCAGATCGATGTCGGTCTTCTGGCCAAAGCCGAACGACTGAAGATAACGATAGAGCCGTTGCTCGCCGAGCGCCATGCCGGTCTTGGCCGCACCGATGTTGCTCGACTTCTGGACCATCTGCGCGAACGTCATCCACCCCATCTTTTCGTGATCGTGAATCGTCGTGCTGGCGACGACCATGCGCCCATTTTCACCGTATAACATCGTACCAGGCATCATCACTTTCTCTTCGAGGGCCGCGGCCGCGACGACGACCTTCATCGTGGACCCTGGTTCATAGGTATCCGTCAAGGCCCGATTTCTCCATCGATCCGGAGTGAGCGCTCCGACGGCATTCGGGTCGAATCGCGGACTGACAGCCATCGCAAGGATCGCCCCGGTCTGCGGTTCCATCACGATGATCGTGCCCGCCTTGGCATGGGTCCGATTGACGGCATCGTCGAGTTCTTTCTCCGCTATATATTGGATCACCTCGTCGATGGTCAGCGTCAGCGAATGTCCCTGAGCCGGCGCATTTTCGGCCAGGCCCTTGGGGAAAACGGTCCTTCCCAAGGCATCGCGCTGGAGGATCGTGACGCGCTTCTCGCCATGGAGATGAGATTCGTAGCGACGTTCCAGTCCTTCCAAGCCCTGCCCGTCCATACCAGCAAACCCCAAGACATGAGAAAGCAGCGGTCCCTTGGGATAGAACCGCCTCCCCTCCATCACGACACCGACGCCGTCTAGCGACAATTGCTCGAGCCGCCGCCCTTGTTCCGGCTCCACCTTCCTCGCCAGCCAGACGAAGCTCCGATCCTGCCGCAATTTCTTCTCGAGTTCCTCCCGGCG
Source organism: Nitrospira sp. (assembly GCA_035760745.1). Lineage (GTDB taxonomy): Bacteria > Nitrospirota > Nitrospiria > Nitrospirales > Nitrospiraceae > Nitrospira_C. The sequence continues at coordinate 1,769 of DASTSI010000217.1, read as the reverse complement.
GACATTCAGCACGGACGAGAGGGAACGTGCCGTCGCCGCCGCATTGCCAAGCGCCGTCGGCACGCCGAATACCGAGGGAACTTCCACGTTCATTGCGAGGACCTTGCCATGGCGATCCGTGACGGTTCCTCGTGCACCCTCGAAGGTTACGGTCTTCTGGTGTTGACGGTCGGCTCTCGCAGTCAGTTCCGCAGCCTGCAGAACCTGAAGATTGACCAAACGGAACAAAATGCCGCCAAAGCCACACAGCAAGAGGACGAGCATGGCGTATCGCCGCTTCTGTGATGGTCCGGTCATGACTGCCGCCACTTCTACTCCCTCATGTGCCGGGCGATGCGAACCTGGTCCGTCGCGGGTTGAGCCGGCGTGCGGCCCTCTGGCTGTAGGTGCACCATGAACACTTGTCCCTGCTGGGCCGGAGTCAATCCCAGTTTTTCACTCGCGATCTTGGCGATCCGCTCCGGCGCGGAGAGAGCTGAAAATTTGACCTGCAACTGGTCACGCTCGCGCTCGAGAAATATTTTCTGCGCCTTGAGCCGTTCCACCTGATACCCGAGCCGAACGACGTCGACGCGCTCCCATACGAACACAAAGACTAAGCACAGTCCGACGGCCGTAATGATGGCCTTCATGCGTGGCCCTCCCTCATGATTCGTTCGCCAACCCTCAGCTTCGCGCTTCGCGCCCGCGGATTTCGCTCGACCTCGGCGTCCGCGGGCAATTGAGGCTTGCGCGTGAGGATCTTTAATTCCCTGCCGGATAGCGAGCGAAACGTCCGCTTTACAATGCGGTCTTCCAGAGAGTGGAAGGAAATGACGCAGATGCGTCCGCCAGGAGTCAGCACATCGACCGCATCGCGCAGCGCGCGGTCCAGATGATCTAACTCCTGGTTTACGGCGATTCGCAGCGCTTGAAACGTCCGTGTCGCAGGATGAAGACGTCCGTTTCGATAACGGGCGGGAACCGACTTCCAGACGACTGATGCCAACTGTGCGGTCATGGTAATCGGGCGTTCTTCCCGAGCACGAATCAGCGCCCGCGCGATGCGCCGGGAGTATCGCTCTTCACCGTACTGAAAGATGATGTCCGCGAGGTCATTCTCTGCGGTTCGATTCACGATGTCCGCCGCGGTGCGGCCCGCGGTCTGATCCATCCGCATGTCGAGCGGCCCTTCCGCTTGGAAACTAAAGCCCCGGGCCGGGTCGTCGAATTGCGGTGACGATGCTCCGAGATCGAAGAGCACGCCTTGCACCTGTGAAATGCCGCGATCTGCCAGAACCCGTTTCAACTCCACGAAGTGTCCTTGAACGAGGTGCAGCCGAGGTCTAAACCGCTCCATGCGCCGCCGACTCTCTTCGATCGCGACTGGATCCCGATCAATACCAATGAGTATTCCGGTTGGATCGCTGGCCGCCAAAATGAATTCCGCATGCCCACAATATCCCACCGTGCAGTCTAGAATAGTGGCTGAGGGAGATGGCCTGAGCCAATGGAGCACCTCTGAGACCATGACGGGTATATGGGCTCTATGGCCGCTAAAAATCTGTTCTCCATGTTCACCCACTTTTTCCCACTTAGTGGCGGAGTATACTCCTCGCCTGGCAGTTGTCAACAGGAAATTCATGTACTTACGATTTTTTCTCATAATTATATACTTGACACACCCAGGCCCGTTGGGGTACCCTCTGTTCAGGTCGAAAAACAGGGGGATTTATGGCGAAGAACCTCTTAGGTGGGCTCCACGTCAACGATGAGAAAAAGGCGTTCGA
>DASTSI010000216.1:0-59939 GCA_035760745.1 Nitrospira sp. | reverse complement strand
CCGCCTCGACGGGCCTATTTCGTCCCCTTGCGGGATCGAGGCCGCGAGGAATGCTGCTTCGGGCCGTCGATCGAGAGCATGAGCCGCCGGACGATGAAGGCGCTGGGCCGGTTCATTGGAATCCATGACTGAATGAAGCAGGGAGACGAGATGACCCGAGCAACCGTAGCTGCTTCCGTCGTCCTTACGCTGGCGATCCTCGGCTGGTCGTGCCCCGCTGAAGCCGTGCGCATCAAGGACATCGGCGCCATCGAAGGCGTCCGCGACAATCAACTGATCGGCTACGGCCTGGTGGTGGGGCTGGACCGGACCGGCGATCAGGTGATCGGCGGTCAGTTCACGATCCAAGCGATGATGTCCATGCTGAACAAGATGGGCATCAACCTGGTGATCGATCCGATTCAATTGCTGACCAGAAACATTGCCTCGGTCATGGTCACCGCCAAGCTGCCGGCCTTCACGAAACCGGGGATGACGCTCGACGTCGTGGTCTCGTCCATGGCAAACGCCAAAAGTCTGCAGGGCGGCACATTGCTGCTCACGCCGTTGAAGGCTCCCAACCAGCAGGTATACGCCGTCGCGCAGGGCCCGGTGTCCATCGGAGGCTTCCTCGGAGGCGTAGGAGGGCCCGGCGGTGCGACGGTGGCGAAGAACCATCAAGCGGCTGGCGTGGTCCCGGGCGGAGCGGTGGTGGAAAAAGAAGTGGTTGTCAACATCGATAATTGGGACTCCGTCTCGATTCTCCTCCGTCAGGCCGATTTCACGACGTCGATCCGCGCCGCCGAGGCCATCGACCACGTCTTTGGAAAGGGGACCGCGGTGCCCGTGAACGCGGGGTTGATCAAATCTTCCATCCCGGCCGGGTTTCAGGGACGAGTGGTTGAATACATCGCGACGATGGAAGGTCTCGACGTCGCAGTCGATGCTCCGGCCAAGGTGGTGGTCAACGAGCGGACCGGCACGGTCGTGCTTGGCGAGCATGTTCGGATTTCGACCTGCGCGATTTCGCACGGCAACCTGACGATCTCCGTGAAGAACACGCTCAACGTGTCGCAGCCACCGGCTCCGTTGATCGGGTCCACGGGGGGACAAACCACAGTGACCCCCGACGTCCAGACGGACGTGAAAGAGCAGGAGGCGCGGCTGGTCGTGGTCGATGAGACCGTCACGCTCGGAGAAGTGGTGAAGGCGCTCAATGCGGTGGGGGTGACCCCGAGGGACCTCGTGGCGATCCTCTCCGCCCTGAAGGCGGCAGGCGCGCTTCAGGCTTCGTTGGAGGTCATATAAATGGTGTCGCCCGCTGCCGCGCCGGGGCCTGCCGCCGGGACCTTCGTCCAGCCGGATGCGGCCAGAATCCGCGAGGCCGCGCAAGAGTTCGAGGGGTATTTCATTTCCTATCTCCTGAAAACCATGAGAGAAACCGTGCATACCGGCCTAGTCAAGAACGAAGCCGGCCAGATGTTCTATAGCTTCTACGATCAGGAGATCGGACGGGTCTCTGCGCGGGCCGGCGGCTTCGGCCTCGGAGCCATGGTCGAAATGTATATTGAGCAACAACAGGGATGGATGGGTAAAACCGGACTCAAGTTTTCCTCGCCCCCGTCCGATAACGGATCCGGTGAGGCGAAAAGTCACGAGGCGCCCCGCCCTGGCGACATGAAGACGGATCAGGGGAGGACATGACCATGGAAATTTCCGGACGAGGCAGAGCGGCGGAGCTCGCGAAACTTCTGCTCGGCGTGCAGGAAGTCGGGCCGGCAGCCGGCAGGCCTCGGAGCAAATCGCAGCAGCAGGGCGATCGGGTTCAGATATCCGATCAGGCCAAGGAACTTCGGCGCATCACCTCGCTGACGAAAGAAGCGGATCCGGTGCGGGCGGAAAGATTGGAACGGCTGCAGCGCGCCATCGACAATGGAACCTACAGCATCGACGGCCGAAGCATCGGCGACGCGTTGATCCGACATGCGTTGACCGAATCGGTTCTATGAGCGGCCGGCCCTCCCTGACGAACCGGGCGGCGAGCCGTACCATGTCAACACCTCTCGAGGGGAGAATCAGGTGACCGGCACTTCTTCTATTCTTCCGCAACTGGCCGAGGTTTTGACCCGCGAAGAAGCGGCCTGCGAACAGTTGCTGGCCACGGTGCATCGCGAGCGCGCCGCGATCCGCCGCCTCGCAATCCAGGACTTCGGAACCATCAATGACCAGCGTCTGGTCATCCTTCGTCAGCTGGAGGGCCTTGAGAGAGAGCGCCGGACGGTCCTCGGGCGTGCCGCCGCAGCCTGGGGGCTCTCGGAGCAGCAGTTGACGCTGCAGGTTCTCGCGGAGCGGCTGAAGGAGTCGGCCGCGCCCGGCTTGGACCAACGCCTCGTTCGACTCGCCAAAACGCTACGCACGGTCCGGGAAGAGATCGCCTTCAATGCACGTTTGATCGAGACGGTCCAAGGGTTCATCGCGCACGTGCTCTCCGCCTGGACGGATGCGGCGCCAGCCGATGGGCTGTACTCACTGGCAGGCGGGCGACGGGGATTCGGCGGTGCCGCCTTCGTGGAGCAGCGGGGCTGAACATGTCCCTCAACGGGTTATTCGACATCGCTCGAAGCGCGCTCGCCGCCTCGCAAACCGTGATCACCGTGACCGGGCACAACATCGCCAATGTCAACACCGAGGGGTATTCGAGACAGGATACGGTTCTCACGGAACGGCCGCCGCTGAACGGACAGCCGGGGATGATGGGCACCGGGGTGCAGGCGACCCAGATTCGTCGGGTCATCGATCAATTCGTCAACCGCCAATTGACCGACGTCCAGCAAAGCCTCGGCAATCTGAACAGCACGCGCGATCAACTGGCGCAGGTTCAACAACTCTTCAACAGCACCACCGATCAGGACATCAACACGAAGCTCAACGATTTCTTTGCCGGGTTGCAAGATGTGGCGGCCAATCCGGCGGACAGCACGCCGAGGTCCGTGCTGTTGCAGCGGGCCTCGACATTGGCGGCGACGCTGAATCAGGATGCGACTGCGCTTGCGACGCAGCGCCTCAACTTGAACCAGCAGATTCAACAGACGGTGAACGAGATCAATACCTACGCCAAGCAGATCGCCGACTTGAACGACCGCATCGTCTCCGCCGAAGCGACCGGACAAAACGCGAACGACCTTCGCGATCAGCGTGATCTGGTCCTGAACAAATTGGCTCAGGATATCGATGTCTCGACGATCGAATCCTCGACCGGTTCTCTGTCCGTGTTCGCCGCACGGGGCCAGATGTTGGTACAAGGCAACACGACGCGCGCTCTTGCGACCGTGCCGTCTCTGGACAACGACGGCTTGTTCGACGTCGGCTACAATACCGGCGGCACGAGGGCGTTGAGCATCTCTTCGTTGATCACCAATGGTCGCCTCAAGGGCCTGCTCGACGTTCGGGATGCGATCATCCCGGCCGTTCAGCAGTCCTTCGACCGGATTGCGGCCACGTTGGTCAACGAAGTGAACCAGTTGCACCGACAAGGGTACGGTCTGGACGGGTCGACCGGACTCGACTTCTTCGCTCCGCTCACGGTGACGAGCGCCGCCGGCGAGGCGAACCAGGGGAGCGCGAATATCGCGGGCGCGACGGTCGCGGCGAACAGCCTGCTGACCCTGCATGACTATGAAATCCGATTCTCCTCGCCGACCGCGTACGCGATCGTGGATACGACGACGGGATCGACGATCAAAGGCAACTATGTCGGCACCGCCATCAGCCCTCCGACCTCCGAGGCGCCGATTGCGATCGTGACCGGGACGAATGATACGCTGACCTTGTCCGTCGACGGCGTCGCGTCCGGAACGATTACCGTCCCGGGGGCCGTCGTTCCCGGACAGGCCTATTCGTCGGGCGCATCGCTGGCGAAAGCCCTGGAGAATGCCGTTAATGCCGACGCCGCGCTGCAAGCGGCGGGACGCTCCGTGACCGTCTCCTACGACGGGACGACGAACCGTTTCGTCCTCACGTCAAACTCGGGCGGCTCCCCCTCCTCGGTGGTCGTCACCGGCGGCACAGCGCGGGCTGCGCTGGGGCTGTCCGCCGGGATCAGCACCGCGGCGACAGGGACGTACACCGCTACGCAAACGCTCGCCTTTGACGGCCTCAGCGTGTCGCTCGCCGGCACGCCGGCCGCAAACGACGTGTTCCGTGTCAACTCTTATGCCAAGGCGGCGACGTCCATTGCGGTGGCGCTCTCGAACGGAATGCAGGTCGCCGCCTCGTCCACATTGCAGGGAAGGCCGGGGGATAACGGCCAAATCCTGGCGATGGTCGACCTGCAACAGCGTCAGTTCGCCGGTCTGAATGCCGCGACGTTTAACGATGCGTATTCGAACACGGCGGCCACGGTGGGATTGGCCGCTCAGACTGCGGCACAGCAGCTCGAAGGCCAGAACGTCCTGCAGGATCAGATCAACACGTTTCGATCCCAGGTGTCCGGGGTGTCGATCGACGACGAGCTCGTCAATCTTTTGAAGTTTCAACGCGGATTCGAAGCGGCGTCCCGGTTGATCGCGGTGACCGACGACATGATTCAGACCCTCCTGAGTCTGTCGCAGCGGACGGGAGCGTGACGCCATGCGTGTGACCGAGCAGCAGGCCTTCAGCGTCCTGGCCAACGATCTTCAGCGTGCGCAAAGCAGGCTGTTGGAGATGCAGCGGCAGGTCTCGACGGGCATTCGTGTCGCGCTTCCCTCCGATGACCCCAGTGCGTTTCATCAAATCACGCTGGACCAAACCTCGCTCACCATGGTGGCGCAACATCTGCGGAACGTGAACTTCAGCACAGGGCGCTTGAGCCTCACGGATCAGCTGCTGAGCAGCGTCACATCGAGCCTCACGCAAGCCCAGCAGCTGGCCGTGCAATTCCGCAGCGACACGAACACGCCATCCGACCGGGCGGCAGGCGCTCAGCAGGTTCAACAGATCTTCGGGCAGCTCCGGCAGATCGCCAACAGCGATTATAACGGCCACGCGGTGTTCGGGGGGACGAGTACGCACGGACGAGCGACCGGCCTTTCCGTCGGCGTGCCGGCGACGTTGACGGCGGGAGTGAACGATTCCCTTGCGCTCACGGTGGACGGCGTGACGTCGGGTCCCATCAGTCTTGGGTCCGGCACGTTGGGCGGGTCGGCGCTGGCCGCGTTGCTCCAGGCCAAGATCAACTCCGACCCCGCCTTGTCGGCGTCCGGGAAGACGGTGACCGTCGCCTTTGAGACCGATCATTTGGTCATCATGTCGAATGCCTATGGACCGACCTCGTCGGTGGAAGTCGTCGGCGGAAGCGGCCTTTCGACGCTGGGTTTGAACGGGGGCAGCACGACCACCGGCACGGAGCCCTTCGCCCTCACGGCCACGACCCAGTCGGCCGGGACGAATTCCGGCGGTGCGGGCATTTCCCAAGGCCGAGTATCGGACCCCAGTCGAGTGACGCTGGACGACTACATGATCCGGTTCAGTTCGGCGACGACCTACGACGTGCTCGATGTTTCAGCACCCATCGGCGTGACGCCGGGGGCCTCGAACACCGGCCGGGGAACGAAGACGGATGCGGGCGTCATCGATAGCTCCCGGCTCACCTTGCACGACTATCAAATACAGTTCACGTCCGCGACGCAATATTCGATCGTGGACACGACGGCGGGGACAACGCTGTCGAGCGGCAACACCTATGTGCCGGGACAAGCCATCGCCTTCGACGGCCTTCAGGTGACCTTGGCGAACGGCCAGGGAGGCGGACCGCAAACGGGAGACACGTTTTCTGTCTCGCTAGAGCCCCGGATCGTACTCGCGAACCAGAGCTATACCTCGGGAAATGCGATCGGCTTCGATGGCATCGTGTGTTCCATCGCCGACAAGACGGGGGCTCCCAGCGCGGGGGACCGTTTCATTGTCGTCACCGGGACTCAGTACCAAGGCGACGGCTCGATGCAAACCATTCCGATCGGCCCAGGGCAGACGTTGCAGACCAATATCCCAGGCAGTCAGGCCTTTGGCGGGCCCGACATCGACATATTCGACGCGATGAAGCGTCTGGCGACGGCGCTGCGGGGGAATTATGGCGGCGGCATAGCGGGCGGCATTGCGGACAGTGCGAAGAGTATCGAGCAGATCACCGCGGCGCAAGGAAACGTGGGGGCCTTGACCGGCCGGCTGACCTCGACGTCCAGCAGCTTGCAGGACGCACAGACGTTCCTGACCGACGCGCTGTCCCATAGTCAGGACGTGGATCTGACGAAGGCCATCACGGACCTCACCATGCAGCAATATGCCGTGCAGGCGGCAAGCGCCACCCTGGCGAGAGTATTTCAAAATTCACTCTTGAACTATCTGCCGCTGTCCTGAGGGCCCGTTGTAGGCATTGCGTAGATTGCGACACTCCAGCATCGCGCCTTCACGGAGAGGCCAGGGAAGGCCTGACATGCTCGTACTCACACGCCGACGCGGAGAAGGCGTCACAATCGGCCCGGATATCCGCATCATCGTACTTGAGACAAAAGGCGGACAGGTCCGCCTCGGCATTGAGGCCCCGCCCACGATCGGCGTCCATCGTGACGAGATCTACGCCCGGATCCAGGAAGAAAATCGACTGGCCTCGCAAACGCAGCTCGTGCCGATTGAGGCCTTCAAACGCTTGCACGGCCCGAAGCGCCGTCAGGCATCATGAAGGGGGGAGACGATGATCTGCACGTCGACGAGATTCGGCCGGTTCGAGGTCAACGAGGAGAGCATTGTGACCTTCCCGTCCGGACTGCTCGGGTTCTTGGACCAGCGACGCTACGTGATTCTCGATCACGATACCGATGCACCGTTCAAATGGCTCCAGTCCGTGGACGAGCCGGGATTGGCGTTCGTGATCATCGATCCTGCCGATGTAGCGAGCGGCTACTCCATCAAGTTCCTGCCGGAGACGCTGGCGGAGATCCATGCGACAGAACAGGATCCGCTTTCGGTCGCGGTGATTCTGACGATTCCCTCAGAAGATCCAGCCGCGGTGACCGCGAACCTGCGTGGACCCTTGGTCATGAATCGCCGCACGAGGCTCGGGAAGCAGGTTGTTCTCGCCGACGGGTATCCAACGCGCCATCCGGTATTTCCTACCGGGGCTTCCGCTGGTGAATCGGTCGCCGGCATGCACGCCGCCGCCTGCCCGTAAGCCGTCCCTCTGGGCGCTCAGGCTTCATCGAGCCCGCGTAACCCGAGAACCGCCTGCATCTCGTCGCGGAGCCTCGCCACCGCGCGACGAAGATCGTGCATCACCGGGTGTGCGTCCTGCCAACGGCCGCTCCGGCCCATGGCCTCCAGCTGGCTCGCCAGCAGAGCGACGGCTCTCGCGCACAAATTGACCGCCGTGCCTTTGAGGAGATGCGCGGACTGCTCCAGAGCTTGGGCGTCTCCCTGCTCGAGCGAGTACGCGATGCGATCGACCATCCCGGCGGAGCGGTCGAGGAACATCGTCAACAGCTGCGTGAAGAACTCGCGGTCGCCGCCGATGTTGTCCAATACCGCCTGGGGGTCGAATGAAGGCGCGGTATCCTGCCGGGCGCCGTTTCCGACCTTGCGGGAGCATTTGCCGACTTCCCGTTCAGCATCCGGCGTGGATGAGGCCAAGACAGATGCCGGAGCATCTCCTGATCGCGGGAGCCAGCGAAGCAAGGCCGACCGCAATTCTTCGGATCTCACCGGCTTGGACAGGTAGTCATCCATGCCCGCCGCCAGACATCGCTCCCGGTCTCCCGGCATGGCATTCGCCGTCAGGGCGATGATTGGAATATGGCCGTTCCGGTGGCCGCTCGTGCCGGATTGTTCCCGTTGTCTGATGGCGGTCGTCGCCTCGAAGCCGTCCATTCCAGGCATTTGGCAATCCATCAGTACAGCATCGTACGAGCCGCGTGCGAGGGCATCGAGCGCTTCCTGACCGCCCGGCGCCACGTCGGGCTGAAAGCCGAGTTTCTCGAGCAAGCGAGCCGTCAGCTTCTGGTTGACCGCGTTGTCCTCCACGATCAGGACGCGCGCCGACGGCATCATGGCTCTCTCCGGCGAGGCCTGGTCGCTCGGGAGCGGGGGGAGCAGCACGTACCCCAAGGCCCGGCACAGGCTGTCATACAATTGATCGTGGCGGACCGGTTTGGTGAGGTACACTTCAATGCCGGCCAGCCGAGCTTGCTCGGCTTGGCCGCGCTGAATCAGCGACGTGAGCAGGACGAGCCTGATCTGCCGCCCGACCGGGTGCGTCTTGAGCAGTTTCGCGAGCGCCAACCCATGCTTTCCCGGCATCATCATGTCCAGGATCGCGACATCATACAGCCGTCCCTGGGCGGCGGCCTCTTCGACCAGCGCGACCGCGCGGTCCGCGTCTTCGGCACGGTCGTCTTGCATGCCCCAACCGGTGACGAAGTGGTGAAGGATCACGCGATGCGATTCGTTGTCGTCCACGATGAGCACCCGCCGCCCCACGAGGCTCAGCTGCCTGGCTTCGGTCTTCGCCGGTGACAGCGGCTTGCCCAGGCGCACGGTGCACCAGAACGTGCTGCCCCGGCCCGGGATGCTGTCCACTCCGATCGCTCCTCCCATGAGCTCCACGAGTTGCCTGCAGATCGCGAGACCGAGCCCGGTGCCGCCATATCGTCTTGTCATCGAGCTGTCGGTCTGGGTGAAGGGGGTAAACAGCCGCCGCTGGTGCTCGGGCGGGATGCCGATGCCCGTGTCGCGGACCTCGAACCGCACGACGGCCTCCTGGGGCAAGTCCTCCGCCAGAAACGCTTGCAGCGTCACTTCACCCTGTTCAGTAAACTTGACCGCGTTGGCCACGAGGTTCGTGAGCACTTGCCGGAGCCGAGCGGGATCGCCCCGCAGGGATTTGGGAACCCGGGCATGGACATACCCGGTGATTTCGATTCCTTTCCGCTGGGCCCGCTCGGCGAACTGCGCCAGCACGTCCTCGACCGTCGTTTGGAGCGTGAAGTCGATGCACTCCAACTCCAGTTTGCCCGACTCGATTTTGGCGCAGTCCAGGATATCGCTGATGATCGAAAGCAGCGCTTCGCCGCATTGGTGGATCGTGTCCACGCAGGACCGTTGCTCGTCCGAGAGGGCAGAATCCCGCAGCAGATCGGCCATGCCGATGACGCCGTTCATCGGCGTGCGGAGCTCGTGACTCATGGTGGCGAAGAAGGTCGTTTTCGCGCGGACTGCCTCCTGCGCTTGCTGCAGCGCCGAGACCAGCTCCCGGTTCACCCGTTCGAGGCGGGCCGTCGCCTCCTCCAACTGGCGCTGGGTGCTTCGGACGTCGGTGAGATCCATCGCATAGCCGCGTACGTGGCGGTGGGACGGCACGGGACAAAAGGTCCAGGCATAGTTGAAGCCGGACAGGGACACTTCGATGTGCGGAGACGTGCGGCCGGTCGTAAGGCAGCGATGCACGATGTCCGGCAGGTTGTCGGGAAGGACTTGCGGAAATCCGCACTCCGAGTATCCAAACCGCTGAAGGAGTTGCGTCATCGCCGGATTGGCATAGAGCAGGTTGCCGTCCATGTCGAGCTCGACCAGCGCGGCCGGAGATTCCTCCGCGATGCGGGCGAGCCTGTCCCGGTCGTCCTGCACGGCCTGCTCTTCGGTCAGGTCCCGGAAGCTCAGAAGCGCCTTCATTTCCTGATGTCCCTCGATGGGAGAACAGGTCCAGGCGACCAGCGTCTGACCGCCGTCGTCCACGGCGATGGACGCGGTGCCTTCCACCGGGATGACGCCGAATGAGGAGAGGCTCGTCCCTGCGGCTTCGTCGTCGCCCCGCTTCGACCAGCCGAGCAGATCTTCGACCGAAATTGAAAGACAGCGCCCGTGCGATCGGCCGAGGATTCTCGAGGCGGCCCGGTTCAACCACCGGACATGGTTCCGGGCGTCGAGCACGCACACACCGACCGGGAGGGCGTCGAGCAAGAGGTACGCCGACCAGTCCTCTGGCTCCGTCCGAGGCCGACGAACGCGGACCGGGCGATTCACGCGGCCTGCTCCTCAGGCGTCGGGTCGAGATATCTCGCCACGTTCACCTGCTCGGCTGCGGCATCCAACGCGGTTAGGATAGTGCGGACGGGGCCCGTCTGGTCGGGGGAAGCCAAGTCCACGAGCGGCGGGTCGCCATAGGGCTCGCCGTGCTCGCCGAGAATCAGTTTCAACACGGGCTTCAGCCGGTGGTCGGCGTTAATGGCCACGACAATCGCGCGTTCACCCGTGTTCAACTTGACGAGACTGCCGATGGGATAGACGCCCAAGCACTTGATCGCAATTTCGACGAGCGCCTTGTCGAAGGTGCGTTTTTCTCCGAGCATGAAGAGATGCCGGATGGCCTGAAACGGAGACAGCGGCAAATGGCCGGCTCGCGGCGTGATGAGCGACTCATAGGTGTCAACCAGACCGACCAACTGTCCGGCCGGAAGCAATGCCGCACCCCTCAAGCCCGCGGGATAGCCCGACCCGTCGATCCGTTCATGATGCTCGAGGACGATGCGGCGCGCCGTCTCATGCAAGTCCGGCACTTGGGCCAGTATCGTCTTGCCGAGCCGGGGATGCTGGCGCATCAGCTCCTGCTCGTGAGGAGCCAATTGGAGGCGCGCCCGGTACAGATTTCTGGGGAGCCGGACGTAGCCCACGTCGTGCAAGAGGGCGCCGATCCCGATCTGTTCGATCTCCTCCGGGCTCGCGCCCTGCTCGGTCGCGAACACCAGTGAGAGGACGCAGGTGTCGATCGCATGAGCGGCCAGGCTTCGATCGAAGCGCCGCATTTGCCGCAGCAAGACTTGCGTCATCATCGCCGCGCGATCTTGTAAGACCCGCTCGAAGAATCCCCCGACAATCGATGCAAGAGCCGGCACACTGGGCATCCGTCCCCCATGGACGTCCTCGAGCACCCGCTCGACGGCGACCTCGGCCTCCTGGTACAGCTTCCGATCCTGTTTGGTGATCCGGCCGCAGCGGGCGACTGGCTCGTGCATCGGACGGGATGCCGCTTCCCCCGCTTGGTCCTGTGCCTGTGGGGTCGGAGCCGGGCCGGGCTGATCCGGGTCGGGCACGTCGAGGCCTTTCGTCGGGTCGATGCTGACTTCGCGTACCCCGTGTCGGATGAGGTCCGCCACGGTATCATCCGACTGCACCAGAAAATGATGCACAAGATAGGGGGTCTTGTACCAAGGTTGATCCATCCCGACGACGTACATCCCCGGTTTCAACTGCTCCACCCGAATCCGCTTCTTCGTTTTCATGGCATCGTGTTCTTCCAAGGCCAACCTCGCTGGTGGAAGCTGTCACCGGTCTTCGTGGACCAGACCCGTGGCCGGGCGGCTGTTCTCGAAGACGGTCCCCAAGCGTTGTATCGGCCTCATCAACGTCCGACTTGACTCTTTGCTCTTCGAGACATCCCGTCCGCCGCGGATGCTGCAAGGCTGCTTGCATCGGCCGGTTTCCGCTCAAGTTCTGCGCGTCTTCTCCGATAGAGTTCATCAGCGTCGGTTGCTGCGTTTTAGGACGCCTTGGACTCCGTTGGGCGCGATTGCACGATGAGGAAGCAGATCTCCATCGACCAGCTGGCCGTCGGAATGAAAATCATCACGCTCGACAAGTCCTGGGCGGAAACCCCGTTTCTGCGCCATCGCATGCGTGTGACGGCGGCCGAGCAAATCGAGGCGCTCAGGGCGTGCGGCGTCCGGCAACTCGAAGTGGACGTGGAGGTCGCGGCCGACCAACCGATGGTCGGCCGCGGCGAAGAAACCATTCCGGAGCCCCCCATCCAGGCCCTGACGGCGAAAGCCGGAGAGGCGTCCTCGGTGCCCCTCGAGCGCGTCCCGCTGAGCCCCGCTTCGTTTGATGAGGAACTGCCCGCCGCCCGGCAAGCCTATCGGGCGGCGAAAGCCGTGATCCAACAGGCCATGGGGGACGCCCGCATGGGCCGGGACATCAACATGGAGGCCGTCAATCAGGCCGTGGCTGCCATGGCGGACAGCGTGCTGCGAAATCCCGACGCGCTCACGAGCCTCTCCCGGCTAAAGCGATTCGACGAGTACACGTTTTACCATTCCGTCAACACCGCTCTGCTCGGAATCGCGCTCGGCCGGAGCGTCGGATTCTCGCGCGAGGCGCTCCACCGGCTCGGCGTGGGAACGCTGCTGCACGATATCGGGAAAACCCGCATCCCGGTCGAGATCTTGAACAAGCCGGGCCGATTCGAAGCGCATGAGTTCGAAGTCGTGCAGCAGCACGTCCTGCGCGGAGTGGAGCTGCTGGCGGGCACGGCACTGGCCGACGAATCAATGAGGCCCGCACTCGAGCATCATGAGCGGGTGGACGGGAGCGGGTATCCCCACCGCCGGAAAAGGACCGAGCTCAGTCAGTTCGGCCTCATCGCCGCGATCGTCGACATCTACGACGCCGTCACGAGCGACCGGTGCTATCACAAGGCGAAGCCGGCGCATGAGGCGCTGCAGTATCTCTACCAACTGAACCAGCGGGGTCACGTCGATGACAAGTTGCTTCAGCGGTTCGTGCGGGTCGTGGGCGTCTATCCCGTCGGCTCCTGCGTCCTGCTGAACACGGGAGAGACCGCGCTGGTCCGGCAGCTCAGTCACCACGGACCGCTGGATCCTCACATCCTCATCGTGAAGAGCGCCGGCAATGCATCGATGGCACGGCCGGAGCCGGTGGACTTGGCCAATCAAACCCGAAGGCCTCGGCGACGCATTCATGCGGTCGTGGCTCCCGAGGCGGCCGGCGTTGATCCCTTTCTCTATCTGGATGCGGAGCACCCATGAAGCCTGATGTCACGCCCCCTCCGTCGTCATTTCTTTCCGTCGGACTTCCTCTGAAGCTGTCTTTTCAGACCGGAAAAGACAAAATCGTGTGCGGCTCTTCGCTGCTGGGATGGAAGGACCACGCCTGGTTGATTTGCGAATGGCCGCTTCATGATCAACGGGACGTCGTCTGCACGGTCGGGACTCCTTGTCTGGTGAGTTATCTGTACGAAGGCAGGTTGATCGGGTACCGCAGCGAGGTCCGGGAGACACAGGCGCTTCCGGCGCCGCTGCTCTTCCTCGCATTCCCCGCGACGGTGGAGGAGCTCGTCCTTCGAAAGCACGTGCGGGTCCCCAGCCATGAGCCGATGCTCGTGATGCAGATGGCCGGCCCCTCCGCTCGTTCTTCGAGGAGCCAATTCATCGGCGGCTTGCTTCACGATCTGAGTGCGGGCGGCTGCAGCGTCAAGCTCGCCCAGTTGCCTCCGGGAGTCACCCACGGGACGTGGCTGAAGGTCGAGTTTTCACTGCCGGGCATAGGACGCATCATCAACCTCAGCGGCATCGTGAAAAATCTTCAAGAGGAAGCCGAGACATATCTCCTCGGAATTGAATTTCGCTTCAACGAGATGGAATACATCGAATTTCGGGGGTGGGGAGGCTCGGCGCAGCATGCGCTTGAGCAATGGACGATGCAGAAGGGACCCGACAGCAAGTCCGGCCGATCGCCGCTCGGCTGATCGTAGGAGGCCAATCCTTCCTGTCCCCGGCAAATCTTGCCGATTCGCCGATCGAGACCGCGAGAAACATCTCTGGATTGCAGGCCTTCCGGGCGAGCGATCGATCGCGCCGGGTTGGCACGCTCCTTGGAAAGCCGCGCACAGGGCCTCCCTGAATTGTCACGTCGGCCAACGCAGGGATATGAGGTAGGGTTCGGATTGATGCGCGGATCTCTAATGCTGTTGAGTTCCGGATTGCGGACGGCGGAAAAGGATCATGGTGTCCCCGCGAGCGGTGAACCGGCGTATGAGCTTGTGGAAGAGGCGGCCCATCTGTTTCGCGACACGCCGATGCCGCTCCAATCCTGTCTTGCTCTTCGGGCGGCGATGACGTCAGCAGCACCCTCATCCGATCCGCTCACGAACGCCTTCCGTGTCCTTTCTCCGCGTCCGGAACATCTTTCCACAGAGGAATTGCGGCACCTCATTGACGTCGGGTCACTCGGCGGATGGGCACTGAACGGGGAAACGATCGACTTTCTGGTGGCGGCGATTCTCCTGAGACGACCCTCGGCTGTCCTGGAGTTTGGCAGCGGGATCAGCTCGCTCGCGCTGGCCTGGGCGATGAGGCGGGTACACGGAGCCTCGGCGAAGCCGTACGTGTTCAGCATCGATCAATCGCCCGAATTCATCTCCAGGACCAAGAACCTGCTTGCTTCCCACGGGTTGCTCGACGACGTGCGGCTTCTCCATGCCGATCTGGTATTCCACACCATCGGAGCAATTTCCGCTCGCTGTTATGACCTTTCGGCGGGAGACCTCGCGCGATTTTTCGGCGACCGGCGCCCTGAGATGGTGGTGATCGACGGTCCCGCGGGGGAGCACGGCATCCGCTTTGGGACTGTTCCGCTGGTGCGAAAGTACCTGGCGCCCCATGCGTCGATCTATCTGGATGACGGGCTTCGAGATAGTGAATTGGAGACGGCGGACTCCTGGAGCCGATTGGGATACGTGGAGTGGGACGGCATCCGATGGATTGGAAAAGGGCTCTTGTGCGGGACGTGCCGTTCAGAAGCGTCGCCGGCCATACGGCAATGGCACGAGCAACTGCTTCTCACCAGCCGTCGTCACGAGTCCGCCCTCCCGATCGCGCCGCGCGTCGAGGATGGGACGAACGCCGGACCGCGGGAGGTCCGGTTGGAACGACGCCCGATGGAGCCCAAGCCCACGCCCCTGGCAGCAGGCCATCATTGCGTATTTCTGAATACCTATTACGCCGGTTTTCTTGACCACCATTACCAGCGAGATCCAACGCTGGCGGGTGCTTCGTATGCCCGCCAGCATGAATCGCTCCAGGCTGCGTGTTTCGGTGACAGCGATTTTTATTCAACGGCGTTGCGCCATGCCGGCTGGCAGGCCTCCGATATCATTCTCAATTGCCGGCCGCTCCAGCAGCAATGGGCGAAAGAACAGGATGTCGATCCTCAGGAGGCCTTGCTCACAATCGCCGTGGAGCAGATCAAACGCCTTCGCCCGCAGGTGCTCTATCTGCAGGATTTGGGGGTCGGCACGAAGGCGTTTCTCGCGGCCGTTCGTCCCTACGCCGACCTGATCGTGGGACAGATCGCGTCGCCCGTGCCTCCGGCGGCAGATCTTGACGGGTTCGATCTCCTCATTTCCTCGTTTCCGCACTTCGTCGAAGCCTTTAGACGGCAGGGGCGGACCGCGTACTACCAGCCTCTGGCGTTCGAGCCCCGCGTGCTCCAGAAACTCGGCAGCCACGGGCGCGACATTCCATTGAGTTTTGTCGGCGGGCTTTCGCCCGCTCATCGGGAGCGGAAGAAACTCCTGACGGCGTTGAGCGGATCGTTGCCGCTGCACGTTTGGGGATACGGGACCGGGATTCTCGAGCATCAAGGGGTGGAAGCAAGCCGCCTGCACGGCGACGCGTGGGGGCTCGACATGTTCTCGGTGCTCGCGCGATCCGTCATCACCGTCAATCACCATATCGACGTCGCCGAGATGAACGCCAACAACATGCGCCTGTTCGAGGCGACCGGCTGCGGAGCGCTGCTGGTGACGGACTACAAGGACAATCTCAGCGACCTGTTCGACATCGGGTCGGAAGTCGTCGCCTATCGCTCGCCCGACGAATGCCGGGATTTGGTGAGCTATTTCCTGACTCATCAGGACGAAGCGGCGCTGATCGCGAAGCGCGGCCAGGAACGAACGCTTCACCACCACACCTATCAGGCGCGGATGCGCCAGACGGCGGAGTTCTTAGCCGGGCAGCTCGAACGAAAAATCGGGAACCACCGGCTTCCCGAGCCGGATCTCAACGTGTCGTATGGTCGGACGGTGATTCGGCCGGAAGAAGTGACGGCGGAGTTGGCTCAATCCTGGCGCTCGGATCTCCTACCCCTCAAACAGCGAAGCCTGGTCCAGCGAGAGCTGGACGACCTGTACCGGGGAAGGCCTCCCGTCGTGTTCCGGGTGTTGGCCGAGGCGCTTCGTCCGATCGTCAACCCGCAAAGCACCATCCTCGAGATCGGCTGTGCCAGCGGCTACTACTACGAAGTCCTGGCCTACTTGCTCGCCGTCAAGCCGGCCTATGTCGGTGTCGACTTTTCCAAGGCCATGATCCGGATGGCCCGTACGTGCTACCCGCAAGCCCATTTCGAGGTCGGGGACGGCGCGGCCCTCGCGTTCCGGGATCAGTCCATTCCCGTGGTCGTCTCGTCATGCGTGTTGCTGCATGCCCAGGACTATCCCAATCACATTGCGGAAGCCGCGCGTGTCGCGTTGGAACACGTCGTGCTTCATCGCACGCCCGTCGCCCGGCGTTCGCCGACCCGCCATTTCAAAAAATTCGCCTACGGCGTGGAAACGTTCGAGCTCCGTTTCAGCGAATCGGAGATTCTGGGCCTGTGCGAGGCGGCGGGATTGGAATTGCGAGCCGCGCTGACCTATGTCGAGCAGGCGGATCAGGACGAATTCGAGACCACTTATGTCTTCGCTACAGCACGGTCACGCTAGGCCGTTTCACGGGGCGCGGGTCCTGATCACCGGAGGGCTCGGATTTATCGGGTCGAATCTCGCGATCCGCCTGGTGCGCGAGGGCGCCCTCGTCACGGTCGTCGACAGCATGATCCCGGAATACGGCGGCAACCAGTGGAATCTTCAGCCGGTGCGGAACGACGTGGAGGTGAACATCGCCGATGTCCGGGACGAGCACGCGATGAAGTATCTGCTGCGCGGGCGCGACTACCTCTTCAATCTGGCGGGCCAGACGAGCCATCTCGACTCCATGGACAATCCCTTTCCAGATTTGGAGATCAATGCGCGGGCGCAGCTGTCGATCCTCGAGAGCTGCCGCCGGTACAACCGGGATGTGCACGTGGTCTTTGCGGGCACGCGGCAGATTTATGGGAGACCCCACTATTTGCCCGTGGATGAGGCGCATCCGCTGCAGCCGGTCGATGTGAACGGCGTCAATAAGCTGGCCGGCGAGATGTACCACCGGTTGTATCACGAGATCCACGGCATCCGGACGACCGTGCTTCGCCTCACGAACACCTATGGTCCTCGCATGCGGGTCGTCGATGCCAGACAAACCTTTCTCGGAATCTGGATCAGACAGGCGCTGGAGGGGCTGCCGATTTCCGTGTATGGCGACGGCCGGCAGATCCGCGACTTCAACTATGTCGACGACGTCGTCGAGGCGCTGCTGCTCGCCGCGTCGTCACCCCGGGCGGCGGGGGAAGTGTTCAATCTTGGCGACGAACATCCGGTCAGCTTGAAAGACACGGCCGAGCGCCTGGTGCGATTGGTCCCCGGCGGACGCTATCAACTGGTTCCGTTTCCGGCCGAGCGCAAACAAATCGATATCGGGGATTACTACGGTGATTATCGCAAAATCGGATCGTCCCTGAGCTGGAAGCCGACCACGCCGCTCGGCGAGGGGTTGAGCCGGACGCTGGAGTACTATGCGCGACATCGCGAACACTATTGGCCTCATGCCGTCGCCGCCTAGGCTGATTCCGGTGGCTGATCCGTGCGCGGGCCTCGTGGCCGACCGCGAGGCGCTCTTGTCCGCCGTCGAGCGGGTGCTCATGAAGGGCGCCTATATTCTCGGGGAAGAAGTGGCGGGATTCGAGCGGGAATGGGCCTCGTATCTCGGAGCGGGGCACTGCGTCGGGGTTGCCAACGGCACGGATGCCGTCGCGCTGTCGTTGAAGGCGGTCGGCGTTCGGCCGGGAGATGAGGTGGTGACGGTGTCGCATACGGCGGTGGCGACCGTTGCGGCAATCGAGCAGATCGGCGCAGTCCCGGTGTTTGCGGACATCGAGCGCCTGACCAGATGCCTCGATCCCAAGAAGATTCATGCAATGGTCTCGACCCGGACACGCGCCATTGTTGCGGTTCATATCTACGGACAGCCGGCTCCAATGGAAGAAATTCTCGCCGTCGCGTCCGCGCATGGACTTCAAGTCGTCGAAGATTGCGCGCAGGCGCACGGCGCCGAGATCAACGGCCGCAAGGTCGGCACGTTCGGGGCCGCGGCCGCGTTCAGCTTTTATCCGACGAAAAACTTGGGAGCGGCCGGCGACGCCGGGGCGGTGGTGACCAATGATGCTGAGGTCGCGGAAAGCGTTCGCGCGCTCCGGCAGTACGGCTGGAGAGAGCGGTATGTCAGCGAGACGCCCGGCGGCAATTCCCGTCTCGACGAACTGCAGGCCGCCATCTTGCGGCTCAAATTGCCCGCGCTCGATGCACGGAACGAACGACGCCGGGCGATCGCGCGACGGTATCGGACCGCGTTGGCCGGGACGGGGCTGACCCCGCCACCGGTCGTGCCGGGCACGCTGCACGCGATGCATCTCTTCGTGGTCGAAAGCGAGTTCCCCGACGCGCTGGCCCAGCACCTTCGGGAGGCCGGCATTGCCAGCGCTCGTCATTACCCGATCCCTGTCCATCGACAACCGGCTTACGCGGGGAGAATTCGAAGCGCGGAACTGCCGGTGACGGAATCCCTGTACCGCCGGATCGCCACCATTCCCTGTCATCCGGATCTCCACGAGGAACAGGTCGAACAGATTTGCCGGGCCTTGGGTACCTGGATCGATCCTTCGGGCAGCAGGGTCAACGGGTCTCAGCCGAACCGGAGGATGGACTCATGAGGCGGTACTACTGCACCTACTTCGATCGTCAGTATCTGGCCAAAGGCGTGGCGTTGATCGAATCCTTGCGAAGGACGCAGCCGCCGGATTGGACGATCTTCGTCGTCTGCATGGACGAAACAACTCGTGTCGTGCTTGACCGACTCGGTCTGTCCAACGTCCGCCTGATTCCGCTGCATGAGATCGAAGCGAGAGACGCGGCGCTGCTGGCTGTCAAGCCCGAGCGCAGCCTGGTCGAGTATTACTGGACGCTGACGCCGACGGTCATTTTGCGGATCCTGGAGCGGCATCGTGACATCGACGTCCTCACGTATCTGGACGCAGACCTCTTCTTTTTCTCTTCCGCCCAACCGCTGTTCGAGGAGTTGGGACAGGGGTCGGTCTTGATCCACGAGCATCGATTTTCCCCCCGGCAGCAGGAGTTGGCGGCACACAACGGCCGATTTAACGTGGGGCTGCTCGCTTTTCGCCGGGACCATGACGGCCTCAAGGCGCTCCGGTGGTGGCGGGAACGCTGTCTCGAGTGGTGCTTTGCCCGGTACGAGCAGGGAAAGATGGGCGATCAACTCTATCTCAACGATTGGCCGAAGCGGTTCCCCGGTGTGGTCGTGCTCGAGCATGTCGGCGCGGGTGTCGGACCGTGGAACCATGATCAATACGCGATCAACCGGAC
Organism: Nitrospira sp.; assembly: GCA_035760745.1. GTDB lineage: Bacteria > Nitrospirota > Nitrospiria > Nitrospirales > Nitrospiraceae > Nitrospira_C. The sequence continues at coordinate 40,561 of DASTSI010000216.1, read as the reverse complement.
AGCGGACGGTGTCGTGCGCGTCGACGGACGGCCGATGATCTTCTACCATTTTCACTCGTTCAAATCGGCCGGCTTCGACGCTGCCTGGCCGGTCGCGCATTCGCACTATCCGTTGACCTTGGCGAGCCTGGAGCACTGCTTCGTTCCGTACGCCGAAGCGCTCGCCGATGCGTATCGGACTCTCCGGACCATCGTTCCGGACGCCGGATGGGGTCTGGAAGATCCGTTGACGGTCCCGCCGTCCCTCACCATGCTTGCGCACCGGTCGCGACGGGCGCAGTTGACGAACGCGGTTTGCGCCCGCCGGATCATCGCACTCAACGCACGGTGGGAGGCCTACTGTTCCGATCAGCTCATCGATGACGCGGCGGACGGCGTACGGCGCTCCGCGACTGCGGGGCTTCAGCAACCCAAGGAAGCCCATGCCGCGGCCGCGTCTCAGGCCGTCCCTGCCGCGCCAACCGCCATGCCGGGTCAGCACGATTTGTTGTCGGCGCTCGCCGGCACCGAGATCGCCAAGCAGATTCGAACCCTCTATGTCGGCGGCGCGCATCGATTTCAGGAACGGGCCTTGTTCGATCAGCTCTTTCCCAACCTGGAGCGGATCTATCTGTTCGAGCCCATCCCCGAGCTGGCGGATTTCCTGCGCCGGTTCGAACGGATGGACTCGCGGGTGAAGGTCTTTTGCTGTGCCTTGTCGGATGGGAACGGCGCACGCGACTTCTTCCTCACGAACAACGACGGCGAATCGAGCTCGCTGCTTCGATTGGGGACACACCAGCAGATCTTCCCGCACGTCCGTGAGGTTCGTTCCATTCAGGTGACCTGCCGTACGCTGGACTCGATCATCCAAGACGAACAGCTCTTGGAGCCCGATATGCTGGTCCTCGACGTCCAAGGGGCGGAGTATCAAATCCTGTCGTCCCTCTCGGCCGAGCTCAAAGCCCGCCTGCTGGTTCTCTACGTCGAGGCGAGCCTCGAAGAAGTCTATGCCGGTGCCAAGTGCCTGGACGACTTGAAGCAGGTGTTGCGATGCGATCACGACCTCCTGTCGTTCGCTCCGCTCGGTCCTGATTCCCCCACGCATGGGAATGCGCTGTTTCTCAATCGCCGGATCAGCCGGCCGGCACCGCCGCCGAAGGCGCTTGGTTCCGATACGGCCCCGCCGCTGGTGTCGGTGATCGTCTCGAGTTATGGCGCGGAAGCCTTCATGAGGGAATGCCTGACCGATCTCGAGAATCAGACGATCGCGGACCGGATCGAGATCATCGTCATAGACGCCGCTTCTCCCGAGCAGGAAGGGGCGGTCGTACGCGAGTTTCAAGAGCGCTACAGGAACATCTCCTATCTTCGGACCCCCACGCGTATCGGCGTCTATGCGGCATGGAACATGGCCATCAAGCTTGCCAAAGGGCGCTATGTCACCCCATTCAGCACGAACGACCGCTTACGCCGCGAGGCCTACGAGATCCTCGCCCGAACATTGGAGGAACGGCCCGATGTCGCCTTGGTGTACGGCGACACGTACCTGACCGCGACGCCCCATCAAACCTTCGAACGGCATGATCGCGTGGGGATGTGGCGATGGCCTGACTATCGGTATGAATTCTTGCTCAACTCCTGCTGCGTCGGGCCGCATCCCATGTGGCGCCGGGATGTCCACCGCACGGTGGGCTATTTCGATGAAAGCTATGTGGCCCTGGGAGACCAGGATTTCTGGATTCGGGTGGGAGCCGTCCATCAGCTTCTCCATATTCCTGTCGTGACAGGCCTGTATTGGCGCTCGCCGGAGGGACTCTCGAATCGTCGGGGGATCACCGAGCCGGAAGAGCGCCGCCTGCGGACGACTTACGCCACGGCCGGAGCGATGTCCGGACCACCACCGCCGCACAATCAGAACAAGACCTACGATTGCTCCGTCATCATTCCGGTCTGGAATCGTTGCGAGTTGACCCGACAATGCCTCGCCGAGCTGGCGAACACGACCGAAGGGCTCGCGTGGGAACTGATCGTCGTCGACAATCATTCGACGGATGAGACGCCGGCGTTCCTCTCCTCCTTGCAGGGCGACGTCCGCATTCTCCGCAACCAGGACAATCTGGGTTTTGCGAAGGCGTGCAATCAGGGCGCGCAGGTCGCCCGCGGAAGATATCTGGTGTTCCTGAACAACGACACCATCCCGCTGAACGGGTGGCTGAACGCCATGCTCAACGAGGTCAAAGAGCATCCTGACGTCGGCGTCGTGGGCAGCAAGCTGCTTTTTCCCGACAATACCGTCCAGCATGCCGGCATCGTATTTCGGCGTTCCGGCCTTTGTCCCTATCACGCATATCGCCGATTCCCGGCCGACTCTCCCGCCGTCAACCGAAGGCGGGAGTTTCAAGCGGTCACCGCCGCCTGCATGCTCGTCCGACAAGAGGCGTTCAAGAAAGTCGGAGGGTTCGACGAAGAGTTCCGCAACGGATTCGAGGACATCGACTTCTGCCTCAAGATTCGGTCGCTTGGGCTGCGCGTGGTCTATCAACCTCGCAGCGCGCTCTATCATCTTGAAAGTCAAACGCCGGGTCGAAAGGACCACGAGCACCATAACATCCAAGTCCTCGAGAAGCGCTGGAAGGATCACTGCCGGATCGGGGATGAAGATCTTCACTATTACGCCGACGGCTATAAAGCGGTTGGAAAGGAGCAGGAGGGCCAGGTGACCCGGCACCTCGTTCCGCTCACCGACGCAAGCGATCGAGACGCTTGGCGACATGTGGCTGCCACCCAAGCCGCGGCGCTCCACCAAGATTGGGGCGCCGCGAGGACCGAGTTGAGCGCGGTTGACGCATGGCCGGATGAACCGTTGGCGCTGCTCTGGGCGGCGGAAGTCAGCCAGCAGGTACAGGCTCCCGATCTTCATGCCGCATTCCTCGACCGCTACCTGAGAAAGCAAGAGGATCCCTCCGTCAGGGTGATGCGGATTCATGCCGCGATCGAGCAGAACGACCTCGTGAACGCCGAGGCCCATCTCGAACGACTCCTGACCTGCTTTCCCCAACACCCCGAGGGGCTCTTGCTTCGCGGCGTCTTGTCCATGCAGCGCGAACAGTACCGTGAGGCCGGTCACGCGTTCGCCTCGGCTTTGGAGCAGGGCGCCGACCAGCGCAAATGTCTAATGGGGATGGGAATGGCGTCGATGGGGCTGGGCTCCGCTCGGGAAGGATGGGATCGCTTTTTACAAGTGGCGTCGAAACATCCCGACGACCCCGAAGCCGTCCATTGGCTCTTGCGAGCGGGAACGGCCGAGAACCGTTGGGTCGACCTGAGCCGGCATCTGCGGGGGTACCTGATGCGGAATCCGGGGGATTTGTCGGTTCGCTTTGCCTTGGCTGGCGTGCTGTTCCGGGCGGAACGGATCGAGGAAGCTCGACAAGAATATCTGCATCTCCGGACACTGGCTCCGGCCTACGATGGACTCGCGGAACTCGGCCGCTTGCTGGACAGCGAAGCGGGGATGCTCCCGTCCGAACCGCCAGTTTACAGCAGCGCCTCATGAAGTCACTCGTCATTCAACTCGCGCGGCTGGGCGATCTGATGCAGACCCTCCCTGCCATTGCGTCTCTCGGTGCACGGAAGCCGCACGAGACGCTCGACCTGCTGTGCGGCGGCGCCTTGGCCGCCATCGTCTCCCTCTTCCCGGGTATCGACCGGGTGCTGCCCTGGGATGCCGATCGATGGCGCCGTTGGGTCGGCGATTGGCCTAGCAGACCCGCGGCGATTCTTGCCGCGGGAGAGGCGTATCTTCGCGAGATCAGCGCGTCGGCGAGCTACGACAGGGCCTACAATCTCAATCAACATCCACGCGCCATACTGGCCGCTCATTTGCTCGCCGGCATGGTCGTCGGACCGGGCTACGCCGGACCGATCAGTGAAGATCTCCCTGCCTGGCACCGCTATCTCAGGCAAGTCGCCCGCGAGCGGCGTCCCAACCACGTCCATTTGTCAGACATCTTCTGTGGGATGTGCGGGGTCAGGCCTCCGGGCGTGTCCCCGACACTGTCGCGGCCGGCCGTCGAATTGCCCTCTGACCTCGGCTGCATCGGAGACGGCAATGCGCGATGGATCGGCGTGATCGTCGGAGCGGGAGATCTGGCCCGCTGTCTGCCTCCTCTGGTTTGGGCGCAATGGATCACCCGCTTGCTCGACGCGGATCCCGACTGCCGAGTCGTCTTGATCGGGACCGGCGGAGAGCTTGCGCGGGCTCGCGCGATCCGAGAGGGTCTGCCGCCGCTGCTCCTCGGACGCTTGTGGGACGCCAGCGGACGCACCGACCTGCTGCAGCTCGCCTCGCTCCTTGGGCGATGCCAGTGGGTGACGGGCAGCGACACAGGATCGTTGCATCTTGCCGCTGCAGTGGGAACCAGGACGATGGGATTCTATTTTGCTCGGGCCCGGGTTCACGAAACCGGTCCCTACGGGGAAGGGCACTGGATCTGGCAGGCACCCGATTATGCTCCTGCGACGTGGCCCGTGGTGGAAAGTGTCTCATTGGTCCTCGAACGCTCCGAGGAACACTCCGACGTGCCCGAGGCCTCCCTCCGCGACGGGTGGCAACTGTGGAAGGGGCACGTCGATGAATGGGGGGCCTCCTACAGCCGGGCCGGTGAACGGGATTCTTCGCGAGCGGAACGCGAGCAGGTATGGAGGGATTGTATGGGTGACCCGCAAGCAGCGAAGGCCGTTGCGAGGGTGGCCTCATGAATACGTTCGAATCAAACCTTCGGCTCGTCGCTGGCGCCGGGCCGGCCTTTCTGGCCGCGGTGCGAAACGCCGGAGGCGGATACCTGGAAATCACGCCGGCTCAATCCGGTCTCCCGTCAGCCCGTGTGCAGGGCCGGTTCGTTCACAGTGCCTATGATCCGATCAAAGAGGCGGGGACGTGGTCGGAGGCCCATCGGCCTGCTTGCCGGGATGACGAGGCCATCGTCGTTTTCGGCGTCGGCCTGCTCTACCATGTCGAAATGCTGTGCCGCACGCTTCCCTCGGCGGCGCAGATCCACGTCGCGGTTCCTAATTTGGCTGAGTTTCATGATGCCTGTGCAGCCCGACCCTGGGGGGCTTGGGCGACGCGCATCAATTGGGTTTGGGGCGAGCCCCGCTCCATGGCGCGTCAGATCCTGGCAACGGGCAAGCCGATCACGATCGTGAGCTATGACCCGGCGGTTCAAATACAGGGAGATTGCTACGGCGCCGTGGAGCAGGCGATACGGCGTGATGCCGCACGAGAAGCCGGAGGACAGCTTCGAATCGCCGTCATCGGCCCTATTTACGGCGGCTCGTTACCGGTCACCGGATACGTCGTCGCTGCCTTGCGGTCACTCGGGCACGACGTCGACTGGATTGACCACAGCGCGCATGCCGCGAGCTACCATTCGCTGGGCGTTCTCAAGGAATCGCGCCATCAGCAGGTGATGCGGAGTAAGTTCGCCGATTATTTGAGCCAGTTGACCCTCGTGCGGCTGGCCGAGCGGCCGCCCGATCTGGTGCTCGCGATGGCGCAAGCGCCCATGACGCTGCCGGTCCTCGAGCATCTGCGGAAAAAACAGTTCGTGACGGCGATGTGGTTCGTCGAGAACTACCGGCATTTGACCTACTGGCAGCAGATGGCGCTGGGCTTCGATTTTTGGTTCGTGATTCAACAAGCCGGGTGCCTCGACGCCCTGCGCCGTGCCGGTGCGAAACAAGTCGAGTATTTGCCCATGGCCGCGGATCCGTCCGTGCATCGTCCGCTGGCGCTCACGCCGTCCGAACAGACGGAATTCCTCGCCGATGTGTCATTCGTCGGCGCGGGCTATGCCAACCGACGGGAGATCCTGCCGCGCCTCATCAGCCGGGAGTGGGTCTTTAAGTTGTGGGGAAACGAATGGGACGAGCCCGGCGCGCTGGCGCCGGTGCTCCAACGACGCGGGGTGCGGATCGATACGGAGACTTGCGTGAAAGTCTTTAACGCGACGACCGTCAACCTCAACCTGCACTCCCACACGGGGAAAGGGCTCGACCCGGAGGCTGACTTTGTGAATCCGCGGACCTTCGAGCTCGCCGCCTGCGGCGCATACCAGCTGGTTGATCGGCGCTCCCTCCTGGATGGTCATTTCACGGGAGATGAGATCGCGACGTTTGAGGATGCAGAGGAGCTTGTACCGCGCATCCGGACCGCGCTGCGCGAACCGGAGCTCCGCGCAACCATGGCGCAAGCGGCCAGGCGGCGCGTGCTCGAGGAGCATACGTATGTCCATCGGATGAAGGACCTCCTCACGCGGGTCGGGATGAGCCAGCCCGACCGGGTGGGCGCCCTGCTGCGCGGCGATCGGAACGCCGGTGCTCTTCGCGAGCGATGCGGAGACGCGCCGGAACTGGTTCCCCTGCTGCGTCAGTTTCCCGCTGCCCAGCGGGTGGAACTCGAGCATGTCGCCGGCGCGATACGCCGGCGCGGACCGACGGCGAGGCTCTCGCGCCAGGAGCTGCTCATCCTCATGTTGGACGAATATCGCGTTCAAACGCGGGATCTCGCATGACCCGCCAGGTGCTCATCCTCAATATCACCCGCATGGGGGACTTGGTGCAGATGGGCGCGCTCCTGTCTCGCCTCCACCAGGAATGGCCCGGCGCATCGGTGGATGTGATCGTGGACCAGCGCTTCGCGTCCGTCGCGTCCCTGCTGCCCGGCATCCGGCATGTGATCGCCTATGATTTCCACGCGCTCATCGATGAAACAAGGGCGAGGGTCAAGGACGTCGTCGCCTTCTATCGCGACATGGAACTGTGGACAAAGCGGCTCGTCGAGACGAGATACGATCGGATCATCAATTTGACGTTCGACCGGCGCAGCGCCTTGCTTGCCGGCTACATCGATGCGCCGGACATTCGGGGCGTGGTTTCGGCTTCCGACGGCACGCTCGTGGTGAGGAACCCCTGGCTGTCCTACTTCACCGACTGTCACGCGTTTCGGAAGCTCAACCGGTTCAACTTGGTGGACATCTATGCCTTAGGCGGGAGCGGGCCTGGCCCCGCCGTGTCCCTTTCGCTGCACGTGCCGCGGGAAGCGGTTGAATGGGCGACGGCGTTCCTGCAGCCCGAGTTGCAGAAGGTTCGAACCCGGATCGCCGTGCAAGTGGGGGCCAGCGATGTGATGAAGGCCTGGCGGCCCGAATATTTTGGACAGACGCTGGCATGCCTGAGCCGCCGCTCGGCTGTCGGCTTTCTGCTCATCGGAACGACGGAAGAAACCGCGGCCATGGAACAGGCGAAGGCCGCGTACCGCGCCGCCGGCGGAACCGCTCCCTGGTGCGAGGCTCTCGGGCGAACGACCGTGGCGCAGTTGACGGCTTTGCTCACCCAATGCCAGCTCCTGCTCACGAACGATACCGGGCCGATGCATTTAGCGGTCGGCGCCGGCACTCCGGTCGTCGATTTGTCGGTTGGTCACGTCAACTTTTGGGAAACCGGTCCTTATGGAAAGGGTCATTGGGTGGTTCAGCCTGAGCTGGTTTGCGCGCCCTGCGGGTTCGATATGGTCTGTCCTCACCAGGCTTGCAAAGATCAAGTGCTTTGCGAGGATGTGGCCGCGCTCTGCCTTCACGCGCTCGGCACCCGTCCCTTGCCGGAGTGCCGGGGCGGGGCGAGGATCTACGAGTCCACGGTTGATGAAGACGGATTGGGTTCGTTCAGGCTTCGGCGGGGGAGGGACGATGCCAGCACCGACTGGTACGGGCTCTTCTGGCGGCGCTTCTGGTACGAAACGTTCACGAATAGCCCCTCGCTCGCCGCCGCTCCTCAGGGCGCGCCGCCCGATTGCGAGGCCGCAAGCCGGACACTTCAGGAGTTGTTGGTGCCGGCGGTCACGGACCTCCTCGCTGCGTCGGCGACGCTCCACAGTCTCTGTCGCCGGCATCCGGTTCCGGTGAGGGAAGTCCAACGACTCCATGCCGAACTGCAGACGCGGCAACAAGCGGCAGTGGCCGTGGCCATGACGATGCCCCTCCTGGCACCGGTGACCGCGGCGTTTTTACGCGAGGTCCATAACAACGACGCGGAGGGGCTGGCACAGATGGCCCGCCGCCACTTCGAAGCCTATCGGGCCTGGGAGGGCCGGCTGAGGCTGGTTGCGGACCGCCTCAGGACGGCGGCTGAAGATGGCCGTGGCACGGCCGCGAGACCGACATCGCTCGCCATGCGGTAGCACGCGGGCCGCCGCCGATCGGCAAAAGAAAGGGAGGAGCCAAGATGCAGGTGACGCTGGACTCGGAGCACTGGACCGTCGGAGACGATCTTTCGCTGCTGGAAGTGCTGGCGCAGGTCAGCGACAAGGCGCGAGGCCGCGGACGCATCGTCACCGAGTTGAAAATCGGCGGACGGATTCACACCGACCGGGACTTGATCCCTTCGCTGCTCGCCCGGAAGGGAAAAGACGCCGGGTCCGTGGAGGCGGTTTCTTCGACCACCGCGGATCTCCTGTCCGGGGCGAAAGACGCCGTTTCGCAGTACGGGGCGCAGCTGAAAGCGGAAGGCGGACGCATCACGCAGGTCCTGCGGACCGGCGCATTGGCGCTGTCGGACCTCGATCAATGGCTTGGCCAACTTGCGGACTACATGGAGATCACCGAACGAGGGGCTGCGCACCGGATTCCAGGCTTTCACTCTGCCGGACTGAGTGCCTGGGTCGAGCATCTCATGGACGCCCGCACCCATCGTGATTGTGTGCGGATGGCCGACCTGTTGGAGTATGAATTGTTGCCCCGCCTCGCTTCGTGAAGGCGCAGACCCAGTCCGTTTGTGTCCGTTGGCACTCGCTGAGCGTCGCGGCTGACGGACTCAAGTCACGCTGGGGCGCGACCGATAAGAGCAGTCAGAAGGATTGCTGGGACAGGGTGGGGAAGACTAGGAGCTACCAGTCACCACACGGGTCTCAGCCGATGCTCCTCGGCACGGATGCTTGAGGCGTTCTCAACCAGTCAGTCGTTTGTTTCAAGGAGGATGGGGCTATGGCCATTGTCGTGAACAACAACACCGCATCGCTTGCGGCGCAGCTCAACTTGGCGAGGAACACCGACCAGCTGACCCGGTCGGTGGAGCACTTGTCGTCGGGTCTTCGGATCACCAGAGCCGCCGACGACGCCGCCGGATTGGGCATCGCCTCGAAGTTGAACTCGCAGATCGTGAGCATCAACCAAGCGACCAGAAACGCGAACGACGGCATCAGTTTGACGCAAGTGGCCGACGGCGTCGCCGGAACGATCAACAATCTGCTGACCCGCATGCGGGAGCTCGCGTCGCAATCGGCGAGCGGCGTGCTCGGCAACACGGAGCGGTCCTTCGTCGATCAGGAGTTCGTCGCACTCCGTTCCGAAATCGACCGCATCGCGAACGTGACGAAGTACAACGGCCAGGCCTTGTTGAGCGGCAGCACCCTGAGCTTCAGCATTCAGGTCGGCTATCAGAGCAGCGCAAACGACACCTTGTCGCTGACCTTGGCCGCGCTCGACACCGGATCGTTGGGCATCGGATCCGTGAACGTGTCCACGTCCGCCAACGCGCAGAGCGCGCTGGGGAACCTCGACAGCGCCATCAGCGCGGTCGCGTCCGCGCGCGCCACGTACGGCGCGACGCAGAATCGCTTTGCGGCCACGATCGACAGCTTGCAGGTGACGAGTCAGAACTTCACCGCAGCCGTCTCGCGCATTCAGGACGCGGACGTGGCATACGAGACGTCGCAATTCACGAAGAATCAGGTGCTCGTACAGTCCGGCATCGCGGTGCTGGCGCAGGCCAACGCGCTGCCGCAGCAGGCGCTGGCGTTGCTCAGAGGCTAACGCGACGCACGACTCCGGCCCTCCTCGGAAGCGGGGAGGGCCGCTCTAACAGGAACGCCAAATGGTCCAGGACGTCACGCAGAAGCCGGACCTGCCTCTTCCCGCCGAGTCCCGAAGGCCGGTGCCATCCAGCGAAGCCGCGCGCCCTGCCGCCGGGCGTCAGCAAGCGCCTGCAGCAGTTGCTCAGAAGGACATCAGCGAGGTCATCAAACGTGTGTCGGAAGCATTGCAGCAGGCGGGCCCCCAATTGCAGATGGAGGTCGATTCCGACTTGGGGCGAGTCATTGTCAAGGTCATCGACAGAGAATCGGGAAAGCTCATTCGGCAGATTCCCGAGCAAGAATTGGTGAACTTGGCCAAGCAGCTGAAAAGCTTGAACGGACTGCTGGTCAAGAAACATGCGTAAGGAGCGTGCGTGACGACTTCACCGACCGTCAGCTTCGGAGGGCTGGGCAACGGCTTTGACTATTCGCAGGTCATCAATGCGCTGGTCCAGGCCGCGTCCGCGCCTCTCAACCGGCTGACCCAGGAACAAAATACTCTTTCAGCCAAATCCGCGGACTATACGACTCTGACGGGCAAGCTCCAGGCGTTACAAACGGCGACCGGCGCCTTGGGCATCGGAAGCTACGACAGTTCCGTGGCCACCGTAAGCGATCCCACCGCTCTGACGGCCACGGCCGCATCCACGGTGCCGGCTGGCAACTACACGGTCGGGATTTCGCAGATCGCCCAAGCTCACCAACTGGCCAACAAAGCCGAGACGGCGGTGTCCAGCACAACGGCCAGCATCGTCAGCGGAGCTTCGGCCGTCTTTTCCTTTCAAGTCGGTGCGGGCTCGGTGCAAACCGTCACGTTGAGTTCCGGAGCCAACATCCAGGACTTGGCCGACGGCATCAACAACCTCGGAGCCGGCCTGACCGCCTCTGTCGTCAACACCGGCAGCGAATCGGCGCCTGCCTATCGCCTGATCTTGACCGCCTCGAGCACCGGGACCGGCAATGCCATCACCATTACGAGCGACGGGACCGGGCTCAATTTTACCGGAGGGGTTGATACGCTGCAGGCGGCTCAGGATGCGAAAATACAGATCGGCGATCCGGCGTTGAATCCCATCACCGTGACGCGCGGCAGCAATACGATCTCGGGCGTGCTCCCCGGGGTCACGTTGACGCTGACAAAGCCGACGGGTCCTGAGACCGTGAACATCAGCGTGACACAGGATCCGAGCGCCGTGCAAACCAAGATCAAAGCCTTGGTCACTGCCTACAACGACGTCGTGACCTTCATCAACAGCAAGAACACCTATGATGCTCGGACCAGCCAGGGTGGAACGTTCTTCGCCGAAGGCACGCCGGGGACGGTCTTGGGCAGGCTCCGGCAGGCCCTGAACGGAACAGTATCCGGAACGGCGGTCTATGCCACCGTCGGCCAGCTTGGGTTCAAAACGAACCGCGACGGCACGGTCACCATCGACGAGGCGGCGCTCACCGCAGCGCTGAATTCGAACTACGCCGACGTGAAGGCCCTCCTCGTGGGACAGCTCGACAATCCGGGCATCGCCCGGCAGGTGAGTGCCGCGGTGGACTCATTGGACGATGTGGAAGGGGGGGCGGTGACCCTGAAGCAGAATTCGCTCACGGATCAGATCAAAAATTTGACCGATCGCATCGCCACCCAACAGGAATACATCAACCAGTATCAACAGCGCCTTCAACTCCAATACGCGCAGCTCGACAGCCTTCTCAACACCATTCAAGGGCAGATGGGATTTCTGACCGCCAATGCCAACGCCCAAAGCGGTGGCTCGTTGGCAACCACGTCTGGAGCCTCCCGATGATGACGATCGACTATGGTGCCCGGCAATACCAGCAGACGCACGTCCTGACGACTTCCCGCGTACAACTGATCGTGCTGCTGTACGATTCCGCGATCCAATCGCTGGAGCTCGCGTGCGAGGGCATGCAGAACGGCAAGGCGGAGGAGAAGGCGCGTTTTCTGGGTCGAGCCGTCGCGATCGTCACGGAGCTGTCGAACGTTCTCGATTTTGAAAAAGGCGGCGAGATCGCACAGTCGCTCTATCGGCTCTACGACTACATGCTGGCCGAGCTGCTGCGGGCCAACCTCCGCAACAATCCGCGTCATCTGGAAGGGCCGTTGAAATGCCTGGTCACTCTCCGCGAAGGCTGGCAATCGCTCGCACGGCAAGAGGCGTCCCTTGCCGCCGCAGGGAAATGAGGGCATCGATGGGCATTCCGGCCGACTGGGAAGCCGCGGCGGGGAGAGCGAAAGAAGCCGCGCGTCAAGGACGATGGACCGACGTCGGCGAGTATTACGCCCGGCGCCAGGCGTGGATCGGTCGCGTTCAGCTTCCCGAGGCCATCGCAGTCAGGCTGGCCGTTCTCGATCGCGAAATCGAATCAATGGCCGCTGTCGCCCGTGCAGCAGCCCAAGCGCTCCTCCACGAGGCGATCACCGCGAGGCGGGCGTTTGCACGCCTGCGCGCGACCCTGGAGGGGGCGGCTGCCGTATGGCCTGCGGCGATCAGCAGGCGTTCATAAGGGACGGACCAGTGCGCGACGGCGACCGGATTCCATGGGTTCCCTCGTGAACGCGATGCCCCATCAGAACGTGGCGGGTCCGTCAGACGATCGCCGGGAATGGCTGCGCATCGACGATCAGGTCCTGCTCGAATATCGATTGACCACCGAGCCAACGGATGCGCCGATCCCCGAGGAATTTCGAGCGACGCCGGAGTCGATCACCCTGTCGATTGCCAAGCCGACTGCCGAGTTGTTGGCTCGCTCAGGCGACGCCCTACAGGACTCGCTGCTGGTTCCGTGGTTGAAGAAGATCGACTGGCTGTTGGAGTTGACCCTCAAGACCTTGGCGGCGTCGAATCCCGGACGAGTGCCGATGGCGCGCGTCATGCCGGTAAACCTCAGCGGCGGCGGCGTCTCATTCGTCACCACACGCAAGCTCGAGGTCGGGCAGGATCTCGCGCTGAAGCTCATTCTGCCCCCCTTCACGCCGATTCAGACGACGGCACGGATCACTCGCGTGACGGCGTGCCGGGATGCCGGCGCGGGGTTCGAGATCGGCACCGAATTCGTCGCGATCAATCCTGACGATCAGGAAGCCCTCATTCGGCATATCCTGACGACGCAAGCGGAGCGTCTCAGGGCGAGACGTGCCGGCGCCTCCCCGCTCCGCTGATCACGCCGGGGCCCGCACAAGCCTGACGGCATCCGCGGAGCGACGCAAGAGCTCGGCCAAGGACTCCGACATCGCAGCCAATGCCTTCGCCGAAGGCGAGCCGGGTGCCCGCTCGACCACCGGCAAGTAGTGTCTGATCGATTGCCCGACGGCGTCATCGTCGGGAATCTCGCCCAGCAGAGACAGGGATCCGCCGATGTAGCGGGCGAGCAATTGCTGCAATTGTCCGACATTCACCCGGCTTCGTCCCGACACGCGATTCAACACGAGGGCCGGCTTTAAATCGGCGAGCACGAATTGGGCCGTCTGCCGTCCCTCCTCGTCAATTTTCCCGACCGCCTCCAGGACCTGGCCCACAGCCGTAAAATCATGCTCCGCGAGCGTTTCGGCGACGGCTCCATGCGCCACGAAGTGGGAGAGCACGAGCCTGACGGCCGCAAGTTTCACGAAGCGGTACAGATCGAGCACCGACGTCGGGTCCGGCGTGGCCACCAGAAGGTGAAGGTCGGCCATCAAAAAGAAGTCCAAGGCATGATACCCCGTTCCCGCTCCGATATCCGCCACAACGACGTCGGTATCCAATCCGCGAAGGTGACGGACGAGCCGTTTCTTTTTCGCGTACGACATATTGGCCGTCGCCAGCGTTTCTCCCGTCCCGGCAATGAGCCCCAGCCGGGGATGGAGGCTGAGTGGCTGAACAGCGTCGCCCAGTCCTTCGAGCCTCCGCTCGATGAAGTCGCTCAGCGTATGGGACGGGCGCAAACAACCGAAGAGCACATGGCAGTCGGCCCCGCCGACGTCCAGGTCGGCCAAAACGACGCGGTATCCTTGCTTGGCGAGCAGCAGGGCAAGGTTGCTCGCGACAACGCTTTTCCCCACACCGCCCTTTCCCGACGCCACTGAAACGATGCACGCCATTGTTGGTGGTTCGTATCGGTTTGGCTTCTTCTCGGTTGATCTCCGCAAAATCTGAAGGCCGCTAACGGCTCCAGTCGAGCACCACCCGGGACATCTCTCCCCCAACGAATGCAAGCCGGTGCTCAAGTTCCTCATCGACGACGCCGATACGACACTCGCTATGAACAATGCCGTGCCTGCAACAACGATTCGTCATCCACAGGACTTGTCGCCAGCGGACAGCGAGATTTTGACGGTCATGGAGGTCGCCCGTTTCCTCCGGGTGCCGAAGTCGACCGTGTACAAGCTCGCGCGCATCGGAGAACTGCCGGCCTCGAAGATCGGAAAGCACTGGCGGTTTCTTCGCCGCGACATTCACGACTGGATGCACAGCCGCTCGCAACAGGCGTAAGCGCAGCGGGACACATCCGAGTCTGCGAGGGGATGCGGCGGGTCGCATCCTGAGCCGCCGCACTCGCCATGGGTGCCTTGTCGACCGCAAGAAGCGAAGGTGTGAATGAGCCAGGCGACGACGAAGTCAATAGCTCCTCCGCCCCGGATGCCCGAGGACGTGTTCCGGCAGTTGCGCGATTTCGTCTACGAACTCACCGGGATCGCCTTCCAAGACAATCAGAAATATCTGCTGGAGAGCCGTCTCACCGCGCGCCTGAAGGCCCACAACCTGAAGACGTTCGAGGAGTACTACAACTTCCTCCGCTTCGACACTTATCGCGACAAAGAGCTCGGCGCGCTCTATGAGTTGGTGACGACGAACGAGACGTACTTTTTCCGCGACATGCCGCAACTCGAGGCCTTTATCACCACCGTGGTCCCCGCCGCCATGGCATTTAACAAGGACTCAAAACAACTGCGGATCTGGAGCGCGGCCTGCTCTACCGGTGACGAGCCGTACACGCTGGCCATGATGCTGCTTGAGCATCTGCCGCTGATGGGTTGGAACGTCGAGATCCTGGGGACGGACATCAGCGAAGCCGTGTTGGGTCAGGCCCAAAAGGGCCTGTACGGATCCCATACGTTGCGGCATGTCCCGCCAGAGCTGAAGCGAAAATACTTCGTCGAGCACAAGGGCCATTTCGCCTTGGTTCCGGCCGTCAAAGCACGGGTCAAGTTCATGCATTTGAACCTGTATGACCGCTTCAGGTTGAAGCTGGTTCGCGGCATCGATGTGGTCTTTTGCCGCAATTGTCTCATCTATTTCGACGACAAGGCCAAGCGACAAATCGTGACGGATTTGCACGGGACGTTAAGGCCGAACGGGTATCTCGTGATTGGGTTCTCAGAAACGCTGGCCGACATGGCCAATCTGTTTCGCCCGCTCCATGCCGGTCGTTCCGTGATGTACCAAAAACTCTAGGGAGGTTCCGACCATGCCGGCCGATCCGAACATGAAGATCCTCGTGGTGGACGATATGTCGACGATGCGCAGGATCGTCAAAAACATCCTGAAACAGTTGGGATTTGCCAACCTTGACGAGGCGGAAAACGGTGAGGAAGCGCTTCAGAAGCTGCGGAGTGACACGTTCGGGTTCGTCGTCTCGGACTGGAACATGCCCGTCATGCCGGGCATCGCCATGTTGAGGGCAATCCGGGCCGACGAGAAGCTGAAACATATTCCGGTGCTCATGGTCACGGCCGAGGCTCAGAAAGAAAACCTGATCGAAGCCATCCAGGCCGGCGTCAGCAACTACATTGTGAAACCGTTCACGGCGGAAACCATGCAGGAGAAGATCGGGAAGATCTTCAATAAATAGGAAGGAACGCCGTCATGAGCCTTCGGACATCAGCCGCCGATCGCGTTCTGCGCTCCCACACCCGGGTGGATCCGGAGGGAGCGCCAATCGACACGCAAATCTATGAGCAGCTCGGCGAATTGGCGCGTTTCATCGATACGACGCTCAAGACCATCACGCAATTTCGCGATCCCATGAGCGCGACCACGGAGCAACTTCCCGAGGCCGTGACGCACCTTCTCGACTTGAAGCGGCTGACCGAAGACGGCTCGCACAAAGTGTTGCAGCTGGTCGAAGTGATTCAAGGGAATCACGGTCGATGGCTCGAGCGATTCGGAACACTCGAACGGGGCGGCGCAGAGACCGGAGCTGACGCGCACCCCGAGGAGGCAATCCGTGAAATCAAGGCGGGCTTGCTGCACGAAGAGAAACTGCTCGTCGACATCATCACGGCCTTGTCATTCCAAGACCTGGTCGCGCAGCGAGTCAACAAACTGGTCACGATCGTCGACGAAGTCGAACGCAAGTTGCTCGAACTCGTCGTCGTTTTTGGTCCGTATACCAAGGGAGCGTCGGCTGGGGAAGCCGGCAAGGCCACGGAGATGTTGAAGCAGTTGGAGGCGTCCAAAAGTTCGGCGATGAGCCAGGATCTGGCGGACGAAATCCTGAAGCAGTTTGGATTTGATTGACACCGCTCGGGGCAAGGCGTCGACGCGGCACTTGGGCCGTCTGCAGGTTCGGTTGCCTCGCCGCTGCCCCCGTGCTTCACGCGGAGGTTCGCATGAGTGATGAAATGCAGGAAATTTTGAATGACTTCCTGTCGGAATCCACGGAAATGATCGAGGTCCTCGACCAGCGCTTCATCGCCCTCGAATCCGATCCGAACAACGTGGACCTGCTCAACGAGATCTTCCGCGCCATGCACAGCATGAAGGGCTCTGCGGGGTTCTTGGGCTTCAACCGGCTCGTGGACGTCACGCATCGCGCGGAGAGCATCCTCAACAAGCTGAGACAGGGAGAGATGGCCGTCGTGCCGGCGGTGATCAACGTCATCCTCGAGACCGTCGACGTCGTGAAGGCGATCATGGCCGACATCCGCCAAACCGGGTCCGACGCCAACGTCCCCGTCGCGGCAATGGCGCAAAAGCTGGATGACGTGCTCGCCGGCAAGGTGGGAGCCGCGGCGGCGGGAATTACGGCGGCGTCCCCTCCGTCCGAATCGGCTCACGCAGCGGCCGCCCCGCCGACGATCGGTGAAATTCTGGTGCAGGACGGCTTGGCCACCAAGGAACAGGTGTTCGACGCCCTGACTCAACAACACAAGCAACCGGAGCCCAAGCAGCCGCTTGGGGAAATTCTCGTCCAAGCCAAGGCCATTACCGAGCGCGCATTGGATCAAGCCCTGCACAAGCAGGAGAAACAATCGAAGGCGACCGAGGAGGATCATACGATCCGCGTCGAAACCCGGCGGCTCGATTCGGTGATGAATCTCGTCGGCGAGCTCGTGCTGGGGCGCAATCGTCTGCTCAAGATCGGGGGCATTCTGGAGCAGAACCACGAATCCGATCCGCAAGTCAGAGCGCTGGGCGAGACGCTGACGCAGCTCAACCTGGTGACCACGGATCTCCAATTGGCGGTCATGAAGACGCGGATGTTGCCGATCAAGAAGGTGCTCGCCAAGTTGCCGAGGATGGTCCGCGATCTGTCGCAGAAGCTCGGGAAACAAGTCCGCCTGGAAACCCACGGGGAGGAGACCGAACTCGACAAATCGGTCGCCGACGAAATCGGGGATCCCTTGGTCCACCTCGTGAGGAACGCCATCGACCATGGCATCGAAATGCCGACGGAGCGCCACGAAAAGGGCAAGCCGACTGAGGGAACATTGCGGATTGCGGCCAGTCAGGAGGGGAACAGCATCGTCATTCGCATTCAAGACGACGGGCGAGGCATTCCCCTGGACAAGGTCAAGGGGAAAGCCCTGGCGAAAGGGCTGATCAGCGAGGCGGAACTGGCCGGCATGGAGCCGCGCGAGATCGTCAATCTCATCTTCTTGCCCGGGTTCAGCACGGCGGAGAAAGTGACCGACGTGTCCGGCCGCGGCGTCGGCATGGACGTGGTCAGAACGAATATCCGGAAGATGAACGGCACGGTCGAGATCGAGTCGGAGCAGGGCAAAGGCAGTTTGATCACCATCAAGCTCCCGCTCACGATCGCGATCATTCAAGCGCTGATGGTGGAGGTCGAGCGGGCGACGTTCGCGATCCCGCTCAGCTCGGTCATCGAAGCCGTGCGGATTACCAAATCGGACATCAAAACGATCAACGGCCGCGAAGTCCTCCATCTCCGCGACCGCGTGCTCCCGTTGCTCAGACTGGCGCAGGAATTCGAGATTCCCGTGGATCCCAAACGGGAGCGGTTCAACGTCGTCGTGGCGGCCCTCGGCGACCGGCGCATCGGAGTGATCGTCGATGAGCTGCGCTCGCAGGAAGAAGTCGTCATCAAGTCGATTTGGGACTACTTGGAAAGCATCAAAGGCATAAGCGGCGCGACGATTACCGGCGACGGCAAGGTCGTGCTGATCCTCGACATTTCGGAATTGGTCGAAAACGCTCATGCCTGGCAGGGCGCCGCGCCGGCGGCCGCCTCACACGCAGCGTGAAGCGAGGAGAAGAACGATGTCCACCTTGATCAATGAAATCGACGCCCGCACGCGCTTGGCCGGAGCCAATCAGATGGAATTGCTGTTGTTCCACCTCGGCACGCCGGAGATTTTCGGCATCAACGTGTTCAAAGTCCGCGAGGTCATGAAGCTGCCCCAGCTCACCCGCGTGCCGGAAGCGGACAGCCGCGTCGTCGGCATGGCTAACATTCGAGGCACGATGGTCCCCGTCATCGCGCTGAAACGAAGTCTGGGTCTCGGTGAGCCAGAGTTCGATGCGACAAAGCCGGATGCCACGGAACAGGGCATTCTCATCATCACGGAGTACAACGGAAGCCTTCAGGCGTTTCACGTCTCGGCGGTCGATCGGATCATCCGGACCTCATGGGCGCAGATCAAGACGCCGCCTGCGCTGGTGCGCGAGAACAACAAGGGCGCGGTCACGGCGGTCACGATGCTGGAGGACGGGCGGATGGTTCTGATTCTCGACGTCGAAAAACTGCTGAGCGATATCTGCCCGCGTCCCGACGAAGAGGTGTATGCGGG
The DNA here is from genome assembly GCA_035760745.1 of Nitrospira sp. Lineage (GTDB taxonomy): Bacteria > Nitrospirota > Nitrospiria > Nitrospirales > Nitrospiraceae > Nitrospira_C. Next base: position 21,641 of record DASTSI010000216.1, on the reverse strand, counting down.
CGTGACGCCGGTACCGGAGCTCCGCGTCAAGCATGTGTTGTTTGCCGACGATTCGACGGTCGCCCGCACGCAGATCCGGAAAGCCCTCGAACGGGTCGGCGTGCAGTTCGTGCAGACCACGACGGGGAAAGAAGCGTGGGACTATCTGCAGCAGCTCGCGGAAAAGGCCGTCAATGAGGGCTTGAGCCAAGTCCAGAGTGTCAATCTCGTGCTGAGCGACATCGAAATGCCCGACATGGACGGGTTTACGCTCACGAAGCACATTCGCGCGGATCCGCGGCTCGCGCACCTTCCCGTCGTCCTGCATTCCTCGCTGACCGGGACCTGCAATCAGGACAAAGGACGGCAAGTCGGCGCGACGGATTACATTACGAAATTCGATCCGAAGCTCTTTGCGGAAAAAATTCGCCTCTACATCAACTGAGAATGCGGTTCGCCGGAAACGGGAAATGATGGGAAGGGCAATCCAAGTACTCGTCGTCGACGACTCGACGTTCATGCGCAAGAGCCTGTCCACCATGCTTGCGTCGGACCGGCGCATTGCGATTGCCGGCATGGCGCGTAACGGGGAGGAAGCGCTGCAGCAGGTCCATGCGCTTAGACCGGACGTCGTCACGATGGACGTCGAAATGCCGGGCATGAACGGGCTCGAGGCGCTCAAGCGGATCATGGCGGAGCATCCGGTGCCGGTCGTCATGGTCAGTTCGCTGACGACGGAGGGCGCCGGCGACACGTTGAAGGCCTTGGAATTGGGAGCGGTGGACTATATCGCAAAGCAGCTGGACGGCGTGGCCACGAAAATTGAGCGCATCCACGATGAGCTCATCGAGAAAATCATCGCCGTGAGCCAGGCCGGAGAGAAGGTGCGTGCCTGGGCGACGGCTCCCGGCCGTTCCGCCCCTCGGCCCCGGACCGCGTTGACCGCGCACTCCGTCAGTGTCACGCGCGGCGCCCGCCTGGTGGCGATCGGCTGCTCCACCGGCGGTCCGCAGGCACTGTTGGAGGTGCTGCCCGGATTCCCGTCCGACTTTCCGGCCCCCATCCTCATCGTGCAGCACATGCCGAAGACCTTCACGAAGCCGTTTGCGGAACGGATGAACTCGATCTGCAGTCTTGAAGTGAAGGAAGCGGCGGACGGCGACGAGCTGAAGCCGGGCCGCATTTTGATCGCCCCCGGAGGCCTCCAATGCCGCGTGAAACGCAAGTCGATCATGTCCAACGTGGTCGCCCTGAGCCCGAATTTCGAACGGCACCTGCATGCGCCGTCCGTGGACGTCATGATGCAATCGGTCGCGGACGTCTACGAAGAGCGTGGAATCGCCGTCATCCTCACGGGTATGGGGCACGACGGGCTGGACGGCATGAGGGCCGTCAAGGCCGTCAACGGACGAACGATCGCCCAAGATGAGGCGACCAGTATTGTGTACGGCATGCCGAAGGCGGTGGCGGAAGCCGGCTATGCCGACAAGGTGATTCCGCTGTTTGGAGTGGTCGGGGAAATTTTGAACATGGTGTAGAGCGGGCAGTGACGAGCACGTTTAGTCAACCGGAGGCATAGGAGGAGTTATGAGCGCGTTGTTCAAGAGTCTGAATATCGGCCCTAAATTTATCGTCTCGATTTGCGCCATGGCGGTGCTCGTCATGGCCGTCGGCATGGTCGTCCTCTATAACCAGGAGGAGGCCAAGCTGGAACAGGCCATGATGTTGCGTGCCAAGACGGTGGAAGGCATGGCCAGTATCACCCGCGCGTACATCACACAGAATTACGTCGCGAAGGTGAAAAAGGCGAAGGCCGGCTCGGAGATTACGGTCACCAAAGAGCATGCGAACAATCCCGAAGCCATTCCCTTTCCGGCCACCGCCATGCGGGAGATCGGCGAAGAGGCGCTGCGAGGCGGGTTCTTCAACATCCGGCTGATCAGCCAAAGCCCACTCAACCCGAATAACAGCCCGAAAGATGCCTTCGAGGCGGAGGCTCTCAAGGCGATCGCCAATGGCGCGGAAAGCTTCGGCCGTGAAGAAGACATGAACGGGACGCTGTTTTATCGCCGCGCCACGCCGGACAAAGCCGTCTCCACCGCCTGCATCGGCTGCCATACCGACAAGCAGGTGGGAGATACGCTCGGCGCGCTGGTGATCAATACCCGCATGACCTTGGCGAAACAGGCGGCCGACAAGTCCCTGTTCAACACGGGCGCCCTGATGGCCACCATTGTCCTCATCCTCGCCACGGCGACGTACTTAATGCTGCGCACCATCGTGCTGAAGCCCCTCGCGCATGTCACGGGGATCACCAAGGACATCGCGCAGGGCGAGGGCGACCTGACGAAGCGCGTGCCGGTGACGGGCAACGACGAGATCTCGCAACTCAGCCGGTACTTCAACCAATTCATCGAGAAACTGCAGGCGATGATCGGCAAGGTCGCGCACGTCACCGATAAAGTGGCGTCGGCCTCCGTCGAACTGTCCGCCACGGCGGAAGAAATTTCCAAGGGCACCGATACCTTGACCTCCCGCGCCTCACAAACTGCCGCGGCGGTCGAGGAGATGAATGCGACGGTCAGCCAAGTCGCGCAAAATTCGGGCAAGGCCGCCACGCTGGCTCAGGAGACGGTCAAAACCGCCAAGGACGGAGGGTCGGTGGTGTCCGACACCATCTCCGGCATGCAGCAATTGTCGGATGCCGTCTCCAACAGCGCGACCATCATCGCCGAGCTCGGCAAGTCGTCGGATCAGATCGGCGAGATCGTCCGGGTCATCGAGGACATCGCCGACCAGACCAACCTGCTGGCCCTGAACGCCGCGATCGAGGCGGCGCGCGCCGGCGAGCAGGGGCGCGGGTTTGCGGTCGTCGCCGACGAAGTCAGGAAACTGGCGGAGCGTACGACGAAAGCTACGAAGGAAATCGGCGATATGATCCGCCAAATCCAGCAGGATACTCGCGGCGCCGTCGAATCGATGCAGCAGGGCACCCAGAAAGTGTCGGGCGGCGTCGAGTTGGTCAACAAGACCGGCGAGGCCTTGACTCGGATCGTACAGATGGTGTCCGAGAGCGCCGACATGATCCGCCAAATTGCCGTGGCATCCGAGGAACAATCGGTCGCCACGCAGCAGATTGCGAACGACATCGAGAACGTGGCCAAGGTCACGAAGGATTCGGCGTCGGGCGCGAACGAATCGGCCAAAGCCAGCCACGATCTGAGTCAGCTGGCGGTCGAACTGCAAGGCATCGTAGGTGCATTCAAGGTCTGATCATGGACCAGAGATGGAGATGCCGATGATCGTCGAAGAAAAAACGGGCGCCGCATCCGGTTCGGGGGTGGCGGCGGCCGGAGCGAGGCAGGGCGGCAAGGAGGCGGCGGGCGGTGACGACCTCTGTCAGTTCGTCACCTGCCGCATCGGGCACGAAGAATTCGCGCTCGACGTGCTGAGCGTGCAGGAGATCAATCGTATGGTCGAAGTGACCCGGGTTCCGAAGGCGCCCTTCTTCGTGGAGGGCGTCATCAACCTGCGCGGCCGCATCATCCCGGTGCTCGACTTGCGCCGGCGGTTCGGACTTCCACCCGCCGATCAGACGGACGACTCGCGGATCATGGTGGTGCTCGTCCGACAGCGCATGGTGGGGCTCATTGTCGATGAAGTGGTCGAGGTGCTTCGCATTCCGAAATCGGCCATCGAGCCCCCGCCATCCGTCGGAAGCTCTGCGGGCGCAGAATTCACGCAGGGGGTCGGGCGGATCGAGGACCGGCTGCTGATCGTGCTGGACTTGAACCGTTTGCTCATGCCCCACGAACAAGCGGCGCTCGACGGCGGTGCGGTTCAGCATGGGCCACGTTCGGTGTAAGCCATGATCCGCTGCAGCCGCGGAAAAGGGAACAAACGCCGTGGATATTGCAACGATACTCGGGATTGTGATTGCGATCGGCTCCATCGTCGGAGGGCAGCACCTCGAAGGCGGGCATTTGAGTTCAATCATGCAACTCACCGCCTTCGTGATCGTCATCGGCGGGACGATCGGTGCCTGCTGCGTCCAAAATCCCTTGCCGGTGGTGATTCGCGCCTTCAGCAAGCTGTCTCTTGCGATCGGCAACCCGAGCCATGACACGAAGGGGACGATTCGGCTCATCCTCGAATTGGCCAATGTGTCGAGGAAGCAGGGCCTGCTCGCCCTGGAAGCCAAGCTCAAAGACATCGGCGACGCGTTTATGGCCAAGGGCGTGCAGTTGATCGTCGACGGCACCGATCCGAAGGCCGTTCATGAGATCTTGGAGATCGAAATCGAACACCAGGAGGAAGATGGGCTCGCCGCCGCCAAGGTCTGGGAGGCGGCGGGCGGGTATGCGCCGACCGTCGGCATCCTGGGCGCGGTCCTGGGGCTCATTCACGTCATGGAAAATCTTGCCGATCCCACGAAGCTGGGAGGCGGGATCGCCGTGGCATTTGTGGCGACCGTGTACGGCGTCGGCGCGGCGAACCTTCTGTTTCTGCCGATTGCCAACAAGATCAAATTCAAGCTCAAGCAAGAGGCCGCCCTCCGGACCATGATGATCATGGGACTGGTCGGACTGGCACAGGGAGAAAATCCTCGGCTGCTCCAAGAGAAGCTGGAAAGCTTCCTCCCGCATTCCGAGCGGACGACGGAATCGAAGAAGTAAAGAGCGCGTGCAGGGTCCATAATGGTGAATCGCGGTGAGGGCAGGCACGGCCTGCGCGCTCGGTATGGTCGCTCGCGAATAGCATGAAGAAGCCGAAGCATGAAGATCATGAGAATCACGAACGGTGGCTGGTGTCCTATGCGGATTTCATCACTCTGTTGTTTGCCTTCTTTGTCGTGATGTATTCGGTCTCGTCGGTCAATGAGGGGAAATACCGGACGGTCAGCGAGTCGATCAGAGCGGCGCTGAATCCGGTCGTGAGCGCCCCGGCTTCCAAGTTGGCCTTTACCGTCGGCACAGCGAAGCCCTCCGTCTTGCACGCGCCGGCTGACGCAAAAGAACCGGTCATACGCCGGCTCAGAGCCATCATGAATTCATTGAAGGAAGCGACCGGGCTCGAGCTCGTGGAAATGGAGGAACATTCAACCGGCGAGATCGTCCTGACCGTGCCGGAGCATGTCATGTTCAACAGCGGAGAGGCCAATCTGCGCTCTGACGCGCTGCCATTCCTGAAAGCGCTGTCGGAAATCTTGCTTGAACTGGACAGAGAAATCCGGATCGAGGGCCACACGGACAACGTGCCGATCCGCACGACGCAATATCCCTCGAACTGGGAGCTGTCCGCCATACGGGCGGTGACCGCGCTGCGCGTCATGACGGAACTCTATGGTGTGCCGCCCAGCCACCTCAGCGCGGTGGGACGGGCCGATTCCCTTCCCAAAGCGGACAATCTCACGCCCGAGCACCGGGCGAAAAATCGGCGCGTGGAGATCATCGTGCTTGCGGAGCGGCGGCCGACGGCGGAAATGAATCCGATGTCGCGGTGGAACGGAAGCGAAGCGACCGGTGGTGAAGCCGCACCGCGTTCGGTTCCTCCGAACCTGTTCCCGAGGTCGGGACGTGATCAATGATTCGCTTGGACTGAGACGGTGAGGAGTCGAGGTGCCGGACCCCGTGAGCGTGCTGGAGACCATTGCGCTTCAAATTCGGGAACTGGCCGGGGATGGCACCGTTGACTGGAAGGCCGGGAGCGGGGGAGGCAGGGGCGGGATGATGGACTTGTTGTGCCAAGTCGCAAACCGTGCCGAGGCGGCCGCGCATGACCTGCTCGGTTCGCTGCATCTGTTGCGTGAAGTCCGATTTGCGTTCCGGACGCCGGAAGAGGCTTCGCAGCTGACGACCTTCCTCGCGGCGATGTGCCCCGATTCCGCCCGTGCCGCGGTCGGCATCGGAGAATTGCTTCTGAACGCCGTCGAACACGGGAACTTGGAGATCGGCTACGAAGAAAAGACCCGGCTCGTACTGGCCAACCAGCTGGAACGGGAAGTCGCCCGCCGTTTGCTGTTGCCCAAATATGCCGCTCGCTATGCCGCGGTGCGAGTGGAACGAATGCCAAATGAAGTGATCCTGACGATCACGGATCAGGGACCCGGATTCGATTGGCGTCCGTATCTGGAGTTTGGCCCCGAACGCATGCTCGACAGCCACGGCCGGGGTATCGCGACCGCCCTTCTCACGAGCTTCTCCCGGCTGGAGTACCGGCAAAACGGAAGCGAAGTGACAGCCGTGGTTCGTCTTCCCCAGGCCGGTGCCGCGGCTTCCGAGATGCCGAAAGCGGCGGCGACAGGGCGATGAACGCGCAGCGGCGCAGGAGGGAAGCCGGTGTGATTGCCGACATGATTCTTCATGACAACTGTTCGCTGGTGTCCCTTCGCGGCGCTCTGCGTTATCAAGATCGGGCGGAATTGGTCGCCGCCGTGGATCGCTCGCTCGATGCGGGATGCGCGAGGGTGGTTCTGGATCTCCGTCACGTCCATTTCATCGATAGCGTCGCACTCGGCCTGCTTGCACTCACGTATCGGCGCCTTGAGTCTTGTCAACGAGAGTTTGGCCTGCTGATGCCGACGGAGCAGGTCTCCAAATTGCTGATGATCTCCGGGATCCCGAAAATCGTTCCGATTTATCATTCCGAACGCGAGGCGATCGGGTGTACGGTCCCTTGACCGCCGCCAAGGGCTTCGTGAAAGGGGACAGATGCACATCACTCAACGAACATGCAAGGAGGCGACGATCCTCGCGCTCAAGGGGGATTTGACGTATGACAACCGCGCGACGTTCAAAGCCGCCGTCGAACAGGTGAAGCAGACCGCTTGTCGCCATCTCGTCTTGAACATGGAAGAGGTGCAGTTCCTGGACAGCGCGGGGCTCGGTCTTCTCGCCCTCCTGTCCCAGAGCCTGAAGCTCAGCAAGATGCAATTCAGCATCGTCCAGCCGCAAAGTTATGTCCGAGAAATCATGATGTTAGCCAATATTTCTGCGCTGATCCCGATTTTCGGCTCGGAATCCGAAGCACTCGCTTCCACCTCGGTAGCCTGATCTCCCGACATGTCTCATCCCTCTTCCGCAGCGTCGTGCGAACCATCGGCTACGATCCTGGTGATCGACGACGAGCCGGTAGCCAGGCACAGTCTGGCGAGACGGTTGGCGAAGCTCGGATATGCCGTCCACGAGGCGCCGGACGGAGCGCGAGGACTGCAGAGGATGCGGGATTTGCGGCCGGACCTCGTGATTGTGGATTGGATGATGCCGGAAATGGACGGACCCACATTGTGCGAAGCGGTGCGAGTGGATCCGCTATTGGCCACCAGCCAGATCATCATGATGACCGCCCACGATCAGCCGGATCAGATCGCGGAGGGGTTGGCTCGCGGCGCGGACGACTTCCTCAGCAAGGCGGCCTCAATTCAAGAGATCGTGGCTCGCGTGCGCGCCGCCTTACGGACTCATGCGCTCGTGCGGCAACTGGAAAATACGCGAGACCGCCTGGACCGATCTCGACAAGAGTTATTGGCCAAGCAGCAGATTCTCGATGAAGACCTGGCCTCTTCGGCGCAGTTCGTCGAATCGCTCCTTCCGGAGCAAGGCAGCCCTGCTCCGGGCCTGCGCATGGCCTATCGTTACTTGCCCTCGCTCGCGCTCGGCGGGGATCTATTCGGCGTCAGTCGATGGGGAACCGACCGTCTGGGCCTGTACATGCTGGATGCGTCGGGCCATGGGGTGTCCGCGGCTCTGCGGGCGGCCGCCATGGCGACCTTCCTGCATCCTGAACAAGTAATCCGAGTCGTCGGCTCATACGATCCCGCGGCGATCGCCGCCGAGGCGAACCGAAGATTTCCGATGACAAGCGAAGGGCATTATTTCACCCTCTGGATCGCCACGCTTGAGTTGAAAACATGGACGCTCTCCTGGGTGTCAGCCGGGCATCCCGGCGCCATTCTCTGTCGTCCCGGACACGCGTCGATCTGGCTGACGCAGCCGGCCATGCCGCTGGGCTTCATGCCCGATGCAGCCTTTGCCCCGGGTGTCTGCAGGGTCCGTCCCCACGACCGGATCTATATGATGAGCGACGGGCTGTACGAAACGATGTCCGGGAGCGGGGAGTTGTGGGGACGAGAACGTCTCCAGCACCTCCTGGAGCAAACCGCGGCCGCGCCGCTCGACATGGTGATCGACCGCTGCCTCAAGGAATCACGAGCCTGGCAGCAGGCGAAACATTTTGACGATGATGCCGCCTTGGTCGGTTTGGAGAGGAGCGAGGCGACGGACGCCGACTCCGGCTCGCCACAAGCCACTTTCGGGATGCCGCGGGGCGAACGTTCAAGCTGAGACGATGACGTCGGGATTTCGGAGCATGGCGTATGGCGGCTGACCCGGTTTTTGATCTGGAAGAGACCCTGACTCGCCTCGACGGGGATCGAGAACTGTTCGGGGAGCTCGCGGCCTTGTTCCTCAAGGAATACAGGAAAGACGTCGAGACGCTTCGGGCCGCGCTTCACAGGGCCGAGCGGGGATCCGCGGCCTCGGTGGCGCATCGGCTGAAAGGATCGGTCATGCAGTTCTGCGCTTTCATGGCAGTCGACATCGTAAGGCGGACGGAAGAGTTGTGCCGGCAGGGCGATCTTACTTCGGCTTCCGCGCTGAGGCCCGCCCTGGAAACTCGACTGGATGAGCTCGAAAAGGCTCTCCGCGAAGCCCTCGAGGCGGGTCGGAACTGCTAGCAACACGCGCTCTTCCCTGACACAGTCTTCGGGATGGCGTTCCGCCATGGTGCGACATGGTCGGCGAGGGCGCAGGCCGTGAGATGCGCCATATCGAGCGACGTTCGCTGCCTCGGGGCCATCGACCGATCGCCTTCTTCGTGGAGGACATCCGCGGCATGGACGGCAGTCAGCGGGGAAAATTCGTTTCGTGTTGCGGCTGCTGGGGTGTGATGATGGGTGATGGCTTCGACTATGCTGTCGCCGAGCCGTTCCGAAACGGAGATGGCCCGAGCGGTGGTGCCCACCTCCTCCCGTGCGTCCAGAGCGTATCCGCGGAAACGGGAAGCGTACGCTGGCTGGATTCCGAGAAGGCGTGCAGGGCCAACGCCAGGGACTTTATCGTTTCAATCCCCAGCAATGCGATGGCGTGGCGTGACCAGGGCTGGAAATGGTCCGCCGGAGGCTGAAAGCTGAAATAGGAGCTGTTGACGACTTGGAGGATCTTGCTCACCATCGTCATGTCCTTGGAAATGATCCGTGCGGCTGTGTCGACCGCGGCCTGCGGAGATTCGAGGGCGTCCACTAATTCTCGGTAGATCGCCGGAAGACTGGGAAGGGTGCGGACTTCGGCGATCAGGCGGCGAATCGAGTCGTTCGTCATCCGGTCTCGCACGAGGCCTGTCCCGGGCGAGCACGGCCTTCAGTCCTGCGGGGTCGAGAGGTTTGGGCAGAAACTGATGGGCGACCTCAAGTGCGCGAAGGATGGCTGATCGATGCGCCGCGCAATCCATCGCGATCCTCACCGCGTCAGGCGCCTGGGTTTTGACATCGGAGAGCAGTTGGATGCCGCCTCCTCCATTGAGGTGAGTGCTCGAAAGTACGGCGTCGAACGACGTGGAGGAGAGCCGTTCTAGCGCCTCTTCAGGCGTGGCGGCTGCCTCGATGGTCCAGTCTTCCGAAATGTCGGACAACATGCCGCGAAGCAGCGGCAAGGTTCCTGGATCATCGTCGACGACGAGGAGTCTTTTCATCGGCATCCTTCAGTGGCCTGACATCCCGTCTATGTCGGAAATCGCAATGATCGGCTTGAGCGAAGAGCGCCAGGGACAGAACTCGGCTTAAGGGCAATAAGGAACCGGCCGATATGGATGAGAAAGGCAGCGACCATCTCGCAAGACTGTCATGACCGATTCAAACACCCCGGGCCGACGCGTCAAAATCTTGGTGGTCGATGATGATGCGACCGTCAGGTTGTTCTGCGAGAAGGTTCTCCGTGAATCGGGATTTCAAGTCCGGACAGTGGAAGGGAGCCCGGAGGCGATGGAGCTCTGCTCGTCCGGTGCGGACGGTGCGGACGGGGCAGATTCGTTCGACGTGGCGCTGGTCGATATCTTCTTGCCGCCGCCGGATTTTCAATTGGCGTCTGGGGACAAGCGTTATGCCCGGGTCAACGGCCACGAATTGGTGTCGCAGATGTTGACGGTCAAAAAGGCGGTCCGGGTCCTGTACATGTCGGCACGGTCGCACTCGGACCTAGCCAAACAGGGGATCGCCCTGGACCCCGCGCGATTCCTCCCGAAGCCGCTGAGCAAGGACCTCTTGCTGAGCTCGGTCGCCGAGGCGTTGGCCGGCCCTCCCGTCGAGCCTCACCACTTCCAGGCTGCATCGGCCGACAAGGATGTGCAGTGGGTCGACTAGACTACGACGGTACTTCATTCAGGCGGATCGTATACAAATAGTGGTAGAGTCCCTTTCGTTCCATCAACTCTCCATGCGTGCCCGACTCCACGAGCCTGCCTTGGTTCAGCACAATGATGCGGTCCGCGCGCTGTATCGTCGTCAGGCGATGCGCCACGACGAATGTCGTACGCCTGGTCATGAGGCGTTCGAGCGCGTCTTGAACGAGCCGTTCCGATTCACTGTCGAGAGAAGACGTTGCTTCGTCCAGCAGCAAAATCCGGGGGTTCTTCAAGATGGCTCGCGCAATCGCGATCCGTTGGCGCTGCCCGCCCGAGAGGTTCACTCCCTTTTCTCCAATCACGGTCTCGTACGAGTCCGGCAGCCCGGTGATGAAATCATGCGCGTGAGCGGCTCGGCTGGCGGCGAGGACGGCCTCGTGATCGGCCCGGGGGTCGCCATACCGAATGTTTTCGAGAATCGTGCCGCCAAAGAGCACTGTTTCCTGCGGGACCAGGGCAAGTTGTCGGTACCAACTCTCCAGCGCGACATCCCGTAAATCAATGCCGTCAACAGTGATTCTTCCCTCGGTTGGATCGTAGAACCGGTGCAAGAGGTTGATCAGGGTGGATTTTCCGGAACCGGTCGGACCCACGATCGCGATGAGTTCTCCCGGATCGACCTCGAACGAAATATTGCTGAGCACCGGCCGCCGAGGGTCATACGCGAAGGTCACCTGTTCGAACCGGAGCGACCCTTTGACGTGCTGCAATGGTACCGCCAGTTTTGAATCGGACACTTCGGGGCGGGCGTCGAGAATTTCAAATATACGTGCCGTCGCACCCTGCGCCTCTCTGACTTGCGCGAAGAGTCGGGCAGCCGAGCTGAAGGGACCGATCAGGATGCCGGCGAACAAGACGAAAGCAAACAGATCGCCTGGAGAGACGGTGCCGTCGATCACTTGCCGGCCGCCGTACCAAAGGACCGCCGCCGCGGCCGAGAAGGTCAACAGACTGATGATCGGAATGAACAGCGCCATGACGCCTGCCCGCCGCATCGTAAGCGCGAGACCGCGCTCGACTTGTTCGGCGAACCGTCGTTCTTCCCGGCCGCTTTGCACGAAGGATTTGACGATCCGGATACCGGAAATGACTTCTTCGATCAGCGTGCTGAGCGCCGCCGTCTGATCCTGGATCGAGGTCGACAGCGCCTTGAGTCTCCGACCGAACACGCGTGCCACTAACACGAGCAGCGGCAGCAGCACAAGGATGAGCAGGCAGAGTCGCCAGTTCATGACCAGCAGAAACCCGATCCCGCCGAGCAAGGTGACGAGCTGCTTGGCGCTGTCGATCGGCGTCTCGGTGGTGACCGATTGAATGACCGTGACGTCGTTCATCAGTCTCGACAGCAGCTCACCCGTCCGGCGCCGCGCGAAGAAGCTGACCGAGAGAGCCTGGAGATGCGAGAACAGATGGTTGCGGAAATCCGCCATGATTCGTTGGGATACCCAGGCGGTCAGGTAGCTGTGCCCCATCGAGCACAATCCCTGCGCCAGCACGAGTCCGAGGAACACCGCGATAAGATCGCTCATGCGGCCGGCGTCATGCTGCACGGTAATCACATCCCAGACGGTGCCTGCCAGGCGAAGAAGCGCCAGATTGATACCGGCCACGATCATGACGAGCAGCCCGGCCAATCCCATTCGGGGCAAGTAGGGTCTCAGGAAGGGAAGGAATCTCGAGAAGGATGCCATGATTGGTGCCGCGATCTTAGTGGAGGGGCGATCCGAAAGCCAAGTGAAACGGAGAGGACCGGGGCAGCAGATTCAGATTTGGGCGATGGATTCGATCAGGTTCTTGTTGAGCGCGACGAAGTCGGAACGATCGTCGTTGTTGATAACGACGTCGGTAAGATTGATGAACAACCGCTGCTCCTCATTGATCGCATCGGAGACGCGGTGGCGCATCGGCGGGATGAGAAAATCTCCCACATACACGCAGTTCACCGTCCGGACGCGAATGCGAACCTTCTTGCCTTCCGGCACAGGCGCCTCCCGGATGGATCTGAACGGGATTTTAGCTCTTGCGGCGTAAGAACTTTTGGCGCCGGCGCAGCTTCTTGTATTTGTGCTTGCGCATTTTCTTCCGGCGCTTTTTCAGGACGCTAGCCATGCGGCATCTCTCCTACGAAGCGGAGTCTATGAGAGTTAGCGCCAAATTGCAAGCCATGCCGCGAACCTTGACCGGTTTCGTCCATGATTCCTATACTCCAGGCGACGCCATGCACGCTTCATTGCTCCGAACAGTCGTCTTCCTGGCTGTCCTCTCCGTTCTGTCATTCGGGTGCGGTTCCAAAGTCTTGCAGTATCCGGAAGATCATGAGCGGTATCTGCGCATCGACAAGGCGGTAGAGTCTCTCCGTCATGCCTATGTGGAGAAGGACCTTTCCGCGATGACGGCGTTGATGGTTCCATCTGAACCGTTGGAGCGAGTTCAGCGCGATGCGGAAGTCGATTTCCGCACGTTCTCCAGTATCGCGTTGGACTTTCGCATCGAACGGATCATGATCGAAGGCGATGAGATCGACGTCTATGTGCATTGGCAAGGCGTTTGGAAAAAGGACCCTGATGATCCGGGCGTCCGCCAACGTGGTCATTCCCGGCTTCAGTGGGCTGGGACGAAGGCGGTCCTGCTTCGCGGCATTCAGGGTGACATGCCTTTTGGTATCACCGGACGACAAGCGTCAGACGATTCACCGAGCTTGCTGAAGAAGTGACAAACGGCACCAACACATCATCCTTTTCCGGCCTCCCGAAGGCTGATTTTCTTGTCGTGGGAAGCGGCGTGGCGGGGTTGCGAGCCGCACTTGAACTTAGCCGCGCGGGCGAAGTCGTGATGTTGACCAAGGGACATCCGCTTCAGAGCAGTTCGATCTACGCTCAGGGCGGTGTGGCGGTCGCGATGAGCGAAGAAGATGACGTGACGATCCACCTTACCGACACGCTGAAGGCGGGACACGGCCTGTGTCGGAAGGAAGCGGTACAAGTCCTCGTAGAGGAAGGACCGGAGCGGATTCAGGAGTTGATCAGGTGGGGCGCCAAGTTCGATAAGACCGGTGGAAAGTTCGCGTTCGCCCGAGAGGCGGCCCACAGCAGAAGCCGGATTTTACGGGCGCGCGGAGATGCCACGGGCAACGAAATGGTCCGCGTGCTCATCGCCGAAGCTCAGCGCCATCCCACGATTCATCGATTGGATTATCACTTTACCGTCGATCTGGTCCTCGAGGCCGGCCGATGTTGCGGGGCATTGGTCTTGGACGAGCATTCGGGACGGCGATTCCTGATTCCAGCCCGCGCCGTCATCTTGACGACCGGGGGAGCCGGCCAGGTCTATGCCAGGACGACGAACCCGCCCAGCGCCACTGGAGACGGCATGGCCATGGCGCTTCGAGCCGGAGCGGTACTGCAGGATATGGAATTCGTGCAGTTCCATCCGACCGCGCTCTATCTCCCTTCGAGCCCGCCCTTTCTCCTTTCCGAGGCGATGCGGGGCGAAGGGGGGCAACTCCGAAACACCAAAGGGGAGTTGTTCATGCACCGGTACCATCCTATGGGCGCGCTCGCGCCGCGCGACATCGTGTCTCGCGCGATTTGGGCCGAAATGGCGGCTACCAAATCACGCCACGTGTATTTGGACGTGACGCAGCTCGGTGCCGAGTTCATCAAACAGCGGTTTCCCACCATCTACACGACCTGTCTCAGATACGACATCGATATCACCGAAGAATGGATACCAGTGTCGCCTAGCGCGCATTACATGATGGGAGGCGTGTGGACCGATATCAACGGAGCGACGACGATTCCCGGACTCTTCGCCGCCGGCGAGGTGGCGTGCAGCGGAGTCCATGGTGCAAATCGCCTGGCGAGTAATTCGTTGCTGGAAGGGCTGGTCTTTGGTGCGCGGGCGGCAGCGGCTGCCGTCGCTTATGCCGAACGACAGGAGCTGCCATCTCTCCATGCCCATGAAGCGGCGCTTAAGACCGAGCACCTCGGGTCAGTGGATGATGCGGAAAAACTCAGAAGTTCACTGCGGCGTCTGATGTGGGGGCAGGTGGGCGTGATTCGCTCCGGAGAGTCCTTGATCCGGGCTTGCGCACAATTGTCTCGCTGGGCCCAGCTCCTGGCGCAGCCGTTTTCGCACAGAGCTGCGCTCGAGGTGAAAAACATGGTTCAGGTGGCCCAGTGTATCGCCGAGGCCGCTTTGTGGAGAGAGAACAGTGTCGGCGCGCATTATCGCTCTGATTTTCCGCAGGCCAAGCGGGCAGGATGGCATCAACACAGCCGCTTGTCGATCGATCAGGGATTCAGCGGGAAGACACACCGGAGGTCACGGGGGCTGCTTCTGACGCTTCAGGGCCGTAACGGCTCACGGGCCGCTCGGTAATCACTCCGTCCCGCACTAAAAAGCTGCGATAAAAGCGCAGCACCTTTTTGACGTACTGCCGGGTTTCGTCGATCGGTGGAAGAGCCTGGTACCGCTCCACAATCTTCTCCCCCGCGTTATACGCGGCGAGCGCGAGCGGAAGGTTGCCATGGAACCGGTCGAGGAGTTGGCGAAGATATTTCGCTCCGCCCGCAACGTTATCCTCCGGGTCGTACAGATCTCGCACGGCCATCCGTATCGCGGTCTGCGGCATCAATTGCATCAAGCCGACAGCTCCTGCGCGCGACACGGCACGAGGATCGAAGTCGGACTCGGCTTTGATGACGGCCCGGATCAATGCCGGGTGAAGTTGATTCTGGGAGGAATGCCGCCGAATAACTGGTTCCAGCTCTCTCTCGGAAAGCACCTGATGGAAGCGCGTCGATTCGACGTCGATCTTCCGGTAGCGGCCGTCCGACGGGACATTGGTGAGTGAGATCGTTCCGTTTGGAGCGATGTACTGATAGATCTCGGCAGAACCGATTCCTCCCAGCACGGGCAGCGCCAGGCCCGAGGTCATGAATGCAACGACGAGCCGGTACCGGATCCTAGGCCCTGTCGCGTAGTGGCTTGAAATGGGCATCGGCATGCTGACAACGATAGCAGTCTGCATTCGGCTGTCAAGGAAATGCAGAAGCCATGCCCGTAAAATGATGAAAAGCGATTGGGATAACAAGGGGGTAGGACGTTTGAGTCCTTAAGGCTCGAGGAATTCGTGCCGGCTAGCGACAAAAATTTGATGCAGCTTGGTCGTCACGGGACCTGGTCTGCCGGTTCCTATGGGCTGCCCATCCACCTCGGTCACCGGCATGACCTCCATGGTCGTATTCGTGAGGAAACACTCGTCGGCCTGGAGAAGTCTTTTCGGAGCAAACTTTCCTTCTTCCACCGGTATGCCTTCCCGGTTCGCCAATGTCAGCACAATCTGCCTGGTGATTCCGTCGAGAATCCCGCAAGCCAGAGAAGGAGTGTAGAGTCGTCCCTCAGCGACAAAAAAGATATTGCTGACGGTGCATTCCGCCACGTGTGATTCCCAGTTCAGCAAGAGGCTGTCGAAAACACGTGCGGCGATCGCTTCTCGCTTGGCCAAAATATTGTTCAGAAAATTCGTCGCCTTGATTCGAGGATCGAGTGCGCTGGGCAAGTTTCGTCGGGTCTTGGCGACAATGAGATCCACGCCGGTTTGGTACATTGCGTCGGAGGGTCGGGTGAGAGACTTGGCAATGATGACAACGGTCGGGGAGCGGCAGAGGGCGGGGTCCAGGCCAATCTCTCCGACGCCCCGCGATATCGAAATGCGCAGGTAGGCATCGGTCCGCTCGTTTCCGACGTCATTTCGGCTCATCGCATCGTGGAGAAGGACAGGCCACTCTCGCTCAGGAATCGGGACCCGTAGGCCGATCGCATCCGCAGAACGCTTCAGGCGTGCCACATGCTGATCGAGCATGAAAATCCTGGGTCCATAGGAGCGGAGGGTCTCATAGACTCCGTCTCCGTAGAGAAAGCCGTGATCGAAGACCGACACGACGGCCTCTTCCTGCGTCACGAATCGATCGTTGAGATAGACCCACATGGCGGTCGGCACGCGAAGGAACTAAAAAAGGCCTGGGCCTTGTCGAGCGTCTCTTGATATTCGCGACCCGGGTTGGAATCCGAGACGATGCCTGCTCCGACCTGAAGCAGCCCCCGTTGCCGGGCCATCACGAGGGTTCTGATGATGATGTTGAAGTCCATATCACCGCTCCAGCCGATATACCCGAACGAGCCGGTATACGGACCTCGGCGGACCGGCTCCAATTCGTCGATCACTTCCATGCAGCGAAATTTCGGTACGCCGGTGATGGTCCCCCCCGGAAAGACCGCTCGAATCAGATCGAACGGCGTGGCGCCGAGCCGCAATCGGCCCGACACGTTGGACACGATGTGGCTGACATGGGAGTATTGTTCAATGGTACAGAACTCCTGAACCTTTACCGACCCACAGTCGCATACCCGTCCGAGATCGTTTCGAGCGAGATCGACCAGCATCAGATGTTCCGCCCGTTCTTTTTCGCTCGCCAAGAGTTCAGCGACCAGTCGCCGGTCATCGGCGGCGCTCCCGCCACGTCGCCTGGTGCCTGCGATGGGACGGGTCTCAGCGACGCAACCGCGTAGGCAGATGAGGCGCTCGGGAGAGCAACTTATCAGTGAGACATCGTCGAAGTGCAGGAGTCCTGAAAAGGGAGAGGGATTCACGGCCTGCAGTTGCCGATACAGACATTGCTCATACAGCAAGCGCTCGGCCGCGCTCCAATGCCGAGCGGAAATCGGAAAACTGAAGCGGTGGGAAAGGTTCGCTTGGTAGATGTCCCCGGCTCGGATGTATTCCTGACAGCGACGCACGCTTTCGAGGTATGATTCACGGGTTTGCTCCGGTTCGAACGCAATCGGCTCTTCCAGGGGCCGGATATCCAGCGGAGAGAGTCGCTGGGCGAGCTTGGCTTCGCACTCCGCGACCCTATCTAACCCCTCCCGATAGAGTTTCTCCCGAGGTTCTGAGAGGAACCGGTTGAGCGGTGGGCAAAACACGATCTGGGTCCGTCCGAGGAGATGATCGACGACAATAACGAGATCAAAGAGGCCGAACTGGCCCTCTGGTATTCCAAGGTTGTCATCCAGTTTTTGAGGCAGTCGCTCCAGTCGACGCGCAAAGTCGTAACTGAAGTATCCTACTGCGCCGCCAAAAAATGGGGGGAGGCCGGGTCGACAGGAGATAGGGCCAGAGATCGACCGCTTCAACGGCGCAAATGGGTCCCGATCGGCGGGATCAAGTTCCGGGTTGATCGAGACAATCTCAGTGGGGCCGCTCCCGATGAAGGAGTAGCGGCCGATGCTGCCGGGACCGCTGCCCGCGCTCTCCAGCAAGAACGAGGCACGAGAAGGAGAAGCAATCCGTCTGTATAAATCCAGCGGGCCGAGAGGCACGACATCTCTCAGCGTGACGACAAGTGGCTGGGGTGGGCCGGTCAAGAAGGCGCGATCTGACACGCGAGGCCTATACAGCTCTGTGAAGCGGTCATGCTGCGGCTCACTATACTCCAGTGGTTTGGCGTTTTCACAGGGACGTCCGCTTGACAAATTCCCGAGTATTCTGTTTGAATTGCACGCCTGCCACCGGTAGGGTCGCTGGTTAAGTGCTCGCCTCAGCCTAGGCGAACCATGCCCCCTTCACAGGATCCGTTTTACGCGGGGCTCGGTCAGGCCGTTCGTATTGGAACGGAACTGCTCGCTGCGTTGATCGTGGGCGGAGGCCTTGGGTGGGCGCTCGACACCTATGTGCTGGGAACAGAGCCGTGGGGAATGGTGGTGGGACTCGTGCTTGGTGCGACGGCCGGAGTCCTAAACGCATACCGGTCCACACAACGCTGGCCAAAGTGACAGCCGCTTACTGAACTGACAGGAACTCATGGAAGACAGTCCTCTTCATCCGTTCGAACTGCATAACTTTTTCCCCATCCAGGTGGGCGGTCTCGACATTTCCCTCAATAAGGCCGTGATCACCATGTGGATCGTCGTCGCGCTGATAACATTTTTGATGATGAAAGCAGCATCAGCGCGGCAACTCATTCCGGGCAAGTTGCAGAATCTTGCGGAGCTGCTCGTGGATTTCATCCGGGGGATCATCCTCGATACCATGGGGAAGGACGGCATGAGGTTTTTCCCTTTGGTGGCGACGCTTTTTCTTTTTATCCTGTTTTCAAACCTCATCGGCCTCATCCCCGGGTCCTATACCGTGACAAGTCAGATCGTCGTCACTGCGGTGTTTGCCATTGCGGTCTATGGGCTGAGTCTCGTCATGGGGTTCGTGTTGCATGGGTCAAAATTTCTCGGGATCCTCGTTCCCCCAGGCACACCAGGCTGGCTTCTGCCCTTGATGGTACCCATTGAACTGATCAGCCAATTGGCGCGCCCTATTTCTCTCGCCGTCCGGTTGTTCGCAAATATGACGGCAGGTCACGTCATCCTCGGGGTGCTCTTTGGGCTTGCGGTAAGTGGCGGGCTGCTGATCGGCTGGCTTCCGTTTGCGTTTACGGTCGCCATGAACGGCTTAGAAGTGGGTATCGCATTCATACAAGCCTACATCTTCACCGTGTTGACGTGTGTGTATTTAGGGGATGCGTTCCATTTGCATGGAGCGGAAGACCACGCGCACTAAGCTGTTAACGCAACGGCCTTCGGCGCGGGGCTCGGTCACGAAATGCTTCTCGCGCGGTGCTCGGGATTTCATTGCTATGTCTCGCCGTGTGAAGCGTTTTAACGCTCATCCGTAGCGGACGTTTTTAAACAAGAGAGGAGCGAAGCACGATGGATTCAGCAGCCGCAGCATTGCTCGGTATGGGTCTCGCCGCCGCAGGGTTTGCCGGTGCGGGTGTCGGGATCGGCTACATTTTCGGCAAGATGATCGAAGCCGTGGCGCGTCAACCGGAAGCGGAGGGCCGCGTCGGCAAGTACATGTGGATCGGCTTTGCGTTGGTGGAGGCGATCGCCCTGTACGGGTTGGTCATTGCCTTCATCATCATGGGTCTTCGGAAATGAAATAGGGAGCGTAAAACCTTACTCGTCGATCGCATTTGAAGCGCTGTCTAGCGATCGTTGTGTGATGGTTTTGCGAAGACGAAGATGCCGCAGTTTGAATCACACTTCTTTTCCTCCTTGATCTTTTGGGAAGTGGTTTCGTTCGGGATTCTCCTCTTCTTGCTCTACAAGTACGCGTTCCCCGGCATTTTAGCCGTGTTGGAGGAACGGGAAAAGAAAATCAGGGACAGCCTCGATCAGGCGGAACGCCATCGTACCGAGGCCGAACGAAAGTTGCGCGACTATGAGGCCAAGCTCAATGCCGCATCCCGAGAAGCGGAAGGCATTTTGGCGGCTGCGAAAGAACGCGCACAACGCCTGCTGGAGGAAAATGAGCAGAAGCTCACGACAGAGGCGGAACGGATCAAGGGAGATGCGACGCGGGAAATCGAGCATGAGCGCCGCAAGGCGATTCAGGAGATCCGTGCACAGACCACCGACTTAGCTTTGATGGTGGCGGAGAAAGTGGTGCAGCGCACGCTGAACGATGCCGACCACCGCAGGCTTGCCGACGAAGCACTGGATGCCGTGGCGCGGGCCTCGTCGCAGTAAGAGAGTGACGGCCTAGCCCAGACTGACGCCCCCGGGCCGATAGCCTTCCAAGTCCACGCACACGAAGCGGAATCCAGCCGCCCGAAGGCGCTCGCTTATTCGTCGTCGCCGGTCAGGGCGGTCAAACAAGTGCTCGAACTCTTCCGCGGCGATTTCGATCCGCGCAATGTCTCCGTGGTCTCTCACACGTACTTGCCGTAATCCCTCTTGTTGAAGGACGGCTTCGGCTTGCTCGACTCGTCGGAGACTTTCCATGGTAATCGGCACGCCGCGCGGGATTCGGGATGACAGACAGGCGGCAGCGGGTTTGTCCCAGATGGAGACGCCAAGGTGCTTCGCCAAGGACCGAACATCGGCCTTCGAAAGGTGGGCTTCTACCAGCGGGCTACGGACGTTTAGTCGCCGCGCCGCCGCGATTCCCGGTCGGTCATCGCCGAGATCATCCAGATTGGTCCCATCGACCACCCAACGGCATGCCCTCGGTTCGCGCAACGCCTGCAGCAATCGGTAGAGATCGGTCTTGCAATGAAAGCATCGCATCGAGTCATTTTCCACAAAGTCCGGGATTGCGAGTTGATCGGTTTCGACAATTTCGTGCCTGGCTCCGATTTCCCTGGCGACACGCTTCGCGATCTCTAACTCGCCTGAAGGGTAGGTCGGGGAAACCGCGGTGACACCGATTGAGGATGAACCGAGCGTATCGTGCGCCACTTTCAAGACAAGCGCACTGTCGATACCTCCGGAATAGGCAACGAGCACCGAACCCATGTCGCCGAGGATCCGACGGAGCCGCTCGAGCCCGTCGCTTGGGACTTGTTCATCCGCCGTGTCGGTTCGGGATGACATCGAGTCAGGTCAATGTTTGACTTTCGACTTGGCGAGGTTGCCGACGACGACCAGCGCGTAGCGCTGCGGGTCAAGATACTGCTTCGCGACGCGTTGGACGTCCTCCTTTGTCACGCGCTCGATCCACTTGGGATACTGCGTAAAGTATTCGAACCCCAGGCCATAAAACTCGACTTGCGCCAGCACTTGTGCCAGTTTCGCGGTAGAGTCGAGGCGTAGAGGAAAACTGCCGATCAGAAAGGATTTGGCCTCCGCGAGTTCCTGATCCGACACGGGCGTCTCTCGGATGTTCCTGAGTTCCGCCAGCACGCCGGCAATAGCTTGATTGGTATTCTCACTCTTCGTCTGGAGATTGATCCAGAACGAACCGGGCAGAAGCCGCGCATCAAAATGACTCATGATGCCGTAGGCCAATCCTTGCTTGTCCCTGATCGTATCCATCAAGCGGGAGGAGAATCCCCCGGCGCCGAGGATGTAATTCATCACAGTTACGGCATAGAAGTCCGGGTTCGTGCGGCTAATGCCGCCGTGTCCAAGCACAATGCTGGATTGTGTGAGATCCTTCTCGATCAACTGCACCGTCTTCTTTTCGATCGGGGCGGGTTTTTTGGCCATCCGGGCGGGAGGAGCGGCTTTCTTCCAAGCACCAAAATGCGTCTGTGCCAATCCATTGACTTGGTCCGCGGTAATATCCCCCACCACCGTGAGGATCACCTGAGCGGGCACGTATTCCTTGGCGTAGAAGGCAATGACATCGCCCAAGGTGATCTTGGACA
>DASTSI010000215.1:0-24510 GCA_035760745.1 Nitrospira sp. | reverse complement strand
GCGCCGCCGTGAGCCGGATCCTCGTGGATCAGCACATCCCACCGTTCGGGATGGAATCCGTGGGGTACGCCATCCGGTTCATTCAATACCTCTTGATCGTCATCGCGATCATCGACAAGAACCGGCTCGTGGTGAAAAGCTCGGCCGCGCTGGTCTCGCGCCGATAGCGCTCACGTCTTATCCCCGAACTCCGAACGCTGAGCGCGACACCCCTAGGGAAACGGCGAGTTGTGGCCCGCCGGGAAAGGACCACTACACTGACTCATAAGGCGGACCCCGTCCGAGCCGTCGGCTGGGCATTCAGTCCGCCGCCCATACACACACCATGTTCGGCAGAACCCTCACCTTGTTCCGGCTGTTCGGCTTCCAGGTCCAGGTGGACATGAGTTGGCTGGTGCTGGCTTTTCTCATCATCTGGTCCCTCGCGACCGGCTATTTCCCTGTCGAGTACGAGAACTTGTCCCCCCCACTCTATTGGTGGATGGCGGTGATGGCCGCGGCCGGGCTGTTCGCCTCCCTGGTCTTCCACGAATTGGCCCATTCGCTCGTGGCCCGGCGCTTCGGCATCCCGATCAGCGGCATCACGTTGTTCATCTTCGGCGGCGTGGCGCACATGGAAGACGAACCGCCCGATCCCAAGTCGGAATTCGTCATGGCGGTCGCGGGTCCGCTCTCGAGCCTGTTCCTCGCCGCGCTGCTGTATCTCCTGTTTCAGAGCGGACGCGCGGTCGGATGGCCGGAGCCGTTGACCGGGATCGCCGAATACCTTGCGTTGATGAACATCCTGCTCGCGCTGTTCAACATGATTCCCGCCTTCCCTTTGGACGGAGGCCGGGCGCTCCGGGCGGCACTATGGGCCTGGCGCGGCAATCTTCGCTGGGCCACTCGCCTGGCCTCGGGATTCGGCTCGGGGTTCGGCATCGTGCTCATGGCGGTCGGAGCCTTGAGCTTCCTGTCCGACCGGCTGCTCGAAGGCTTCTGGTACGTGCTGATCGGCTTCTTCCTCACCACTGCCGCCCGTCAGGCATATTCGGGCGTGCTGGTCCGGAGCGCACTCCACGGCGAACCGGTCCGGCGGTTCATGTCCCGCGATCCGGTGACCGTGCCGCCGAATTTGTCGCTGCAGGCCTTCATCGACGAGTATCTCCACCACTATCTGTACGACATGTTTCCAGTGTCGCGGGATTTGGCCGTCCTCGGCTGCGTGACGAGCAAGCAGGTGGGCGGGATTCCGCGCACCGAATGGGAACGCACCACCGTCGGCGACGTCATGACGCCCTGCTCGGCGCGGAACACCGTGCAGGCCGACACGGATGCCGCGCAGGCGCTGGCCCAGATGAATCAAACCGGCCTGAGCCGGCTGCTCGTGCTCGAGGGAAACCGTCTGGTCGGCGTCCTCGTGCTCAAGGACCTGATGACGCTGATCGCCCTCAGGATGGAAACGGCGAGCATGCCCGAAGCGGCGTAAGGCGGAAGAGGATCAACGCTCTCGGTCATTCGTGCTCGCACCTGAGAATGATTGATGAAGCAGTTCCGACGCGTTCGTGATCTCACCGCCCTGACTCTCCATGCCACCGACGGAGAGCTCGGGCGCGTGGTGCAGCTGTACTTCGACGACCGTTCCTGGGCGGTACGGTATCTCGTGGTCCAGACCGGCGGCTGGCTCCTCGGACGCCAGGTCCTAATCGCCCCGGTGGCGGTCGAGGATATCGACGATGGCAAGGCCGTGATGAGGCTCGCACTCACCAAGCGGCAGGTCGAACAGGCCCCGCCCGCGGACAAGAATCAACCTCCGACGCGCCGGTATGAAGAGGCCTACTACCGCCATTTCTCCTGGGTGCCCTACTGGCAGCCGGGGCCCGGCATCGGGGGAACGAAGGTCACGTATCCAGCCACGCCGCCGATGGCCTTGGATGTCCCGCTGTCACCGGACCGGCCGGACCAGCATCTCCGCGGCGGTGAAGACATCGCCGGCTTCGGCATCCATGCGCGGGACGGGGAAATCGGCCATGTCGAGGATCTCGTGTTCGACGACGAGGACTGGATCGTCCGATACGTGGAGGTCGATACGAGAAATTGGCTCCCGGGCAAGAAGGTGCTCGTCCAGACCGGCCGCATCGAACGCATCGATTGGGAACGAGGGAGGGTCAGCATGGCGCTGTCCCGTCAGGCGATCGAATCCGCGCCCGCGTATGATCCCTCCGAGCTCATCACGCCGGAGTACGAGATTGAACTCTTCAAACATTACGGGAAAGAAGCGGCCTAGGATATTTCGTCTCCGCGGCGGACAGTCGGTCTCTTCCCTGGCACAACCTTCGATGTCCTCCTCACCCTTCCCGTTGCGGTTTTCCAGCAGACCGACCCCGATTCATGAGTCGGAATCGCTTTTGCAGTGGTCAGTGGCAGCGCGGGCTTGCATCACGCTTCTGTGAAGGCAAGCCCCATTTGGGCGATCGGCGAACGGCGAGCCCTCGAGCCCGCCACGTCGCCAAATGGGGGGCATTCACGGGAGGGTCCATTCTGATGAACGCCATTTCGCTGTTCCTGATGCTGGTCTTGCATGGAAATCTCACCTGCGGCGCGGAAATTCCCAAGCAAACATTGATGGGCGATCAGAAGGTCCAGGTACAAGTGTACGATTGTTACTGGCGCGAGCAAGACTTGCCCTCGCATCAGTTCGTGGTCATTTCCCCGGTCTGTCCCACGTACGTGGCTCAGCCGATTCTCTTGAAGGAGGTCCACGAACGCAAAGGATGGGTGATGAACCGGTTCGGGGAGTTCTATCCCTCGACGGCCAATATCGAGATGATGGACCTGTACAAACCACCGTGCTGACCTCGGATGCATGGTTCGCGTGACCGCCGCGGCGCACGGTGGCTCCGCTCGCGGACCGCGGCCACATGACACCGGAAGCGAACGACAAAGTGGAGTCATGCGAAGAGGTGTTCTATGACACGTCGTACGTGGTTCCTTGCGTCATTGCTCGCCATGCCGATCCTGCTCACCGCCGCCTGTCAGCGGGAGACAGTGGTGCCGGACGACTTGAAAGCTCAAGTCGATCGCGATCTGCGGTACGTGGAGGTGAAGGACAATCCCGAGGCCTACCGCGGCAAGGTGATGCTGGCCGGCGGCAAAGTGCTGTCGGCAAAGCGACTCGAGGAAGGCACCAGGATCGAGGTCCTGCAGATTCCGCTCTCGAAGGATTTGATTCCGGAGCAGCCCCCAGACGAGTCGAAGGGCCGGTTCATCGTCATGGATTACGGCAACAAACACATCGTCGATCCAGCGATCCTTGACGAGGGGAAGTTGATCACCGTGGTCGGAGAGGTGATGGGCGCGACCACCACGAAGATCGACGAGGTCGAGCAGCGGGTTCCCGAGCTGGCATTGAAACATGTCACGGTCTGGGACCGGAACCATCTCAGGAACGCCTATGAGCCCTACGCGGGCTACTATCCGCCCTATGCCTGGGGCTACGGGCCCCGCTACGGGTATCCGTACTACTGGTAAGCGCGAGGTCAAATCTTGCGCGCTCCTCGCTCGCCCGCAGATCAGTCTCGAGAGCCGGGACAGGATCGGCCCTGTCGAGTTCCACGAAAGCGCGAGCAGCGCGCCCTCGTCTTGCTTGCGTCTGTCTTACGGAAGCGGGGGCGGGATCAGGTCCGTCGATTTCCATGAGAACACAAACAGCACGGTGTAGCGGACATAGTACACCGTCGCTTCGACGGGAGAGGGGGCGGCGACCAGTCGTCCTGTGCCTTCATCCATAATGTCTAACGATAATCTGGTGTAGCCCCGGTCGTGGATCTTTTGATAGAGCGTGAACTCGGGCAGCGCGAACGGCACAACCAGGCTTTGGATCGCCGGGATCCCGAAGAAGGCGTGGTTCTTTTCCAACCCGAAGGCATGAAGCAGGACGCGAATCCGGTACGTCGGATGCTCACGCGCGATGACGGCTCCCCGCCGCGCGAGCCACGAAATCAGCACCGCCTCGGCATAGAGTCTGTCTCCGGCAAAATCCGCATGCGTGGGAGCCCATGCCGTTTCGACCGCGACGGACTCTCCGGGACGCAGGGGGAGCGAGACGTTGTCCAGGCTCCGGAGCAGTGATTGGGTCAGCAGGAGTTGCTCGACGGGAGTCCGCGGGCTGCTGACGAGACCCGTCGTCATATTGCAGCCAGCCAGCCAGAAGGTAATCAGGGCGCACGGAAGCCGCAACCGGCGACGGTCCGTGCCGGACGTCATTCGCAGTCCCCGCCGAATCCGGGCCGGCGAGCATTGGAGGCGCGATCTCCCCAAGCCGCTTCCAGGGCATGGCAGGTCAGCACGGCCACGCGGTCGGCGATCGGGGTGGACCGGTAGTCCGTCGCCCGCGCATACCCGCTCCAGAGGACGGCTTGCGAGGCCACGTCGATCCCGCGCACCGCGATCATCGGGGCGCGTAAGTCACCGGTCTGCTGCACCCACACGATCGCCTGAGCTTCCAACTCTTTCGCCCGCTCCGCCACCGTGTCCTTTGGCGCCGGCACTTCCCAGGGCATGGGCGTCCCGACCGCGGACAACCCGCGCGACTGGAGCCACGTGACCGCGGCGTTCACCGCGCTCAGTTGGTTGCCCACCACCAACACTCGATCGGGAGCCGCCGATAACCGGTGATGGGACCCGTGCGTCGCGGGGACCTCCTGGCACCCGGCGACCGCGAGGAAAATCAGGACCCACCCCACCAGATCCTGAAGACTCCAACCGACGCGACGAATGTCCGGCATGGCTCTGCCTCTTTGCGCGTGGAACGTGGTTCACCGGCGATTGCTCGCTCATTTTTCGTGTGCGAAACGGATGCCAACGACCGCGGCACAGGGAGTCGCTCGTGAAACTCGTCTCCTAGGGATTGGCCTAGGGGATGCCGAAATGAATCGGCCTTATACTCACCGCTCTTGCGTATCGTTCCTCGACGGCTGGGGGCTTCGCATGAGAGAGGAACAAGCTGGATCCGGCGTACCCCCGGTCCCACACGGGCGGTTGCGCACGGTGCGCTCACCGACCTCCGATCGTTCCCACGTACTCAGACACGATGGAACCCAACCCGCGCGGGTGGACTAACATGAGCCTGGTGCATCTCCTGATCGTCGACGACGACCCCTTCGATGTGGAAGTGATGCTCCGCGAGCTGAAGAAGAGCGGGTTCGACCCGCTGCATGAGCGCGTCGACACGCGGGAGGCGTTCATTCAGCGTCTCGAGCTGGGGCAGCCGGACCTGATCCTGTACGATTACAACGTCCCGCAATTCAGCTCTCTGGAAGCGCTTCAGCTCACGCAGGGCGGAGGCCGCGACATTCCGTTTTTGATCGTGTCTCATGCGATGCAGGATGAAGAGGCCGTGGCCCTCATGCGGGCCGGCGCAGCCGATTACCTGCTGAAGGACCGGCTCGGCCGGCTTGGCGAAGCGGTCCGCCACGCGCTCGAGCAACGGCGGTTGCGCCGTGAGCACGCCGACGCCCGCGAGTCGCTCGTCGCGCTCAACGCGGACTTGGAACGGCGCATTGTCTCGCGCACGGAAGAACTACGTCTCGCCAACCAAGCCCTGGAGGCAGAGCTGCGTCAGCGCGCCGAGGCCGAAGACGCGCTTCGCCGGCTGAACGCCGATCTGGAGCGGCGCGTGGTGGAGCGCACCCGCGACTTGGCGGAGTCCAACCGGCGGCTCCAGGCCCTCGCGACCGAATTGACGCTCGCCGAGCAGCGGGAGCGGAAGCGCCTCGCCGCGGAACTGCACGACTACCTCGCGCAGATGCTGGCGCTCGGACGCATGAAGACGACGCAACTCCGCCAGAAGCTCGGCGGCGCCCCTTCCGGCGCGCAACAACTCGCCGGCGAAGTGGACGAGCTGTTCCAACGGGCGGGCGAGTACACGAGAACCTTGATGGCCAAGCTCAATCCGCCCGCACTGGAGGACTTGGGACTGGCGGCCGCGCTCGCATGGTTTGCCAAACAAAAGCCGCTGCACGGACTAAACATCGACATTCGCGCCACGCCGCAGCCGGTTCCCTTGCCCGACGAACAGGCGGTCCTGTTGTTCCAATCGGTACGCGAGCTGCTGATCAACGTGGCCAAGCACGCCCAATCGGACGAGGCGCTCGTGTCCATCCACGTCGACGACGAGCATCGCCTCTGCGTGGAGGTCCGGGACCACGGACGGGGATTCGATCCGGGCCGGGTCCGGACGAGCGACGCAGACTCTCACTTCGGGCTGTTGAGCATCCACGAGCGAATGCGGGCCATGGGAGGCCGGTTGGATCTCGACAGCGCCCCGGGCCGCGGGACCAAGGCGACGCTCGTGCTGCCTCTCAAGACCGCTGAAGAGACTGGTCTGCTAAACCCGGAGGTCGGCATGCCCGGGCCTGACCGCTCGGAGCCGGGCACTCCGCGCGTCCATTCGGGAACGCGGCCCCCGACCCGGCCGTCACAGCGGATTCGGATCCTGCTCGTGGACGACCACGTGATGGTGCGACAGGGACTGCGGGGGTTGCTCGAAACCTATCCCGACATGGAAATCGTGGGAGAGGCGGCGAACGGTGAAGAAGCGATCGCGGCCATCGCCAAGTGGCAGCCGGACGTCGTCGTCATGGACATCCACATGCCCCGGCTCAGCGGCATCGATGCGACCGCCCGGATCAAGAGCCGCCACCCCGGCACGATCATCATCGGATTGTCCATCCAATCCTTCGACGAGACGCAGGAGGCGATGACGAACGCGGGGGCCTCCCTGCTCATCAGCAAGGATGCCGTGGCGGACGAGCTCTATGCCGGAATCCAGTCGGCGGTGACGGGCAAGTGTCGGCAGTGAGCCGTTGTTGGAGCACCGGGCTTGCTCACGCCGCGCGCTCTCGTCCCACTCACCAAGCCGATCCGTAAAACTAGGGTTCTCCCTAGCGTGACCCGGTCCAAGGCACGGGTAATATGGCCCGCCGGTGGAAGTATGGCCGCGCTGGGCGGGCTCTGCTCTGCTTCACTCGAAGACGCGACAGACCTCACCGTGCCGAAAGTCATCATCAAAAGGGGGACGTTCATGCCGCACCCGAATACCATCGCTCAGGACATGTATGAGCACCGGGACACCGTCCTGAAGGATTGGATCGGCTATCAGCTCTCCGCGCTGACGCTCCGGCGCGATCTCCTCAAAGACAACGAGCTCCGCGAGTCCTCTCGCGAGTTCTTGGACCTCTTCATCGAAGCGTTCGGCCAGAGCGCCGACGCGTCGAGTCCCGCTTGGAAGCCCGTGAAGGACTTTCTCGCGGACATGTCGCGCATGCGATCGCAGCAGGGATTTACTCCCACGGAAACCGCCACGTTCGTGTTCTCCTTGAAGCAGCCGCTCTTCGACCTGGTGCAGCAGCGGAACGGGCAGGACAGCAAGACCCTGGCGGACGAGCTCTGGACGCTCACGGTGCTGCTCGACAAGCTGGGCCTCTATACCACCGAGATCTACCAGCAAAACCGCCAGGGAGTGATTCTCCGACAGCAACAGGAATTGATGGAGCTGTCCACGCCGGTCGTGCAGCTCTGGGACGAGGTATTGGCATTGCCGCTCATCGGGACGCTGGACAGCGCCCGAGCGCAGATCGTCATGGAGAATCTGCTTCAGCGCATCGTCGACACCGGCGCCCGCATTGCGATCATCGACATTACCGGCGTTCCGACCGTCGATACGCTGGTGGCCCAGCATCTCATGAAGACCGTGGCGGCCGCTCGGCTCATGGGCGCCGACTGCATCATCAGCGGCATCCGTCCCCAGATCGCACAGACGATCGTGCATCTCGGCGTGAACCTCAGCGACATCATCACCAAAGCGACGCTTGCGGACGCATTTCAGGTCGCCCTGCAACGAACGGGCACCACGCTGACGAGAGCCGATGCTGCGGCGCACGGGACCGAGGGATGAGGACCGGGCAGGCCTGACGTTGTGCGTCCGACCTCGCGCAAGGAAACGATGGATCGCATTCCGATTCTGAAACTGGGCCCGCACCTGCTGGTCACGATACAAGTGGACATGCATGATCGAGTCGCCATGACGCTCCAGGACGATCTGACCGAGCGCATCGTGAAGGAGAGGGCCCGCGGCGTGCTGCTCGACATCTCGTCCGTCGAGGTCGTGGACTCCTTCATCGGCCGGATGATCGGCAATACGGCCGCCATGGCGAGGGTCCTCGACGCCGAAACGGTGGTCGTGGGCATGCGGCCTGCGGTGGCCATCACTCTGGTCGAGCTGGGCATGGCACTGCCCGGCGTCCGGACCGCCTTGAACGTCGAAGCCGGGATGGCCGTGCTTGAATCGGCGGGAAAGATGGCTGGTCATGGTCGTCCTGCGCGATGAGCTCCTGGCGCTCCGCTCGGTCGACGACATCATCAAAGCCCGCCACTTGGTGCGGGATTGTGCAGTCTCCCAGGGCCTGTCGCTGGTGGATCAGACCAAGCTCGTGACGGCGGCGAGCGAGCTGGCGCGCAATGCGCTGGTCCACGGGGGCGGCGGCGAAATGCAGTTGCAGGCCTTGAACGACGACGTCCGAAAAGGCATCCGGATCGTCTTTACGGACCACGGGCCCGGCATCGCGGATATCCGGAAGGCGATGAAGGATGGATTCTCGACGTCGGGTGGGCTCGGCCTTGGTCTCGGCGGCGCACGGCGCCTCGTCGACGACTTCGAGATCCGATCCGCGCCGGGCCAAGGGACGACGGTCACGATCGCACGATGGCAACAGGGGTAGCGTGGCTCTCACAACCATGCCGGTCCAGCTCGCCATACCTGTGACGGAACAGAGCCAGACGGCCGCGGCCCGCCGCACCGCCGTGCGGCTCGGACAGGAGGCCGGACTGGACGAAGCGGGCACCGCGAATTTGGCGCTGGTCGTCACGGAGCTCGCTACGAATCTCCTCAAGCATGCCGACCGAGGCGAGCTGTTGATGCGGCGCCTGGGTGCCGAGGGCAAGGACGGGGTGGAAATCCTGTCACTGGACAAGGGCCCCGGCATCCCGGACGTGGTGCGCGCGCTGTGCGACGGGTATTCGACCGCGGGAAGTTCGGGAACCGGATTGGGCGCGGTGATGCGGACGGCATCGGCATTCGACCTCTACTCGCAGCCCGGAGAGGGAACCGCGCTGGTGGCGCGCCTCTTCGCTGAGCCGGCCAAGGGCTGGCGGTCCGCGCAATCGGTCGGGATCGTGCGGCAGGCCAAAGCGGGCGAGGCGTTGAGCGGCGACGATTGGATCGTGCAGACCTTCGCCGGCGGATGGTTGTGCGCGGTCGCCGACGGACTCGGCCATGGGCCCCTGGCCGCGGCAGCGTCGGCCAGCATCATGGAGGCGCTGCTCGACGCCCACGGTAAACACGCTCCGGTGGAATTGGTCGAAGCCGCGCATCGGGCGGCGAAGCCGACCCGAGGCGCGGCGTTCGGCGTCGCAGTCAAGGACGAGAAGATGGGGATGCTCCGATTCGCGGGAATCGGCAACATTGCGGGGATGGTCCTCGAGGGCGCTCGCCGGATGCCCTTGATCTCCCACAACGGCATCCTGGGTCACGACGACCGGAAGGCGACGGAATTCTCGCATCCCTGGTCCCGAGACGCGGTCCTCGTGATGCACTCCGACGGCATCGGCAGCCAATGGGACCTCGGCCGGTATCCGGGGCTCTTGAGCCGGGACCCGTCGCTGATCGCCGCGGTGCTCTACCGCGACTTCGGGCGGGGACGGGACGATGCCACCGTGGTCGTCGTCAAAGAATGCTGAACATCGAGCACCGGCACCATACGACGGACGCTATGCCGCATGTCGTGACCAGATTGGCGATCCATTATGACGACGACGTCGTGACGGCACGGCAGCGGGCGAGGCAAGTGGCCGCGGCCCTGACGTTCGAGGAGCAGGACCGCACCCGCATTTCGACCGCGGTGTCCGAAGTCGCGAGACGCTTCGTCCACGGGAAAAAGGCGGCGCACTTGGAGTTCGTCGTGGAAGGCGACACCACGCCCCAGGTCCTGCTCGTGAATCTCACCGGGTCGCGCACCCCGACCCCACGACTCGAGGCGGCGCCGACGGGAGCCTCGGTCGGCGGCGAATGGGAGCAGGCGCTCATCTCGGCCCGCCGCTTGATGGACCAATGTGAGGTGCGGGAGATGGACGCGGCGGACGGCGCGGCGATCCGGCTCAAGAAACTCCTGCCCAAGCGCGCGCCGCTGTTCACCGCCAGTCAGGTGGAGCGCCTCGGAAAAGAAATCGAGCGCCAGCCGCAGAACCCGGTGGAGGAAGCCCGGCAACAGAATCAGGAGCTCCTGCGCGCGCTGGAAGAACTGCACGAGCGGCAGCAGGAGCTGATGCGGCTCAATCGCGAGCTGGAAGACACCAACCGCGGCGTCGTGGCGCTCTATGCCGAGCTCGATGAGAAGGCGGATCACCTCCGGCGCGCCGACGAGATGAAGTCCCGGTTCCTCTCCAACATGAGCCACGAATTCCGGACACCGTTGAACGCGATTCAGGCCCTCTCGCAATTGCTCCTCGACCGGACCGACGGGCCGCTCACTGCCGAACAGGAGCGACAGGTCTGCTTGATTCAGAAGGGCGGCAACGATCTGCTCGAACTGGTGAACGACCTCCTGCACCTCGCCAAGATCGAAGCGGGAAAGACGGAAGTCAAGCCCGTCGAATTCACTGTGACCAATTTGTTCAGTGCGCTGCGCGGCATGCTGCGACCGCTGCTCGTGTCGAACCAAGTGAACCTCGTGTTCGACGACCCGACGGGAATTCCCCCGCTGAACACCGACGAAGGAAAGGTTTCGCAGATCCTCCGCAACTTCGTCTCCAACGCCATCAAGTTCACCGAGCGGGGAGACATCCGCGTCTCCGCCCGGTTGAGCGCCGACGGCGCGTCGGTCGTGTTCTGGGTGGCCGATACGGGAATCGGCATCGCCGAAGCCGACCAGACACGGATCTTCGAAGAATTTTCCCAGCTCGATCACCCGATTCAGAAGAAAATCAAAGGCACCGGCCTCGGACTGCCGCTGTGCCGAAAACTGGCCGAGCTCATGGGAGGGTCCTTCGGGGTCAAGAGCTGTCCGGGCGTCGGGTCCACGTTCAGCGCGACGATCCCCGTGGTCTACGGCGACCCGCCTCCGTTCGAGCCGCCGGACCGCGCCGAACCGGCAGGCTGGCACCCCGACGCACACCGCCTGCCGGTGTTGATCGTGGAGGACGAGCCGGAGACGATGCTGCTGTACGAGAAATACTTGCGCCGCACGGCGTTTCAGCCGCTGCCCGCCTCCAGCGTGCGACAAGCGCGGGAGATGCTGCGCCGGCACCGGGTGGCGGCCATCGTGCTCGACATCCTGCTGCCGGACGAGCCGGCCTGGCAATGGCTGACCGAGTTGAAGGAGCAGGACGGGACGAAGCACATTCCGATCCTGGTCGTGTCGGGCGTGGAGGATCCGCGCAAAGGGCTGGCGCTCGGGGCGGACGACTACTGCATCAAGCCGCTGCGCCGGGACTGGCTGCTCGAGCGGCTCGAACGGACGACGGGCATCAGGCGGGAACCGCGCCGGGGTGCGCCGCTCGTCCTGATTATCGACGATCAAGAGGCGGACCGATATATCCTGGGCCGGCACATCTCCTTGACCGGCTGGTCGGTGGCGGAAGCCGGCTCCGCCGAAGAGGGACTCAGGCTCGCCAGTGAGCTTCAGCCCTCGGTCATCTTCCTCGATCTCAACATGCCGGGCATGGACGGATTCCATTTGCTCGCCAGGCTGCGGGAGAACCAGGCCACGGCGCAAATTCCAGTCGTGGTCGTGACTTCTTTGATCCCGGCCGAACAGGGGGCGCGCCTCGCCCATGCCCGCAGCGTGTTGGGGAAGAACGACTTGTCCCCGGCGAAGATCCGGGAAGTGATGGAGACGGCGGTGGCGAGCCGCTGAGCCGGGTCGTCAAAGGGCACCGCAGGGCACCGCCCCCGCGAGATGTCCACCACCGCGCAATCAGGACTCAACGGTCGACGCAGTCTTTTCACGAGGAGCACGGACGGACATGACCGATCGATCGGCAGACGCCAGCGCCGCCACGATTCTCAACGTCGACGACAACGACGCCGCCCGCTACGCGAAGACGCGCATGCTTCGAGGAGCCGGCTACCGGGTGCTGGAAGCGGGGTGCGGCGAGGACGGCCTGAGACTCGTCCGGGAACGGACACCGGAGTTGGTGTTGCTCGACGTTAAGCTGCCGGACCTGGACGGACTCGACGTCTGCCGGCTCATCAAGAGCGATCCGGCGACCTCGTCGATCATGGTCCTGCTGCATTCGACGGTGCGCCTCCGTCAGGAGGACAAAGTTGCGGGGCTCGAAGAGGGGGCCGACGGGTACCTGATCGAGCCGGTGGAAGCGGACGAGGTGCTCGCGACGGTGAAATCGCTCCTCCGGCTCCATCGGAGCGAGCAACGCCTGCAACTGGCACTCAAGGCGACCCGGGAGGCACTCTGGGAATGGGACGTGATCAACGATCGGGCCTCCTGGAATCAAGCCGGGATGGATTTGTTCGGCTGGATCTTGGATGGACATTCACAGGTGGCCGCCTGGTGGACCGAACGGATTCACCCGGACGACCGCCGGCGCGTGTCCGATCTATTCTACGGGCAGGTCTTCACCGGGTCTTCGCCTCATTGGCAGGATGAGTATCGCTTTTTGAAACAGGACGGCACGTACGCGCACGTCCTGGACCGCAGCATCGTCGTCCGCGACGACCAGGGATCCCCGGTCCGGATCATCGGCGCGATGCAGGACATCACCGAACGGAAACGAAGCGAGGAGGCGTTGCGGGAGAGCGAAGCCCGTTACCGGAACCTCGTCTCGATCCTGCCGGCTGCAATGTACACCTGCGACCGAGAGGGGCGCATCACCTTCTACAATGACCGGGCGGCCGAGTTGTGGGGGCGCCATCCAAAGCTCAGGGATGACGAGGAGAAATATTGCGGCGCGCTCAGGTTGTTCCTCCCCGACGGCTCGGCGTTGTCCCATGCGGCAAACTCCATGGCGGACGCGCTGGCGAACGGCACGAGCTATCGGGACCACGAGGTCGTTCTCCAAAAGCCGGATGGAACGCGGAGCCACGTGCTCCTCAACATCGACGCGATCACCGATCAGAAGGGCGAGATCGTCGGCGGCGTGAACGTCTTCATGGACATCACGGGACGGAAGCAGGTGGAGGCCGCGCTGGTCAAGCGAAGCCACCAACTGCAGGTACTGTTCGAGCTGGCCAGCATCGTGAATCGGGGAGAGGCGCTGGAGCTGGTGTATGAGAAAGCGCTGGACGCGATTCTCGGCTCCTTGGCGGCGGACCGGGCGTCGATTCTGCTGTTCGACGAGGGCGGGTCGATCGGCTTCGTCGCTTGGCGGGGATTGTCCGACTCCTATCGTCGCGCGGTCGAGCACCATTCCCCGTGGCACAAGGGACAGGCAGATGCCTCGCCCATCATCATCGAAGACGCGGCGGCCGCGCACATCGACCCTGCTCTGAAAGACACGATCCTTCAGGAAGGAATCCGCTCGCTCGGCTTCATCCCGCTCGCATATAACGGGTTGGTGATCGGCAAATTCATGGCCTACTTCGACAGGCCCCATCGGATGGATCGTCAGGATCAGGACGTCGCACTGGCCTTGAGCAATACGCTTGCGACGGCGGTCGAGCGCAGGCGGGCGGAAGAGGCTCTGCGCCGCAGCGAGGCCGAGCTCGCAGCGGAACTCCGCGATACCAAGCTCCTGCAGGCGATCAGCGCGGAGATGATCCACGAACGGGAGATCGAGGCGCTGTACGGCAAGATCGTCCGCGCGGGCCAGGCGCTCATGCATTCCGATTTCGCGAGCATGCAGATGCTCGATCGAGAGCGAGGGGAGCTCGTGCTGCTGGCGCATTGCGGATTCCCTTCCCCGAGCGTGGAGGCCTGGAAACGTGTGGGGACGGATACGGGCTGCACCTGCGGCGAAGCGCTGCGCACGGCCCGTCGAGCGGTCGCCGAGGACGTGGAAACCTGCGCCTTCATCGTCGGTACGCGGGGATGGAAACAATACCGAGCCATGGGCGTTCGCGCCGCGCAGTCGACACCGTTGATCGCCCGCAACGGGAGCCTGGTCGGGATGCTGTCCACGCATTGGCGTTTGGAGCACCGCCCGTCCGAGCACGCGCTGCGGTTCTTTGAAATCCTGACGCGGCAGGCGGCGGATCTTCTCGAGCGCACACGATCGGAGCAGGCCCTCCGTGAAAGCGAGGCCCGTTTCCGGACTTTGGCGCAGGCGGTGCCAAGCTTTCTCTTCGAGACCGACGCAGAGGGGTGCAACATCTGGACGAGCAACGCCTGGTGCCGGTTCACCGGTCAATCAGCCGAGGACGTCCACGGCCATGGATGGGCTCAGGCGCTTCACCCCGACGATCGCGCGGCCAACCTCGAGCACTGGATCGAATGCATACAGGGAGGCGCGCCCTTCGAATCCCGGCAGCGGCTGCGTCGAGCGGACGGACGCTACGCCTGGGTCATGGCCAGAGCCTTGCCTGTCCGCGACGAAAACGGCAGGATCTACCGCTGGGTGGGGTCGGTGACGGAGATCGATGACCTCATCCGGACCCATGAAGAATTGCGCAGCTATGCCGATGAATTGGCGCGCTTCAACCGCGTGGCGGTGGACCGGGAATTGCGCATGATCGAGCTCAAGAGGCAGGTCAATGACCTCTGCGCGGAGCTGGGTCGCTCGGCCTGTTATCACCTCCCTGAAGCGGACGGGCAAGGCGCGGAGGTTGCGCCATGAACCAGCGCGCGACGTTGGAACCGGACACGCGGCAGGAAAACATCCAGTTGCGCAAGGCGAGCGCGGCGGCGTTGAACCTCATGGAAGACGCGGTCGAGGCCCGGCGAAGGGCGGAACAGGTCGTCGAGGCCCTGCGTGACACTCAGGCGGCGCTGCTCAGGGCGCAACAGGCGGCCCACGCCGGGCTGTGGGAGATCGACCTCTCCTCCCGTGCGATGACATGGTCCCCCGCATACTATGAGCTGTACGGACTCCCGGCGACGGCGGAGGCCTGCTTGGAAACCTGGAAGCAACGCCTGCATCCCGATGATCGGGCAGAGACGGAAGAGCACTTGCTCCGAACCCTGGAGCAGCCGGGTCCTCACTGTTTCCAGTTCCGCATCCTCCGGCCGGACGGGACGGTGCGATGGATCCAACGGCAGGGCGACATGGTCCGAGACGACTCCGGCCGGCCGCTGCGCCTCTCCGGTATTTCGATCGATATCACCGAGCGCAAACAGGCGGAAGAGGCGCTGTTCGCCAGCGAAGAACGGTATCGCATGACCTTCGAGAACGCGGCGGTCGGGATGGCCCACGTCGGACTCGACGGCCGCTGGCTCCGCGTCAATCAAACCCTGTGCCGGATCACGGGCTATTCGACGGAGGAGTTGCTCTCGACGACCGTCCTTGAGATCACCGATCCGGAGGATCTCGCGCTCACGCAGGCGTCCATGCGGCGGCTCCTCTCGGGGGAGGTCTCGAACTACACCATTGAGAAACGCTACCGGAAAAAGGACGGCACGATCGTCTGGGTGACCGTGTGCGTCTCGCTGAAGCACGCTGCGGGGGATGCCGCTGCCAGATACTTTATCGGCATCGTGTCCGACATCACGGAACGGGTACGGGCGGAAGCGAAGTTGGCGCAGCAACAGCGGCTCCTCAGTTCGGTGACCGACAATGCCAGCCTGGGGCTGCTCATCACGAACGAGCGGCAACAGTGCCTCTTCATGAACCCCGCGGCCGAGCGCTTGACCGGCTTCACGCTGGAGGACCTGAGGGGGCGGCCCTTGCACGACGTCATTCATCACACGCGGCCCGACGGCACGGCATATCCAGTGTCCGACTGCCCCATGGATCGGGCCTTCCCCATGGACCGCCAGATCCGCGGCGAGGAGATGTTCGTCCATAAGGACGGCCATTTCTACCCCGTGGCGTTCACCGCGAGTCCGATTCGGGATGCCTCCGGCAGGCCGAGCGGAACCGTCATCGAGGTGCAGGACATTTCCGATCGGAAGCGCGCCGAAGAGGCGCTCCGACGCAGCGAGCACCGGCTCAGGCTTCTCGCGGAGACGGCGGAACTCCTGCTCCGCAGCGAGTCGCCGCTAGACCTGGTCAACGACCTGTGCGCCCGGGTCATGCACTTCCTGGACTGTCAGACGTTCTTCAATTATGTGCTTCACCCGGACCTCGGGACCTTGCGGCTCAACGCCTGGGCCGGTCTCCCCGACGACGAGCGCCGCGCCGCGTGGCTCGAGCCCGGGTCGGCCCTGCGGGGGTGCCTCGCGCTGGAGGGCCGGGCGATTGTCATGGAGGACGTCGGCGACCGGACCGACGCCGGCGGCGAGCTCGTGCGATCGCTCGGCATCCGGGCCTACGCCTGCCATCCCTTGTCGGCGCAAGGCACCGTGATCGGAACCCTTTCGTTCGGCACGCGCACCCGCTCGTCTTTTTTATCCGACGATCTCTCCTTGATGAAGGCCGTGGCCGATCAAGTCGCGATCGCGATGCAGCGAAAGCGAAACGAGGACGCCTTGCGCCAGCGAGAGGAGGAGCTGCGGAACACCTCGGCGCTGCTCAACACGCTCCTCGCCAACGCACCGGTCGGGTTTGCGTTCTTCGACGAAGAGCTGCGGTACCGGGTGGTGAACAATGCGCTGGCGGAAATGAACGGGCTGCCGGTCGAGGCGCACCTGGGCAAGACGATCAGAGAAATCGTCCCCGACGTCGCGGACACGGCGGAACGGGTATGCGAGGAGATTCTGCGTACAGGGCAGCCGGTCCTGGACCGCGAGTTCTTCGGAACCACGGCCAAAGAACCGGGCCTGCTCCGTTCTTGGGACGAAAGCTGGTACCCGATTTACTCGGCGGATAACCGCTTCTTGGGCCTGGGCGTGCTGGTGCAGGAGACGACCGACCGCAAGCGGCATCAAGAGCTGCTTCGAGAGCGGGAACAGCGACTGCGGACCGCCATGGAGGCGGGTCAGATGGGCGCCTGGGACTTCGATCTGGCGAGCGGCGCCGTGACCTGGGACGCCAAGCAGTACGAGATCTACGGCTGCTCCCCCGGAGAGGCACCCTCGGATATAGAACGGTTCTACGACCTGGTGCACCCGGGCGATGTCGCGAGACTGAAGCGCTCGGCGGCGCAGGCGCTGGAAACCGGGCGGTTCTCCGACGAGTTCCGTATCGTTCGGCGGGACGGCGTCGTCCGCTGGATCGCCGGGGACGGCGTCACGATCCCCGACCACCGCGGCCTTCCGCGGCGCATGGTGGGAATCAACTACGACATCACCGAGCGCAAGGAATCCCAGGAGCACCTGGAGCGCTTCGCCGGGGAACTCGAGCGGCTGGTCGGCGAGCGGACGAGGGAGTTGGTGCAATCCCAGGAGCGGCTGCGGAGCCTCGCAACGGAATTGACCTTGACGGAACAGCGGGAGCGGAAAAAGCTCGCGACCGTGCTCCACGACCACTTGGCCCAGTTGCTCGTGCTCTGCCGGCTCAAGCTCAACCAATCGAAGCGGGTCGAGGGTGTGGCCCGGCCCTGCCTGGATCTCATCAAGGCGACCGACGAGGTGCTCGGCGAAGCCCTGACCTATACGAGAACGCTCGTGGCGGATCTCACACCGCCGGTCTTGCATGATCTCGGGCTTCGCGAGGCTTTGCAATGGCTGGCGACCCACATGCAACGATACGAGATGACCGTGTCGATCGAAGACGATGCGGCGGACGAGCTCAAGCTGCCCGAAGACCTAGCCGTGCTCCTGTTCGAATCCGTCCGCGAGCTCTTGATGAACAGCTACAAGCACGCCGACACCCACGCCGCCGTCGTGTCGATGTCCCACCGAGAGGGGCGGCTCGTGATCCAAGTGCGTGACCACGGACGAGGATTTTCGGCGACGGCCGGCGCGGCCGAGGACGCGGCCTTCACCAAGTTCGGCCTCTTTAGCATCAGGGAGCGGATGCGGACGTTGGGGGGCCGGTTGGATCTGGAATCCGAGCCCGGCAAGGGCACCACGGCGACGCTCACGCTGCCGCTTCCGAGCCGCGATGGAAGCCGAGCGGTGAGCCCTGAGCCGGCCTCGTTCACGCAGCCGCCGCTCAGCACGCAGCACCCGGCGCATTCGTCCACGACGATTCGCGTGCTGCTCGTGGACGATCACGCCATGGTGCGCCAAGGCCTCCGCAGCGTGCTCGAGGGGTATCCCGACGTGGAGGTCGTCGGCGAAGCGGCCGACGGCGAGGACGCGATCACGGCGGCGGCCACCTGGCGGCCGACGCTCATGGTGATGGACATCAATATGCCGAGACTTAACGGCATCGAAGCGACGGCCAGGATCAAATCCCGGTTTCCCGAGATCGCGGTCATCGGCCTGTCGGTGCAGGCGGGCGATGAGACGCGGCGCGCGATGCTCGAGGCCGGCGCCTCCCTGCTCCTCACGAAAGAGGCGGCGGTGGATCAACTCTATGAGTCCATCCTCTCGGTCACTGAGCGCTCTCGTCCGCAGACGACAAGGTGAGACCGTCAGATGCCTGACAGGCGGCTCACGGCCCTAGGGCATCGCCCAGGTGCCCTTCCGATCCCATTGACTATACTACCGGCGGACCTTTTGAAGGCCGGGTTCCTGTCCGTGCATGAGCGTCCGAGCGGCGCGGCGGTGCGCCGCCGCAACGGAGCACTTTGCCTTCGCGGGGCGGCTGGGTCGTTCGCAATCATGCATGCGCGGGGTGCGGTCCCGAACCCACTTGTTAAGGAGTACGGTCCATGGCCCCTTCCACCTTGGTCAGCGATCGGGATCTCAAAGGGGTCTTTCCCGGCGACGATGAGTCGGCCAGGCTCATGCGGAGCCTCGATTGGTCGCAGACGCCTCTGGGACCGGTGGAGCAGTGGCCCGGGGCGTTGAAGTCGACCCTCGGCATCTGTCTGACGGCGCGTTTTCCGATGGCCGTCTATTGGGGGAGGGACTTGTGCCTGCTCTATAACGACGCCTGGCGGCCGATCGTCGGCACCAAGCATCCCTGGGCGATCGGGCGGCCCGGGGTCGAGGTGTGGCCCGAAATTTGGAGCAGGATCCACCCGCTCTTTGACTCCGTGCGGACGACGGGGGAGGCGACCTGGCGCAGCGATGAATTGCTGCCGATGCACCGGTATGGCTACACGGAGGAATGCTACTTCGATTACACGTTCAATCCGATCAGGGATCCGGACGGAACGGTCTGCGGAATTCTGAACGTCGTCCAAGAAACGACGTATCGGGTCCTGAACGACCGGCGTATCAGGTTGTTGCGCGAACTGGCGCACCGCTCGTCGTCGGCCAAGCGCGTCCAGGACGTGTACGAGACCGTCATGGCGGCACTGGCCACGGATCCGGCGGATATTCCGTTTGCGCTGTTCTATGCCATCGATGCCGACGGACAACAGGCCCGCCTGGCACAGGCGACGGGGTTGTCCGAGGCGAGTCCGGCCCACGTCGATGTGGTCGATCTCGGGACCGCCGCCGCGGCGAACACGTGGCCGTTGGCTCCCGCGCTCCAGGGATCGAAGCCCATCGTGATCGACGATCTGGCAGCCCGATTCGGAACGATCGCCGGGACCTTTTGGCCGGAGCCGACGTCGCAGGCCTTCGTCGCCCCGATTGCCGTCACCGGAGGACCTGCCGCGGCGCTGGTCCTGGGCATCAACCCACGCCGCCGGCTCGATGAGCCCTACCGACACTTTCTCGACAACGTCCGCTCCCACGTGATGACCGCGATGGCAAACGCTCACGCCTATGACGCCGAGCGAACACGGGCTGAAGCGCTCGCGGAGCTGAACCGGGCCAAGACGGTCTTCTTCAGCAACGTCAGCCATGAATTCCGCACCCCCTTGACGTTGATGCTCGGTCCCTTGGAAGAGGAGCTCCGGGAGCGGCCGAACTCGGCCCGCTTGGAGGCGGCCCATCGCCACAGTCTTCGGTTGCTGAAGCTCGTCAATCAGCTCTTGGACTTTTCGCGCATCGAAGCGGGGCGCGTCCAGGCCAAGTATGAGCCGACCGATCTTGCCGCGTATACGGCCGAAGTCGCGAGTGTCTTTCGCTCGGCGATGGAGCAAGCCGGATT
The DNA here is from genome assembly GCA_035760745.1 of Nitrospira sp. Taxonomy (GTDB): domain Bacteria; phylum Nitrospirota; class Nitrospiria; order Nitrospirales; family Nitrospiraceae; genus Nitrospira_C. The sequence goes on along the minus strand of DASTSI010000215.1, from coordinate 4,329 downwards.
AAAATTTTCAGTCTCCTGCCCGCCGCTGCCCGAACCCGTGTATGTCGATCGCCACATGTGGGAGACGATCGTCTTGAACCTCCTCTCCAACGCCTTCAAATTCACCTTCGAGGGGCGGATCACGGTCGGTCTCGACGTCGCGGAGCATGGCGACGGCCCCCGTCACGCCGTCTTGGCCGTGAGCGACACGGGCATCGGCATCGCGCCGGAAGAGCTGGCGCGCGTCTTCGACCGGTTTCACCGCGTGCAAGGCGCCCGGGCGCGCACGCACGAAGGCACGGGCATCGGCCTCGCGCTCGTGCAAGAGCTGGTCAAGCTGCACGGAGGTTCGGTTGAGGTCGAAAGCACTCCGGGCCGGGGCAGCCGGTTCCGCGTGCGGCTGCCGCTCGGCTCGCAGCATCTCCCGGCCGATCGCCTCATGCCGTCCTCGGGGAGGCCTGCCGCGACGGCCGAACCTGCCGCGACGTTCGCCGACGAGGCGCTGCGGTGGCTTTCGGACCGGCCCGGGCCCGGGAGCCGCCACGCTTCGGATCCGTCGCCTCAGGCCCCGCCAGCCGGGCGCCGGGAACCGGGCTCTCGACGGCGCCCACGTGTCCTGCTCGCGGACGACAATGCAGACATGCGCGACTACGTCGAGCGGCTCCTCTCGGATCACTACGAGGTGATGGCGGTCGCCGACGGCGAAGCCGCCCTCCAGGCCGCGCTCGCCGATCCGCCGGATGTGTTGCTGACGGACGTGATGATGCCTGGCCGGGACGGGTTGGGCCTGCTTCAGGCCTTTCGGTCGGACCACCGGCTCCAACGCGTTCCGGTGATCATGGTGTCGGCGCGGGCCGGAGAAGAATCGCTCGTCGAGGGCCTCGACGGCGGCGCAGACGACTACCTCGTCAAGCCGTTTCATGCTCAGGAGCTGCTCGCGCGGGTGAAGACGCATCTCCGAATGGCCAAGGCTCGGGCCGAAGCGGAGGAGGCCATTCGGCTCAGCGAACAGCGCTTCCGCCAGATGGCCGACGACGCCCCCATGATGGTCTGGGTGACGGAGCCGGACGGAGCCTGCTCGTTCCTCAGCAAGTCCTGGTGTAACTTCACGGGACGCTCCCGCGAGGCCGGTCTCGGCTCGGGCTGGTGGGACGCCCTCCATCCGGACGATCGGCCCAAGGCCGAAGGTTCGTTCGCCTCGGCCGTCGCCGCCCGAGAACCCTACCGAACCGAGTATCGACTGCAACGTCACGACGGCGAGTATCGGTGGGTCTTGACGGCGGCGGCACCGCACCTCGGCGAACGAGGCGAATGTTTCGGATACATCGGGTCCACCATCGACATACACGATCGGAAAGAAGCCGAGTTGGCTCTCGAAAGAAGCGAGCGAAACCTCAGCGACTTCTTCGAGAACTCGGCGATCGGGCTCCATTGGGTGGACGCCGACGGCAAGGTGATTCGCGTGAATCAAGCGGAGCTCGACCTGCTGGGGTATTCCCGCGAGGAGTACCTGGGACACCACATCGCGGAGTTCCATGCGGACCAACAGGCGATCGACGATATCCTCGTGCGCCTCGAGCAGGGCGAAACGCTCCACAATTACGAGGCCCGGCTGCGCTGTAAGGACGGCTCCACGCGTGACGTCCTGATCTCATCGAATGTGCTCTGGGAGGACGGGAGCTTCGTGCATACCCGCTGTTTCACCCGAGACATCACCGAGCGGAAGCGGGCGGAGGTTGCCTTGCGCCGACAGACGCATCGGCTCGAGGTCCTCAATCGAACGGGCGCGATGCTGACCGCGGAGCTGGACCTGGAACGGCTCGTGGAAGCCGTGACCGACGCCGGCCGCGACGTCTCCGGCGCCGAGTTCGGCGCGTTCTTCTACAACGCGGAGAACGAGCAAGGCACATCCGACGACCTCTTCGGCCTGTCCGGCGGGCCGCGCCTGGCCTCAACTTTTCCGATGCCGGCCGACAGCAGGATCTTCGATCCGACCTTCAAGGGAAGGGGAGTCATCCGGATCGGCGACCTGCACCGGGATGCTGCTTATGGAGCGAACGCGCCGCAGGATGGCATGCCGGAGCAGCCCCCGGTCCGGAGCTATCTCGCCGTGCCCGTCATTTCACGCTCCGGCGAAGTCCTGGGCGGGCTCTTCTATGGACATGGCGAACCGGACAAGTTCGGCGAAGAGGCCGAGCAGATGGTGACGGCCATCGCGGCACAGGCGGCGATTGCGATCGACAATGCCCGGCTCTACGGCCAGGCACGGAAGGAGCTCGCCCAGCGCAGGCAGGCGGAGGAACGCGAGCGATCCCTGGCGGATCAAGCACTCGCCATCACCGCCAAGTTTCAGGCGGTGTTCAACCAATCCGGCATCTTCGCGGGCATTCTGGATCCGGACGGGTGCTTGCGTGAAGCGAATGATGCCGCCGTGGCGCGGTGCGGATACACCAGAGAGCAGGTGCTGGACCGGCCGTTCTGGGAGACGGCCTGGTGGCGCGGCTCGGAGGAGAGCCGGGCACGCATCCGCGAAGCCACCCGGTCGGCCGCGGCCGGGGCCGTCTTTCGTGAGGATCTTCGGTATTGGTGGGCCGACGGAACGGAACGGCTCATGGATTTCGCTCTGCATCCCATCCGCGATGCGTCGGGCGCCGTGCGCTTTCTCCATCCCACCGGCATCGACATCACGGACCGAAAGCGGGCCGAGGAAGAAATCGCGCATCTCGCCGCCATCGTGAGGAATTCCGACGACGCGATCATCAGCAAGAGCTTGCGCGGCATCGTGACCAGTTGGAACAAGGGCGCGGAGCGGCTCTTCGGCTACGGGGCGGACGAGATGATCGGTCAATCGATCTTCCGCATCATCCCGCCGGACCGGTACAGCGAAGAGCCGGCGATCCTGGAACGGCTTGCGCAAGGCGAGTCCATCGATCACTACGAGACCGTGCGGCGGCACAAGGATGGAACGCTGCTTGACATCTCGCTCACCGTGTCCCCCATACGCGACGGCCAGGGGCGGATCATCGGGGCCTCGAAGATCGCTCGGGACATCACAGCACACAAGCGCGCGCAGGATGCGCTTCGCGAGGCTCACGAGGTGCTGAAGCAACAGCGATCGGCGCTGGAGGACGCCAACAAGGAGCTCGAAAGCTTTTCGTACTCGGTCTCGCATGACCTGCGGGCGCCGCTGAGAACGATCGACGCGTTCAGCCGGATCCTGATCGAGGATCATCACGAGCGACTCAACCCCGAAGCACAGCGGTGCCTCGACATCATCCGCAAGGCCGCCGGTCAGGGTGGAGAGCTGATCGACGATCTGCTCGAATTCTCGCGGTTGGGCCGGCAGACCATGCAGATGCGGGCGATCGGAACGCGCGATCTCGTCATGGAGGTCTTTCACGAGCTCCAGGCATCCCAAGACGGCCGGGCGGTCGACTTCCTCGTCGCCGATCTGCCGCCCTGCCTCGGCGACCGGCGGCTCTTGCGGTTGCTCTGGGTCAATCTGTTGACCAACGCATTCAAGTACACGAAGTACCGGCCGTCCGCCAGAATCGAGGTCGGATGGCGGACGGACCGGTCGAGCCCGGACCACGTGACCTACTTCGTGAAGGACAACGGCGTGGGCTTCGACATGAAATACGCCCACAAGCTGTTCGGTGTGTTTCAACGCCTGCACCGCAAGGAGGAGTTCGACGGCACCGGGGTGGGCCTTGCCATCGTGCACCGGATCGCCAAGCGCCACGGCGGACGCGTGTGGGCCGAGGCCGCGGTGAATGACGGTGCGACGTTTTCCGTATCACTGCCAAAGGCGTCGTCATGATCAATGACACGCACATTCTCCTGGTCGAAGACAATCCCGAAGACGTCGAGCTGACGCTGCGGGCGTTTCGCAAGTACCACCTCGCGAACGGTATTCACGTCGCCCGCGACGGCGAGGAGGCGCTCGACTGTCTCTTCGGCAACGGGCAGGAGGGACGCCTGTACAAAGAGAGACCCCGGCTGATCCTTTTGGATTTGAAGCTGCCGAAAGTCGACGGCCTGGAAGTCCTCCAGCGATGCAAGCGCGACGAGAGCACCAGAACCATCCCCGTGGTGATCCTGACCTCCTCGAGGGAGGAGCGGGATCTCGTGCAAAGCTACAATCTGGGCGTCAACAGCTACGTCGTGAAGCCCGTCGATTTTCACCAGTTTACGGACGCCGTTCGCCAACTCGGGCTGTACTGGATGTTGCTGAACGAGCTGCCGCGCGATCCTCAGAGCGGCCCGGAGACGAAGAACGTCCGAACATGACGACCCCTCCTGAAGACGTGCGCCCGCCCCGGCTCCGCGTGCTGATCGCGGAGGACGATC
>DASTSI010000214.1:0-20581 GCA_035760745.1 Nitrospira sp. | reverse complement strand
CAGCGGGGGAAGCAAATAGGGAAACTGTGCGACGGCCCACCCCCACAGGAAGGACACGGCGCCGGCCGCGGCGAACGCGCGGGCCGGACCGGCACGCCGCCGCAGGAGGGCAGCCATGGTCGCTCCTTCAAGACCACCGGTCAACATCACCATCCCAACGCCGGGGGCCGTGTCTGTCAGCCGCTGGTACAGGGCGGGCGCCCCCGATTCGCACAGCAGAAGCGAGACGACGCTGGCGAAGAACACTGCGGCGGAGGCCGCAAACGTCCGCCGCCGAAACAGGCGCTTGAGCTCCGCCTCCCTGGACTCGACGAGCAGATAGACCGCGGCGAGTTGCGCCACCAACGCCACGGTGAGCAGGCCGACGCTGATGGGGAACGGAGCCAGCCAGGGCGCGATGAAGGTCTCCGCGAAGGTGTCCGATGTCCGCGGGGCGGAGATGCCGCCCGAGGCGACCGCGCCGATCGTGATGCCGAGGAGTGCCGGCGTCACGAGGCTGGAGCCGGCGAAGATCCGTCGCCACACGACGGGAGTCGAGCTGCTGCCGTCGGCGCGGGACGTCACGTCATGGGTCCGCACCGCGAACGCCGTGCCGCGGAGCACCACGCCGATCAGCATGAGCGAGAGGGGGATGTGGAGCGCGGTCGCAAGCGTCGCGAAGGCCGCGGGAAACGCCGTGAAGAGAATCGTCACCGCGACGATCAGCCAGACATGGTTGGCCTCCCAAATCGGTCCGATCGCCTGATCCACGAGCGCGCGCTGGCGCTGTGCGAGAGGCCCCCGGAAGCACCACGTCCACAATCCCGCGCCGAAATCCGCGCCCCCGAAGAGGAGGTAGAAGGTCAACGCGCCGAGCAGCGCGGCAGCCGACAGCCATTCGAGCGGAAAAACCGTCACGCGGCTCTCCTCGTCGTCGCGCGGTCGACCGGCTCCGACACCGTGCCGGCGACATGACGTCCGAGCGCCCAGACGACGATGCCGGCCAAGACGAGATAGAACAGCGAGAACGTGACCATCGGCACCCAGAGGCCCGGCATCGGCGTCACGGCTTCCGAGGTGCGCATGACCTGATGGATGATCCACGGTTGCCGCCCCACTTCCGTGACGACCCAGCCGGCCTCGATCGCGATGAATCCCAGGGGAGCCGCGATGACCAGGGCCCGGAGCAGTCTCCGATCTTGCTCCAGGCCTCCGGCCCACCATCGCCGCGCCGACCAGAAGGCCAAGGCCGCCATGACGAGGCCGCAGCCGACCATGAGTTGAAAGGCCACATGCACGACGGCGACCGGCGGCCACTCGGAACGCGCGATCCGATCGAGCCCGAGCACTTCGCCGTCCACATCGCCGGTGAGGAGGAGACTGAGGACGCGTGGAATCTTCAGGCCGTACTCAATCGTCTGGGTGTCGGCATAGGGGATACCCCCTACCACGAAATCCGCGCCCCGCGCGGTCACGAACAGCGCCTCCATCGCCGCGAGCTTCGCCGGTTGGTGCTCGGCAAGGGATTTCGCCATGAGGTCGCCGCTGACCGGCTGCAAAAGCGCCGGCACGGTGCCGATCGCCAGCGCGATCCTCAGCGCGCGGACATGGAACAGCGTCCCGGGCCGGCGCAGGACGAGAAAGGCATGGATACCGGCCACCAGAAATCCGGTCGAGGCGAAGGCTGCCAAGAGCATATGCACCGATTCGTACCAGGCAACCGGATGCCATAAAGCGGCCAGCGGCCGGACGTCGATCATTCTGCCCTCCCGCAGAACAAACCCCGTCGGCGCATTCATCCACGCGTTGACGCTGACGACAAAGACGGCGGACGCGATCCCGCTCGCCGCCACGGCGATGCCGGACAGCCAATGCCCAATCGGCGGGAGGCGGGACCATCCATAGAGATAGATTCCGAGGAAAATGGCTTCGGTAAAAAACGCAAAGCCTTCCAGGGCAAAGAGCGGCCCCACCAGAGGCCCCGCTCGCTCCATGAAGAAGGGCCACAACAAACCCAACTCGAAAGAGAGAACGGTGCCGGAGACCGCGCCGACGGCGAACAGGATCGCCGTGCCGTTCGACCAGCGCTTCGCCAGCATGACGTAGCCCTCGTCCCCGGTCTTCAGCCATCGCCACTCCGCCACGGCGATGAGGACCGGCATCGCGATGCCCAACGCCGCGAAGACGATGTGAAAGCCGAGGGACATGGCCATTTGGGAACGGGCGGCGAGCAGATCGGTCATGGCGAACACCTGATTTCATGATGGTGCAACGGCCAAAAGGAGCGCCGCGGACAGCACCGAGGGATAGTAGGCGCACATGGCTGCGCCAGGTCCATAACGGTCGGCTTCCCAGGTGGATCCCTGAACTGCTATGAGCCACGACGCCACCCGAGCCGTCGACCCGCAAGCGACTCGTTTCGTCTCGCGCGCTTTCGACCATGCGCCCCCTGCCCGGCCCACCACCACGCGGCCAGCCCCATCCCGCTGAGCGCCAGCAATCCGCGATAACGGTTGGCCCAGGACTGAAGGCTGAAATCATGAGCCCGGTCGGTGAATTCGCCCCTCGCTCCATAGTCCCCGGGCAGCGGATGATACAGGTTGTCGGGTCGATTCGGGTCCACAGGCTCGCTCGTCTGCTGCGCCTCATAGCCCACGCGGGCAAGGTAATGATCGAGCAGCCCCGGGATGAACTTGTCTCCGATGATGGCCTGCACCGTCGGATACCCCACCGCGAACTCCCGACGATCGTGGTGCGCGGCCCAATAGACGGCCCTCGCAATCACCTCGGGCTGATAAATCGGCGGGACCGGCTGCGGATGTCGCGGCATGCGCGTCTTGATCCAGCTGAACTGCGGCGTATTCACCGCCGGCAACTGGACGATCGTCAACCGGACCCGGCTGCCGTCGTGGATGAGCTCCGAGCGAAGGGACTCAGTGAAACCCTGAATCGCATGCTTGGCCCCGCAGTAGGCGGACTGGAGAGGGATGGCGCGATAGGCCAAGGCCGAGCCGATCTGCACGACCACGCCGCGGTCTCGTGGAACCATCCGACGAAGCGCCGCCAGCGTGCCGTGCACGTATCCAAGGTAGGTCACCTCGGTCACCCGCCGGTACTCCTCCGCGGTCATCTCCAAGGCCGGAGACAACACCGAGACCATCGCGTTGTTCACCCAGACGTCGATCGGGCCGAACTGCTCCTCCGCACGGTGGGCGGCCGCGTCCACCTGCCGGTCATCGGACACGTCGGTGGGAATGACGAGCGCCCGCCCGCCGAGGCGCTCCACGTCCTCTCGGGCGCCTTCCAAGCCGTCACGGCCCCGCGCGACAAGGACCACGGACGCGCCGTGCGACGCGAACTCCCGTGCGATGGCGCGGCCCACGCCCGCGGACGCGCCGGTGACGACGACGGTCTCAGAGTGAGGTGCTCCATTCCGCTCCACGATGGCTCTCCTTCGTTGCGATGTTCTGCCTGCTCTGCTTGTCGATGACCCGAGCGTCGAAGGACTACGCTGAGTTCACGGTTCGCGATTGGCGTCCACGGTGGGGTCGTATCCTTCGTAGGGATGATCCTTCATGCCGTACCAGACGGACAGGGCGAGCAGGACCAGCAGCAAGTACAAGGCAAAGCGAAAGGCGCCAAGGTACGGCGTATTGAGGATACGCAACGCGTACAGCGCCACGACGAGCACCACGATACTGAGCATGATCGTGAATAACGTCATCGGGTCCTGCTCCGCACAGCGGCGCCGGCCCTTGATTCATCGTTTCGGATCATTGCTCCACACCCGCCTCCGCCCGCCGCCTTGCGTCTCTCTCATGGGCGCGTGAATCGAGGACAGGCCGGCGATCGCGAGGCCGATGAGACTGCTCCGCACGCCGACATGGAGCGGCTGGTATCCGAGGACCGCAGGAGCGATCACCAACCACAGTCCGGACACAGGCCGAACCAACGCACTGCTCTCGTCGTTTCCGCACGCGCGATGATCGCCGTTGCCGCCACGAACGGACCGACGACATGGTTGTTCACGCGGTCGGGCCTTCATAGCCCATGGCGTCCGGGGAAGCCGTGAGCCACACGCCGAGCGCCATTCCACATCCTGCTGCCTCTCCTGCCGCTCGTGACGCGCGTCCGCCGGTGTCTTGTTTCAATCCCGTCAGGCTGAGCGCGCTTCGCGCCGCTCGAACGCCGCGCAGGACCTTTTCGCTTCCGGTGCCGAACCAGGGATCCCAGAGGCGCTCCACGATTTGCACTGATACAACGCCAGATCGGCGGGCACAGCGAATCCGACCCCGGCCCCCGCCGCAATCCAGCGGCGTCCCGCCACACGGACGCATTGTAGGACCACCCGGGAGGGGCGCCCCGCTCTGCTCGCGTCATTCGGTGCCTGCGAAGGCAATCGTGCTCAACAAGGCGTTTTCCGCCTGACGGGAGTCCAGCCTCGTGTGCTGCACGACGATCGGCACATCCGACTCGATCACGCTCGAAAAATCCGTATCGACCGGGATCGGGGCGGGGTCACTGAGATTGTTGAAGCGCACATGCTTCGTCCGCCGGGCCGGCACGAGCACCCGATACGGTCCGACCGGATCTCGGTCGCTGTAGAAGATCATCACTTCGACGTGCGCGTCCCGCGAGCCGGCATTAAGCAGGCACATCGTTTCATGACTCGTCATCTGCGGGTGAGGGCCGGTGCTGGCCGCCGGAATGTACCCTTCTGCGATGGCCCAACGCCTTCTGCCGATTGGCTCGATCATGGGCACCGTTCCGATTCTGTTGTCGCCGACTGCCTGTCTCTCTGCCTCAGGTGGGCGCTCATTGCGTGTCCTTCGGCTGGGTGGTTGTCATCACTCGCTCCCAGCGCCGCCGCGGTGGCCCTGTCCGATTCCCTAGCCGGAGTAAAGTGCAAGCGTGGTGCCGATCCGCGCACGCGACGAGAGCCCGTGGGCCGAAGGTCGAAGCGATTTTTTTCGTGCCGCCGGTACCGAAGAATGAGACGGACCTTCTGTCCGAGTTTCAGACAATTTGTCTGACGTCGGAGGCGAACGCCCCCAATGAGCTCGCGAGAAACTTCTTTCCGTGTCTTCGCTGAGCGTCCGACCGGATGCGGCCCGCGATTTGCAGCGCGATTTGCAGCATGTGCTTCTCACGCGCGTGACGGCGTCAACCGAGACTTCGATGCGCACCCGCAAGAGCGAGACGAGGATGAAGAGACGGAGAACGGCGGCGAAAATCGCCCTCGTGCTCGGCCTCACCGGCATCCTGACGTTCCCGGTCACCCTAGTGTCGGGAGCCGGCTCGGACAAGCCCGGAGACGGCGGGGGCTCCATACCGAGCAAGCGGTCCGCCCGTACCCTGGAACTCAACGTGCGCAACGACGCTGGCTCAGGCTGCAGCGGCAGGGCTTGTCGGACCCCGGGCGCCCGTACGAGGCGCGACAATGAGCCGAGGGAGGCGCGACGCGACGTGACGAACGGCGAACGGAGCGTGTTGGAACGATCAGATCAACGACCTTTAACTGGAGGGCTTTCATGAAGCGAACCACTTTTGTCATGAGCATGGCTGCAGTGACGTGTTTCCTGTGGAGCAACTCGGTCTTCGCCGATGCCTCGAGCTCGTCGTCCATCGCGGGCGGCAATATGCCGTCCCCGGAGAACGTGCCCAAGGATAAACGGACGGATCTCACGGGCGGGCAGCAGGGCGTGCCGGACGAGTATGCCTCGGATCCGCTTCCTCAAGCCCGCTTAAAAGAGATCAAGGACAGCAAGTGGCTCAATCAGCCCGTCTTCAGCCCGCAGGGAGAGAAACTGGGCACGATCAAGAAGCTGTTGAAGGGCGACAAGAGCGAGGAGATCGACTACGTCTTCCTCGAGGTCGCGGATTCCAAATCGGCCAGGCCGATGCGTTGGAGCCAGTTTCAACAGAAGGGCGACAAGCTGACCCTGAACATGAACAAGGATCAGCTCCTTCCCATGGTGAACCGGACCGATGTGAAGGACATGTCGCCGGATCTCGCCATGTACATGGATGAGATCGAGCAGAAGCGCGAAGAGCCGAAGCCCTTCGTCGGACCCGGCGACGGACGCGGCACAAATCGACCGGTGCCGTCCTCCGGAGGCATGGGTGAAGACCAGGCGGCGGGGAACCTCGGCACGCGCGGCGCGCCTCCCGGCCCGGCGCCCCAGTTCGAGAATGAAGCCGGAAAGAAGAAGCAATAACACAAAGGAATCGCGGAGGCACCGATGTACACCTATAGCATGACCAGAGCCGGGATGGTTGCGGTGCTTGGCATAGTTTCGCTTCTGCCGCTCACGGGCGAGAGTCAGGCATCGCCGGGAGCGGCAGACCGCGAGTCCTATTACTACCGCCAGAAACCGTGGTCGCCCGTGGAATTGTCGGGACGCATCACGGACATCAAACAGGTGCCGGTGAACGGCCTTGATGCGCGCATCAAGCATATCGTGGTCAAAATCCGGCCCGATCGGTCGAGCCGAAACCGCAGCTACGGATACGAGAGGATCGTCGACCTGGGTGAAAGCGCCAGGATCCCCGAGATCAACCGCGGGGACCACATCATGGTGTGGGGCAAGACGAGGCGCATCAACGAGATGCCGGTGATCTTTGCCGACTCCTTCCAGATCAACGACGGCGTCGCGATCGAGGCCAAACGTGATCCGGCCTTTCGGAAAGGCTACGTCTGGGGCCGACCCCTGCGGGATGCAGACGCCTATGAGTTCGAAAACGTCGACATCGACAATCCCGACAAGTGGTACTTCGATTCGTACGAGTACGTCGGCTATCCCTACCGGGAACTGCCCCCGGGTGCCTCGGCGCCATGGGCCCGCAACGAGCGCGAGTTTCAGCAGCGGCGCGCCGAGCGGCACCATGAGGACGAGCGATACGCCCGGCACGACCAGAGAGATGCCGATCGCGCCGACCGGCGCGCGTCGCCGGAGGCCGCCAAGGCGGATCAGCAGCTGAAGCGGGACGTCGAAAGCGAGCTGACGTGGAGCCCGTTCGTGGATGCCGACAAGGTGAACGTGAGCGTCCGGAACGGCATCGTGACGTTGAGCGGCAAGGTGGAAGACGAGGATGAAGTCCAGGCCGCGATCGACAACGCCTATGAAGCGGGGGCGAGGCGCGTCATCAGCAAATTGACGACGGAAGAGTGAACGACTGGAGGATTCCAATGAAGTCCCGATCAATCGTCAACACGGCCATGGTCCTGACCGTCGGCATGCTGCCCCTGTTCTACGACCAGCCCGCCGCGCGGGCGGGGGCTGCGGACCGAGAATCCTATTACTATCGCCAAAAGTCCTTCGTCCCCGTCGAATTGTCCGGTCGCGTCAAAGAGGTCAAGCATATTCCGCTCAACGGAGTCGACGCCCAGAAAGAACACACGGTCGTCATCATCGATCCGGACCGGTCTCGACGGTCACGCGACTACGGGTATGGTCGAATCATCGATCTGGGAGACGGCGAAGACGTCCGCGAAATCTCGCGCGGCGATCGCATCATGATCTGGGGCAATACCAGACGCATCAACACCACCCCGGTCGTCCTGGCGGATTCCGTGCAAATCAACGACGGAAAGACGATCGACATCTCGCGGGATCCTGCCTTCAGAAGAGGCTACATCTGGGGCCGTCCGCTGCGGGACAGCGATATCTACGAATATGAGAACGTGGACATCGACGACGGGGGCAAATGGTATTTCGACTCCTACGAATACGTCGGCTATCCCTACCGGGAACTGCCGCCGGGCGCCTCGGCGCCCTGGGCCCACAACGAGCGCGAGTTTCAGCAGCGACGCGCCGAACGGTACCATGAAGACCAACGATTCCGGGAGGACCAACGCCTCGCCCGGCACGATGACCGATATACCGAGCGCCAGTCGGGCGAAGACCGCGGCAGCCGAAGCGACCGAATGAGCGGCCGCCGCGGCAAGACCGGAGAGTACATCCCGAAGAGCGACCAGCAATTGAAGAGGGACGTCGAAAGCAATCTGGAGTGGAGCCCCTCCGTCGATCCGGACAAAGTCAACGTCAGCGTCCGCAACGGCGTCGTCACGCTGACCGGGAAGGTGTCGCACCCCGAGGAGATCGACGACGTCGTCGAGAACGCGTATGAGGCCGGAGCCAAGCAGGTCATCAGCAAGCTGAAGACCGAGGAATGACCCCGACAACCCGAAGGGAAGCCACGATGCGGTTGCGGACAAGCAGCGTGATGATCTCAGGGGCCGTGCTCGCGACGGCCCTGCTTGGAGACCTTCCGGCCGCGGCGCAACAGGAACGGCCGCAGAGCCAGCGCGAGCAGGAGCGGGCCCTCGGACAGCCGGAGCGCGGGCCGGCGGATTCCGAGGGGTGGCGCCAACTGCGCGGCACAGTGAAACGGCTCAAGCGTGTCTCGCTCAAGGGTGCGGAGGGAGAGCACTTGGTCGCGCTGGTCGCGGGCAACGGGGGGCGCCGTATGGTGGTCGATCTGGGACCGGCGTCGGCGTTCCGAGAAACGCCCGTCATGACCGGCGACCGGATCGCCGTGCGCGGCCCGTTCGCCTGGGTGAGCGACCGGAAGGTGCTCTTCGCGCAGCGTGTGCACGTCAATGGAGAAACGATTCAGGTGACGCGCGAGCGCAACGTGGACCGGAGGCAACTGGATCGTCGGATCAGACAGCCAGGCGAAACGCCCGTCACCGGACAAATTGAAGAATCGAAAGAGCTCAGGCTGCGCGGCGTCAATCGACGTCACGTCGTCGTGCGCCTCAAGACCGACGACGGCCGCCACATGCTGGCGGATCTCGGGACGCCGCAAGACATCGCCGCGCTGTCGCTGGAGTCCGGGCGATCGATAACCGTGGAAGGCCCCACGATCTCGGTGAACGGCAAACCGCTCGTGCTTGCCCGCCACGTCATCGCGGACGGCAAGAGAGCGGAGGTTGATCGCGACATCGGGACCGTGCCTCCTTCCACGGCGGGCGGGCGCGCCGAGGGCCTCACCGAAGGCGACCGGACACCTCCTTCCGGCAGGCTGTCCATGGAGCCGGCCCCGGAAGCGGAAGAGCTTCCACTCTCCCAAACCAAGTGAACGATGGCACACCGAGGAGGTCTCGCATGAATCCCTTCGTCGTTTCGGCGCTGGCCGCCGCATGGGTTGGAATCGCGTGCGTCGCGCCGGCGTCCGCGGACCAGGAACGAGCTGCCGCCGGCCAGTCCTCCACGCAGGGGCCGGCCGCGTACAGCGGCGGATATTTCGACGATGGGTTCTACGACGACGATTGGTTTTTCGATTTTTACGACGTGCAACCCAAAGCCGCCGCAACGCCGTCACAGCACAACATGCCGCCGACCACGACCAGGCAGGAGTATCAAGCTGACCAGCTCTATGAGGATGCCCGGGCAAGCGGGCTCTTCGATTCCTGACTCCTTCTTCGGAAGCCCATCCTCACACGTATGCTGGGGTGCCACAACCGGGCCGGGTCGGCTTGCGACCGCGCAACCTCGGTCTGTCGAGGAAGCTCTGTCGCAAAGAGGAGCAGGATGTCCGGCTCGGTTCCGCGCAAGCCTCGCAAAATGGCTACCAGAGCTGGTTTACGCCAGTTCCTCGCAGGTGTAGCTTTTGCACATCGCACCTAGAAACAGGGCCGCGATTGCGAACACCGAGGCGGTACGGTCTCCTGCCATAATCAATCGGTCCATGTGAAGAGCGATACGCAGAGTGATCGAGCGTGATCAACTTGGAGCAGCCAACGACAAGGAGGGACGACTATGAAAGTGCAGGACATGATCCTGGGATCCACAATGCTGATTCTGCTGGCCGGTTGCCAGCATTATTCGCTCGTCCGGGACAGCATGCCGACGATCACGAGGACCGGCGAGGTGAAAGATATCATCATCCACCAGGACCTGCAGCCGGCAACGGTGACCGCCAATCCCGGCGACGAAATCCGATGGATCAACAAACGTCAAGGCGACGTCCGTGTGATATTTCTCAGCCCCGTGACCGAACTGATGAGCTGCCAGCGCAATTTCGGCGACTTCATAGGCACCAACAAGAACGAATATGCCGCCAATCTCGGTCCCAATGAAACCGCGAGCGTCTGCTTCCGCAGCCCGACCGAAATCAAGTATGTGGTGAGGGCGAAGTCGGGTGATCCGAGCGGCGAGCAAAGCATGGCGGGAGTCGTCAACGTAGAGGGCGCCGAGCAGACGTCGAGGACTTCCTCGCGGGAGACTGCATCGGAACGGAACGAGCGGCGCGCGGCGCAGGCGGACCAGGAGCACATGTCGACCCGGTGATCGCCCGAGACCCTGGTCTTTTTCGACCTGGGACGGCGCTGGGGTTCCGAGCGGCGGAAAGCTAGAGTATTCGCCAATTCCCGGGGTGCGAGGCTCTGTGGTCTGATGACGCACAGGGGACCGTCTCTCTTGACCGTCCTCTTCTTCAAGGAGGTGTCATGTTACAGCTCGTCAATGAACGATATGTCGCGCGGGTCGTGAACGATGATGACATGCTGACCCAGACGTTGATCGAATGGTACAGCCGGCGCCCCTCGTTGCGGGACGTCTCCGTTCATACAGTGGAGCGAGTCGTGACGCTACGGGGTTCGGTGGCCACGAATCGAGACCGGGCCTTGGCTGTTGAACTCGCGTGGGATGCGGGAGCCGAGGACGTGCACGACGACCTGATGCTTACGTGGCCGCTGGCAGCCTGACGCCGGATTTCCGTGCTTCTGTCCCTCCTGGCGCCGACATCACGTCGGCGCCGGTCACGAATCCCATCCCGCCCCCTCGCTCTTGATTTCCTGATGGGCCCTGCGGACACGTTTAAGAGTAGCGGTGCGCGGGAACGATCGTGTCTCTCGAAGCGGAATGGTCGAGAACGCCTCTGGTGGATCTTCTCCTATGCGATTTACCGCTGTAGCGCTCGATTACGACGGAACGTTGGCCACCGATGGCCGCGTTCAGCGGGAGACGATGGCCGTCTTGCACGACTGCGTCGCCACCGGAAGAAAGCTGATCCTCGTCACAGGGCGCATGCTGAAGGAGTTGCTGACGCTCCTGCCGGATGCCGCCCTGTTCAGCCGAATCGTGGCCGAAAATGGAGCGGTCCTCTACCGACCAAACACCAGAGAACGACTCTTGCTTGGAGAGGCGGCGCCTTCACGGCTGGTCGACTCGCTGTATCGCAAATCGGTGACACCCGTGGACGTCGGAGAATCGATCATCGCGACGGTGAGACCTCACGAGGTTTCCGTGCTCGAAGCCATCCGCGACCTCGGACTCGAGCATCACGTGGTGTTCAATCGGGAATCCGTCATGATTCTGCCTCCGGGGATCACCAAAGCCAGCGGGCTCAAGGCCGCGCTGCAGGAACTTCAGTTGTCGCCGCACAACGTCGTGGCGATCGGGGACTCGGAGAATGATCACGCGCTGTTCCAGGCGAGCGAGTTGTGCGTGGCCGTCCACAATGCGATCCCAATGCTTCGCGAGGCGGCCGATCTCGTGACGACACAGCCGAACGGCGCGGGGGTCGCGGAAGTCGTGACGTCGATCACCACGGGGGAGGTGGAACGGAGCGGCCGGCCGCTCCCCCGTCATCGCGTCACGATTGGATGGGGAGCCGACCAAGCGGTCATGACGATCGATCCGGTCATGGACAACATGCTCATCGCCGGATCTTCGGCCAGCGGGAAATCCACCCTGGCCCATGGCATACTCGAGCAACTGGTCGAACGGGGATATCAGGTCTGCGTCATTGATCCCGAGGGTGACTATGAATCCTTCGATCGCGCGGTCGTGTTCGGGAGCGCTCATCGCGGACCGACCATGGCCGAGGTCATGACGGCCTTGGACAATCCCGACACGCACACGGTCGTCAATCTCGTCGGTCTGCCGCTCAGGGATCGCCCCGCCTTGTTCCTCGAGTTGTTGCCCCATCTTCAGGATCGCAGAGCCAGGACCGGGAGACCGCACCGGATCCTGATCGATGAAACGCATCATTTGCTTCCGACCGACTGGCGTCCGGCTCCTGAAGTGAACACGCATTTCACCGGCATGCTGTTCGTGACCGTTCACCCCGATCAGGTCTCACCGGTCGCATTGCGGACCGTGGATGTGGCGGTCGTGCTCGGGGAGCGACCGTCGGAGACCATCCGAGCCTTTGCCGACAAGGTCGGTCTTTCGGTCCACCAGCTCGAGCCCTGCCGTTTGGAGCCCGGAGAAGCTCTCGCCTGGGCTGTGCGCGAACCGTCGTCCCCGGTCAGATTTCGGATCATCTCGTCGCGAGCGGAGCGCCGCCGGCACCGCCGGAAATATGCCGAGGGGGAGTTGCCGCCGGAGCGAAGCTTTTATTTCCGCGGGGCCGACGGGCAACTGAATCTCCGCGCGCAGAACCTGATCGTGTTCCGCCAGTTGGCCGATGGGGTGGACGACGCGACGTGGCTGTATCACTTGCGGAATCACGACTACTCTCGATGGGTCGAGACCGCTATGAAAGACTCCTTCTTGGCCGACAGGCTCCGGCACATTGAGCAGCAACCGGCCCTGTCCGCCGAGGTCAGTCGTCGCCTGGTGACGCAGGCCATCGAAGAACGGTATACGTTACCGGTGGTGGGATCATGAGCCGGTCAACCTGCATAGGCCGCCCGTGCTGGGGGCTCGTCTTATTGCTCGCGGCGATGCTGCCTGCGGGTTGCACAAATCCCGACCGCGAGAAGGGCTATCTGCTGCGGCATGCCCCTGTGTCGCTGTCCCAGGCGGCGAAGATCGCCGAGGGCCAGGTGCCCGGCCGTGCCGTCAGGGTGGAATTGACGCAAACCGGCAATCGTGTGTTCTACGAGGTGGAAATCGTCGACGTCTTCAACAAGAGCCGGCACGTGAGGGTCGACGCAGAGACGGGGAAGGTGATGTAGCGGAGGCCGATGAGGCCGCCGCGCGAAGACTCCGCGCGGCAGGCCTCCTCCGTCCGGTGAGTCTCTATCCGGCGCGTCTGATATCCGTCCGATACGATTCCGTTCTCGTGCTCGCCTCAACCGGTGACTCTTCCGGCGTACCGACCAATCCGCCGATGGCCGACACGATCAACGTGAGCAAGGCGATGACGGACAGCCACATGGCGATCGTTCCGAGGCGGTCCAGCGCTTGGGTGCCGATGGCCGCGGACTGCTGCTGGACGTTGCGCATGGTGTCTTGCAGGGGACCCAGGACGCCGATCGTCTGCTGCACCACCTGCTTGGCCTGGGATTCCGACATCCCGAGCCGGTTGACCATCACGTTGATCGCGGCCTGACGGTCAAGGGCGACCAGTTTCTCCCGCAGCTCGGCGAGAGCGGAATCTCGTACCTGATTCGGCGGCTGCCCTTCTTGTGCGGATCCGGCCACCCGCTCCGCATCCTTTCTCACCTCGCCCGGCTGCAGCTCCGGCTTGCCGGTGGCGCTCAGCACCGACTCCACTACTTTGCGAAGGTCCTCGGCCGACAAATTCACGTTCCCGGAGATCTGGGACACGGCCGATGACGCCCCCCCCGAGAGCCCCTGTCCCAGCATTTGCAGCGTCGTGCCGAACATCGAAAAGGCGCCGCCGATCATCGTGGACATCGCCGTGGTCGTGAGCCAGGCGAACACGAGCCAGTTCACCCCCCACACCACCACGCCGTGATACATGCCGTCGCCACGGTCCGTGCTGCCCGATAACCTCGATGTGACATAGCCGCCGATGAAGGCGGAAATGAGCATGGAGAGGCCCGTCCAGATGCCGGCACCCGTCGGCACACCCTCCGCGGGATTGGCATCGCGCAAGTCGATAGCCCAGGCCCCCACGCCGAGACCCAAGAGCGTGAGCAGCATGTGAACGGCCAGCCCGACGGCCCAACCGGCGAACACGGCGCTCCACTTTATTCTCGGGCTGCCGATGGACCATTGCGAAAAGGTTCGATCCACTTCCATAACGTCTTTCGCATCCTTTCAGCCCCGTTATGTCAGCGCCGATCCGTCGCCCGAGCGGTCGGGAAGTCGTGAGGAGAAGTCAGGCCACGGCCTGATAAGATGGCGGGGCCGCCATCGGGCGGACCGACTGCCGCGCGGTCTTCGGCAGACCGCAGACTGCCGAGCGAATGAGGCCGAGAAGATCCGCCCGCTCGAACGGTTTGTCGAGCAGGGCATAGGCCGGGGCCAACAAACTTTCACCGGCACCCCGCAGGAGCGAGTCACTCGACGCCAGGATGACCGGCAACTGGGGCCACATCGCCTGCACGAGATCGAGCAACTCGAGGCCGTCCATCTTGGGCATGTGGTAATCCGTGATGAGGACGTCGTATCGCCGTTTCTTGAGCGCCTCCACGGCGTCCAGCCCGTCGCAGGCCTCGTAGATGTTGTATCCCGCCTCGCTCAGAATCGTCGTCATGATCGCCCGGACATCGTCGTCGTCATCGACCACCAAGACTCTCTTGCCGTATCCATCCACTTCGAAACCTCCTTTGGTGTGGTGTCCCGCGTTAAACGAAGCAAGGACCGCACCCGTGGTGAGGGACGAGCGGCATGAGGCGGCCATTCCTTTTCGACGCATTCGGCCGAAGCGCTCGGTTATCTCCCCTAGGATCTAGGACGGTCTGTCCGGGGGCGGACATTTTGTCCCGGGAGAAGAAACCGCTCAGCACCGAAGGCATGCCGCGGGCGGTCGCCTAACAGGGGAACCCGAAGTAGCGGAGCTTTCTGAGCAGCGTCTTGCGATGGATGCCGAGAATCGCGGCAGCGCGACCGAGATCCTGATTGTGGGCTTCCAGGACGCGCAGAATGTGGTCCTTCTCCAATTCGGCCAAGGTGACCCAGCCGCGGGCCTGCGCCGCGGCCTGCACCGTGGCGGTCTGAATGGATTGCGGCAGATCCTCGGGAAAAATCACCGGATGCGGCGTGAGCGCGACCGCGCGCTCGATCGCATGCTCGAGCTCGCGGATGTTGCCCGGCCACCAATACCGGGTCAACAGCGCCATGGCCTCCGGAGAGATCCCCGTCACCGGAGTGGATTTCTTCCCGCCGTACATCTGGATGAAATACTGCGTCAACAACGGGATATCCTCCGCCCGTTCCCGGAGCGGCGGGATATTGATCGTGACCACGTTGAGCCGGTAGTAGAGGTCCTCCCGAAACGTGCCGGCCTTCACCAACTGATCGAGATCCTTCTTGGACGCCGCGATGATCCGCACGTCCACGGCCATGGGCGTCGTGCTGCCCACCCGGCGGATCTCGCGTTCTTGGATCACCCGTAACAGCTTGCCTTGGAGGACCGGCGAGAGATCGGCGACCTCGTCCAGGAAGCAGGTGCCGAGATGGGCCTTCTCCAGCAAGCCTTTCTTCGCCGCCACGGCGCCCGTAAACGAGCCCCGTTCATGTCCAAAGAGCTCGGACTCGAGCAGCGTTTCGGCGAGGGATCCCCCGTCGACGGCGACGAAGGGACCGGCGCTCCGCGCGCTGTTCGCATGGATCGCGCGGGCGATCAGTTCCTTTCCGGTGCCGCTTTCTCCCTGCAGCAGCACCGTGCTCTCGGTGTTCGCTACGCGGGCGATGGATTTGTAGACCGAGACGATCCCGGGGCTGCTCCCGACGAGGTTGTCGAACCGGTACCGGTTCCGCAGCTGCTCTTTGAGCGCCTGGTTCTGCCGCGAAAGATTTTTGTGCTCCAGCGCCCGTCGCACGACGAGCCGGATGTCGTCCACGATGAAGGGCTTGCTCAGATAATCGAACGCGCCCGATCGCAGCCCGTCGACGGCGGTCTTTAACGATCCGTACGCCGTCATCAGGATGACCGGAATGTCCTGATGCCGGTTGCGGAGCTCCGCGAGCAGCGCCATCCCGTCCAGATCCGGCATGTGAATGTCGGACATGACAAGATCGGGCGTCCGGTTCGCGATCAGGTCCAAGGCGGCCTTGCCGTCCGCGGCCGTTTCCACCTCGTACCCCTCCTTGACCAGAATTTCCCGCAGCAGCGTGAGCGTTTCCTCGTCGTCGTCGACGACGAGGACCAAGGCATGGTCGTCCATTACGGTTTCCCCTCAGCGGCGGCCGGCAAGTTGATGCGGAAGCTCGTGCCCTTGCCCGGCTCGCTCTCGACCGTGATGCGGCCGTCGTGCGCTCGCACGGTTTCCTGCACGATCGCGAGCCCGAGACCCGTGCCGCGTCCGGCCTGTTTGGTCGTGAAAAACGGTTGAAAGATCTGCGCCAGGTGATCCGGCTTGATGCCGTGCCCCGTGTCGGCAACCTCGATCACCACGCCGGCCCGCGGCTCGCGCGCCCGGCCGAACCCCGGAGAATCGGTCGGGATCGTTCTCACGCACAGCGACCCTCCGTTCGGCATCGCTTGGAGCGCGTTCTCGATCAGGTGATTGACGGCCTCCTGCAATTGCTGCCGGTCCGCATCGACGGGCGGCACATGGGGCGCAAGCTCCGCCACGCAGGTGACATGCTGCCGGTCGCACTCGGTCCTGAAGAGCGCAAGACATTCCCGAAGGCAGTCGTTGATCTCGATGGGCTGGCGAACCGGCGGCGCGCGCCTGGTGTACAGCAACAAATCCTGGATGATCCGGGACGTCCGCTCGATCTGCGCTTCCACCGTCTGCAGGCGACCGCGGACCTTGGACGGCAGAGACAGATCCTCCATGAGAAGTTGCACGTGCCCGGACAAGGCGGTGAGCGGCGTGCCGATCTTATGCGCGACGGTGGCGGCGAATTGTCCGATGGCCGACAACCGCTGCGCACGCGCCGCGGCATGCTGCGCCGCCAAGAGCATCTCATTGCTCCGCGCGAGGGCCTCGTTCTTGGCGCGCAATTCTTCGCTTGTTCTCTGGAGCTCCGCCTCCGCCTGCTTGCGGTCCGTGATATTCCGGACGACGACGGCGAGGCCGGACTTCGAGCCGTCCGTTCCATGCACCACGAAGGCTTGGACGTGCAGCCATTCGGCAGGCAGCACGTCCCGTTGGGCTTGCGTCTCGTAGGACAGGGGCTTCCCCGTTTCACGGAGCTCGTGAAACCGCTCCGGCGGGAGGCAGAGCGAGGCCCAGAGCCAATTCGGAGGCCCCGTATCCAGCAGTTCGTGACGCGGCCGGCCGGAGAGGCGGACGAACGCGTCGTTGACTTCCAGCAGCGTGCCGTCGAACGTCGCGTAGGCGATCGCGTCGTGCGACGAATGGATGATGCTCTTGAATCGCTCCTGGGCTTCCTGGAGGGCCGCTTCAGCCCGGGCCCTCGCATGCTGCTCGAGCAGCAGGCGGTACCGGCCTTCGCTCTCGCGCAGCGCCTCCACCATTTTTCGGTGCTGCAGCAGGAAGAGCCCGGTGAAGAGCAGGACGACGAAACCCAGCAGGCGATTGATGACCGCGACTTCGTAAGAAATCCCGTCCTTGGAGTCCAGCAATCCCAACAGCAGGAGTCCGCTGCCGACGCCCAGGGCGATGCCGGTGTACTCGGGCAGCAGTTGCGTGGTGAGGATGACGGGCACGAGATACAGCACCCAGACCGCGACGCCCAACGGCAGCAAACGGTCAGCGGCGAACGTGGCCACCGTCACGGTCATGAGCAGCACGCTCGTGACGATCAGCCTGCTGCGCTTGTCGACGATCGGCGGTCGGAGGTTGTCCTTCATCTCAGATGCCCCGCTCGGGACAACTTGTCCCGCCCGGCGGTGACTGAATCCCCCAACAGCTTCGGCAGGCCGTCCTGGTTTTCCAAGGAATTGGACGAAACAGAGTGTCTGGCAATCTTTGTGCTTTCCTGTGCGGAACGAGAGCGGCGGGCCGAGGCACAGAGGACACCGCCCCAGCAACGAACCTCTATGAGGGAAGGAGACGCGACCATGAGCTGTGAGCGATGCGGAGGTTTCAAAGTGTTCGACTATTTCTATGGCCCGTTACCGTGCAACGGATTCCGCTGTGTGAACTGCGGCGCGATTACCGACATGAAAGTCGTCATGCCGGTGCAAACCCGTACAGAACCATCGGCACGAAGCCGCACGAAGGTCGGACGCCGCCCGCTATTTGTCGTGGCCGGCGCGCCGGCTTCCCATCCGCAGGAGCCCGAACACCAACCATGAATCGACTCCTTTCCCGAAGCGCGCCGGCTGCGACCGCAGCCCGGCGCGCCACAGCGTGCCGGCGCTGAACAGCCGGGGGACCAAATAGGGGGTGCATGGAATCTTCTGAGCCGGAGCCTTCATCGCCAGCCTCCTTCCCGATCCCATTGATTTCTTCGGCAGTCAGAGCCAGTGTCCTCGAATGCCAGGGGAGCGTACACTGGGACAACCCCTAGGCTAATCTGCTGTGTTGCGTCGGCATCCGCGCAAGCCCGTTCGAAATACACCTCGAGCCAGGGAGCTGCGCGAAACCGCCTCGAGCGATCGTCCGGCCACAGCATTCCGGCCGATCGGCACAACAGTTTCGTCCCGCGCTCTTCCAGCGCGGCCCACCATCGCAGATGCCCGGCGGGCACCGGCGCAAGCTGATCCGGCAGACAATCGAGCAGGCGGAATCCGTACGTCTTCAGAAGGTCGACGAGTTGCCCAACCGAGTATCCCTGTAGGTACGGAAAGGTCAGCAGGTTATTCCAGGCGAGCGCGAGGTCCACCGGCACCCGCAGACGCTCGGGCAGTGCGGCCCGCAGACTCATGGCCCAGTCGAAACACGCGCCGTTCGGCACACGGACGGCGAAGAGTCCACCGCTTCGCAGGAGCATCACGGCCTGTTTGAGCAAGGCGTGGGGGTCGGGGAGCTGATCGAACGTATTCCAGATCACCACGGCGTCGAATGAGGCCGGACACAGCTTGGCCTCTTCGATCGTCCCTTGAAACACGGGGAGCTGCTGTCCCCGACAAAACGCCGTGACGTCGCGGCCGGGATCAATGCCGAACATGTCCCACCCGCGCGCGGCGCCTTCAGCGAGAAATCCTCCCACGAAGCTTCCGACCTCGAGAATCCGCGGTCTGGCCCGTTTGGTGACCCGTGCCAATCGCTGCTCGAACGCGGGAATCTTCTTGCGTGCCCAAGCGCGCTGCACTTCGAATTCGTCCCATAAATATCGTCCGTCGTACCGCTCCGTTTCGTAGGCCTTGGCCACCGCTTCACCGGGCGGTCGTGGGGAGCGGTACAGCAATCCGCACTCGCCGCACGCCACGATGCCGGTGGAGTCATTCTGCGTACACTTCACGCGGTCCGTGGCTGTCGCACGATTCTGCTCGCGCCATCGACTCCGATAGAACCGCTCGAGGAACGCACGCTGCACGGCAACATCATGACTCGAACAGACGACGCGGGAATGGCGCGACCCGCACAGGGTGCAGCCGGCCGCGGCGCGGGATTCCCGGCCGAGTCCCGTGTCCACGTCGAAATCCATCTGAAGCGCCGTTTGGGTCACGTCCTGGTCTCGATACGGCGACAACGGCATGCGTCCACTCGCGACTCTGGCCACTCTACGAGTCCGGACAGAATGCGCCAACTGGGCAAACCCCAAGCAATCGGATGATCCGAGAGAAGAACCGGGGTGCCGTGTTGTTCCATTCTCCTGCCTGACTCTTTTCGGGTTCTTTACGCGCGCCGGACCGAATGCGAGACAAGCCGGTGCCGAACTAGGGCCTTTCCCAGTATGTGCGGTTGGAGGAACATCGTACTGTCGCGCGATCTTGGCCCGCACAAGGAGAAGAACATGGATCATCTTCAACATAAGGTTGTTTCGGCTTCTTTGGGAAGCACCGCCGCGTTTCAGTCCGAGATCACCGGTCGGATCTTGGAAACCGTTCGGTGTGTGCACCTGTGCGAGATGGAGGAGCTGGTACAGGCCTGTTCCACGTACACGTGGAATCAGGTTTTCCTGGAAGTCGACCGGATGACCCGAGCGGGACAGCTGCGATTGCTGCCGAAACGCGCCGGCGTCTATGCCGTGACGCTTCCTGCGCATGACACGGGCCGGGTCGGCTTCACTCAGCACTCATAAAACGATAATCGGGCCGGTGGCGCCATCATGGAAGCGCGGGGGCATGCGCGATATCGACTGCACGGCGCGGTAATCTTCCTCGCGTGGCTCACCGCCAAACCGGCGTTCGTTGGCCAGGCGGCCGGTGCAGCGGCGCACGAGCAGGCGGCCGATCTCGAGGTCGCCCTTGACGCTCCTCCGGCCTCACACACCGTCACGGGAGTTCTCGCGATGCTCGACCTCTCGATGGGCAAAGGCATGCTCAAAACCGACCTGGACAAACCCATCTTTTTTCGCGTCGGCAATCCGGAACAGTTCGCCCGGTTGTCGATCGGGGATCGCGTGACGATGCAGCTCGATGAAGACGGACGGGTCGTCAAAGTGATCGAAGCGGTGCCTTCCGAACTGCCTGTGCCGGTCCCGCCTCCCCCATGATTCCATGTCCCGGCTACGGCCGATGCCCGGAGTCGGCGGCCTTCGGACCGGGTCCCTCTTGAAATGGCGGCTTCTTGGCGTCACTAGGGTTTGCCCTAGTAGGCAACAGCAGGTTGAACTTTTAGTGTGATTCGCCTTTCACTTACCCGAACAACCATTCACGACGCGGAGGTCACGTGGCGATTCCTATGCGAGCGACGTGCAGTCGTGTTCCGTCG
>DASTSI010000213.1:0-4615 GCA_035760745.1 Nitrospira sp. | reverse complement strand
AGCTGTCCGACGCGGATCCGGCTGTACCGGCCGTCCAGCTGGGCGTACATCCCGGCGCTGGCCTGGAGCTCGAGCATGTCGCCGTCCTGGTTCAGGGTCCAAATGCGAGCGAATGCGGCGTCGAGATGCCTCACGACCGATTCCGCGCATGCGTGAAGCATGTCTTTCAACTGGCCTGCCTTAGCGAGCGCAGCGCTCGTGTCTCCCCGAACTCCTGCCTGACGGCGCCGATCCTCTTCACCTCGCTTTTCGTCGGTCAAGTCGGCTATGAGGGCCACGCCCTCACTGTGACTGCCTTCGATGAAGGCGCCGCCGAGAAGCACGGGGACGCGGCTGCCGTCTTTGCGGAAATACTCCTTCTCGAACGGCTGGAATATTCCGTTTTCCGCGAGGTCCGCCAATGCAAGCCGATCGCGTTCGCGCCATTCCGGCGGCGTCAAATCGGTCCACCGTATGCGGCCAGAGGCAAGATCGTCCCGGCCGTATTGCAGCATGTGGAGAAAGGCGTCGTTGGCCTCGGTGATCGCGCCTTGGAGATTCCACATGACGACTCCCACCACGTTGGTTTCGAGCAGCCTCCTGATCTTGACCTCCAATCCTCTTGCGAGTGCACGGAGTTCGGTTTCTACCCGTTCCCGCTCGGACAACTGGAGCTTGAGATGGTCGATATGAGTCAGCGCTTGATACGCCGAAGAGGCAAATTGACCGAGAGACGCCATGGCCCGGTGGTCTTCTGCATCGAACTGGCGACAGCCGTTCTGCATGACCGCCCACAGAGTGCCGACCGGCTTGCCGGAGACGCAAACGGGGACTAGCAGACATTCTTTGGCCGGCGCAGTGGGCGGTGATGCCGCGTGGTCGCGCAGGTGATCGAGCGACGCGCCGGCATCCGGATGCATGCCGGCGACCGCGGGCCAATAGAATCTGTTGCCGCTGACGTCCGGAGTTTTGCCGTCTGCCGAAAGCAGGCTAAGGCCGGCCGAGTCACATTGAGTGATGTCCAAGATTGCCTCGGCGACTCTCTGCAGAAGCATGCTCGGCGAGTGAGCTGATGCACTCAGCAGCCTCGCCAGCGCGCGGTGCTCCTTTTCATAATCGCGCGGACGTGACGGACGACGACGTAACTCCTCGAGGCAAAGGATGGCGTCAACTGGAATGCCGCTCCCTGTGACTGACGCTTCGGGGACAAAGGCACGTTCCGATTTGATGCTGTCGGTCATGATTTCCTCACCCCCCAGAGTCTTCGGCCTATGACCTGACTGAGGAAGGAGCAGTTGTGCAGTCGACTGATCTGCGCGAGCAAGACACCATGCTAAGGGAATGATCGGCCATACTCATGATCGGGCCATACTCACGAGGGTATTCGATGTGACGGATGATTTGCCGATGTTCCTGTGTGAGGACCCGGGCAAGCCCGAGTCTTGCCGTCTCGGGAGAGCTGGATCACGTCTCGAGCACGGCAACGAAACCTGAAACCAAGACAATTAGCCGGCGAAAGCCCGGCAAAGCCCATCGTCTTGCCGGGCTTCTCCCTCACATCTTGAGATGCTTCTTGAGGATGTCCGAATTCTGGATCTCGGGGTTGTTCTTCCCCAGTTCCCGGGCCTCCTTGAATTGCTCGGTCGCCCCGCCGTGATCGCCCATCCGATCCAGCGCCAACGCGAGGTCATAGTGAGCCTCCGCCGACTGCGGGTCGGCTTTGGCTGCTTCGCTGAAGTGCTTTTTGGCCACGTCGAAATGGCCTTTTTCGTAATGCACGACCCCTTCATTGATGTGGGTCTCGGCTTTTGATCCGGTGGGCGCTTTGAGCGGCATGGGGGCCTTTCCCATATCCGCCCAACTGACGGACCCGATCGACGCAGTGAACAGACACACGAAGAGAGCCAGACAACGCTTCATGAGAGACCTCCTGGTAAAGGGGTGGATGGAGCCTTGTCATGTATCTCAAAGCCGACAGAGCGCGTACTCGGAATGGTCCTAGATGGGTACCTGGATGTCTATGGACCACCCCGAAAACTGGGGCGAACCAGCACAGGCTCGCTCTGTCATCCGACTGACAGGCGCATGTCGGTCAAAGGACTACCGTCATTGCGGGGAGTGGGTCCCCCCTAGAGGAGGAAGGCGAGATGGCGTGGCAGTCGGTATAGTGTCCGATAGAAACTACGAAATGAGGAAATGCCCATGATTCGTCGCATTCATGCCCGTCGCCATGAACGCCGCACGCAGGCTTGGCGGGTCTTCTACGGCAGCCGAGAGCTCGCGGGCGAAGGGACCGTCTTGGACATGCATGAAGAGGGTTGCCGCATCGCCGGCTGCATGCCGGTCGAGATTGGCACACGCCTTCGCCTCTGCATGTGGCCGACGCCGAATCCTGGAGGCATCGTCATTGCGCACGGGACCGTCCGCTGGGCCACAGGACTTCAATTCGGCGTGGCTCTCGAGACGGCCAAGCAAGAAGAGACGAAGTCCCATGTGCCGGCTGCGCACCCGGCCGAACAGGATGACAGGACACCGGCCGATCTGGCATAACAGGCCGCCTACATCGAGAATGTCCATGGCACAGGCGGATCGCGAAAAAATCACGGCCATTCGGGCCTATTTCGAAGACAAATTTCCCGGCTGGTCGATCGCGCATCACTACGATGTGGAGCGAAACCTCGAGGTGTTTGCGATTGAAGGAGGGGTCGTACCGCAGTGCTTTACGGTAAAGATCACCCCGGGATTTCTTGACAGCTACAAGGCTGAAGAGTTGCCCTTCCGACTGCACGATTGGCAAGTGGGAGACTTCGTCAAAGTTTCCGGACTCTGGCCCATTCTCGTGAGCGAGAGCGGACTCCGCAGCCTGCGCTAAACGGTCTGAAGTTCCTCCTTCCTCTTGACCACCTCTCCCATTCAGGGTAGAAGCGCGCAACCGGAGCCGTGATGTCGTCATTCTTGGTTCGTTTCGGCACGTCAACCTGGACCTATGAAGGATGGCAAGGGCAGATCTATAAGAAACCGTACGCCAGGACGACATTTGCCCGCGAATGTTTGGGCGAATACTGCCAGTACCTCTACAACGGCGAGCCGCTCTTCCGTACCGTGGGAAATGACTCCACGTTTTACCGGCCTCCGAGCGCAAATCAACTTCGGCACTATCTGAAGCAAATCCCCGAGGACTTTGAGATGTGCTTCAAGGTGTGGGAGGAATTGACCATTCCGCATTATGCCAAGCAGGCTCGCTACGGCGCGAAGGCCGGCCAGGCGAATGGGCGGTTTCTCGATGCCCGACTGTTCAATGAGGTGGTCCTCACCCCGTATCGAGACGCGAACTTCGGGCCGCACACCGGCCCCTTGCTGTTCGAATTTCAGCGGCATGGCCTGTCGTCGGACGAGTTTTGCGCGCGACTCGATTCGTTCTTCAATCAGTTGCCCAAAGACTTTTCCTACGCCGTTGAAATCCGCAATGCCGGCATGCTCGGACCCGACTATCGGCAGATTCTGGAAACCCATGGCGTCGCCCATGTCTACAACCACTGGTCGTACATGCCGGGGTTGGCCGATCAGCACCGGCTGATGGCGGCGTTTACCGCGCCCTTCACCGTGCTCAGGCTGCTCACGCCGTTGAAGATGTCGTATGAAGCCGCCAAGAAACGTGCCGAACCCTATGACAAGATCGTGGGCGAGCTCCCGGACATGAGGAAGGAGGCGGTGAGACTCATCAACGACGCCGTGAAGAACAATCGCCGGGCTTACGTCCTCGTGAATAACCGGTTGGAAGGCAATGCTCCCCTCACTATTCAGGCTCTCACCGACATGCTGAACGCGTCGGCGCACTAGCCGGCGCAGGCGGTGGCGGCACGGGTCGCTCCGCCCGCCGACCCCCGGCGCATCGTGGCAGGATGTGGCGGTACGCTATCCTGCTGGAGGCGGCTGGGGGCCTCCCTAGTTACAACTCCTTGCCGACAACTTATTCTTCAAAGGAAAGAGACTTGGCGGATACGCCATGGCGTGGATCAGAGAATTCGCGACATTGCTCCTCGGCGCCCTGGCCATCTACATGGTCCTGTCCGAACATGAGCGTTGGGACGCGCTACGGAAGAAAGGCGTCGCCATCGTGCTCGCGGGGCTCGCGGCTATCGGTCTCCTGGCCGGCTGGCTGGGCGATCACAGCAACCGGAAGGCATTGGGGCACATGCAGGAGATGACCGCGCGGCACGAGAGCGACTTGCTCGCCCTCCGCCACGATACCGGCCGGCTTCAGCAACAAGTCTCTGAATTGGGCGGAAGTGAAAAACACATTCAGCATGTATCCCGCCGGGATGCAGAGAAAGCCCAAACGATCGAGGTGGCCCTCGGCCGATTTATCGATCATGGCGAGACAAACTTGCAGTCGGTGACCGCGTTTCACCGGGCAGGCGCGGACTATTTCAAGCCGTTCGCCACGGAGTGGGAACGCGAAGTCGCTGCCTTTTTGTCGGACTATTGTTCGCCGGGCGTGCGCCGCGTCTTCGAAGAGGCGAAAGCGGACAGCCTGTCGCAGTACGACAGAAGGTCCGGCGACAACCTGCGTGCCCGCTATCCCAAAGTGCAGACGGCACTCCTTCCCACGATCGCCTTTTATCGGCTGGGACTC
>DASTSI010000212.1:0-3264 GCA_035760745.1 Nitrospira sp. | reverse complement strand
CGGCGTTCGGCACCATGTATTCTTCGCGGGAGGCAAGGGGGCAGCTATTCGCGCATTTTCGTACCCTGACGGACGGGCTGAAAGAATTGTTAATGCATCACCGTCGTCGTCGCCAGTTTCTCACCACCGAGGTACAAGCAGCCGCCGACCTGTATCGGCGAAGCAGCATCGAGGCCGCCAAGCAATATGCGTTTGCCGAAGCCTGGTCGCATTTGGCCTTCTACGCGATGATCGGTGTCATCCTGTTTGTGTTTCCTGCGTGGCTGGCACTGCCCTCCGACGCCCTGATCGGCTACGTGGTCGTGCTGCTGTATATGATGTCTCCGATCTGGGGCATTATCGGGACGTTGCCCACCGTAGAGCGGGGGCAGGTGGCCTTCGACAATATCACGAGGCTTGGGGTGTCGCTTGATGAATCGACGAAATCGGAGCAGGAGCAGCCGGTCCAGGACCCCAGTCGGCGGCCGACTGTCACGATGAACAATGTCAGGTTCGCTTACACCGGTCATCAGGCCGCGGAACCATCGTTTGCCCTCGGACCACTGACGCTGGAATTCAGGCCGGGCGAGCTCGTCTTTGTCATCGGAGGAAACGGCAGCGGCAAGTCGACGTTCGTCAAGGTCCTCACCGGTCTATACGTGCCGCAACAGGGAGAGATCTTGCTCTCCGGCACACCGATCACTGATGCCAATAGGGCTTGGTACCGCGAGCATTTCTCCGTCGTGTTTTCCGACTTCTTCTTGTTCGGCACGCTGCTGGGGCTCGACAATTCGGCCCTTGGAGATTCGGTGCAACGATATTTAACTCGGCTCAACATGCAACGCGTCGTCACGGTACAGGAGGGAAGATTATCGACCACCGATCTCTCGCAGGGCCAGCGTAAGCGACTGGCGCTGCTCACCGCCTACCTGGAAGACCGTCCCATCTATGTCTTCGACGAATGGGCCGCTGATCAGGATCCTGAGTACAAGGACGTCTTTTATCGGCAGCTCTTGCCGGATTTGCGGACACGAGGCAAGAGTGTGATCGTCATTACCCACGACGACCGGTATTTCCACCTTGGAGACCGCGTCATCAAGTTGGAGGACGGGCATCTCGCAGAGAGGGACAAGCCGGTTGCGCAAGCGAGGCACTTGGCCGGCGGCCGTGCATGACTGCCAAACCGTGTCATGGAAGATTGCGCCCTCACCCTGTCATTCCATTCTTGTAACGAGATCGGAACCCATACCACCCAGCCGCTGTCGATCCAAGCCGGAGACATTCATCTCTGGGGAATCAGGCTTGAAGCTGACCGCTCCTGTGCTGACCAATTTCGGTGTTGGATTGATGCGGAGGAGCGCGGACGGGCCGACCGCTTCATTCATAACCTGGACCGCCAACGATACGTATTGGCTCACGGTACGCTCAGGGGCATACTGTCCCGCTACGTCGGTGCCGCCCCCGGCGTGCTACCCATCGCCCGCGAGAAAACCGGCAAGCCGTATCTCCCTCATGAACCGATTGTCTTCAGCATGGCGCACTCACAGGGCCGGCTCGTGGTTGCCGTGGCGAAAAGTGGGCGCATCGGTATCGATCTGGAGGAGATCCGAGACACGGTGCCGGTTCTGAAGCTCGCCGAACGCTTCTATCGCCCTTCGGAAGCCGCACGCATCTCAGCCTTGTCCGCAGATGATCGAACCTTTGAGTTTTATCGGTACTGGGTGGCGAAAGAAGCGGCGTTGAAAGCCGAGGGGTCCGGACTCTCCTCGCTTCACGCGTGCGAAATCTTTAGAGCAGCGTCACCCGAGCGGGCTATGGTCGCGCTTTTCGGCAGCCCGCAACAGAGTGCCGGCTGGACGGTTCAGTGGCTCCGATGCGGTGCGGGATGGACGGGAGCCGTGGCATATCAGGGCGATGCTGCGCTCCGCATCATGACGCAAGGATGACGGGATCGAACTCATCTACTCCATGTACGGAGCCGACTTCCGCTCCGTTCGCAGTTCCCGAAAGAAGTCTTGGACCAACGCACGGCTTTCTTCCTCGAGGACTCCGCCGATCACCGACAGACGGTGGTTCAAGCGCGTCTCTTGGGCAAAATCGAGGACCGACCCGCAGGCGCCTGCCTTGAGGTCCCACGCGCCAAACACCAATCGGGGTATTCTGGCCAGGATGATTGCCCCGAGACACATCGCGCAGGGTTCCACCGTCACGTAGAGCGTGCAGTCCGAGAGTCGCCAGCTGCCAAGGTTTTTGGCGGCTGCCCGAATCGTGATGAGCTCGGCGTGAGCGGTAGGATCCTGCCATGCTTCCCGGTAATTATGCGAGCACGCCAACACTTTATGGTCACGGACGAGCGCCGCGGCAATCGGCACTTCGCCGACAGCGATCGCTCTCCCGGCTTCCTCGAGGGCGCGGCGCATGAACACAACATCCTGATCGGTGACGATGGCAGACATACGGCTCGCTGGAGACTCCGAAGAGACGGATCTCGCCAGCGTTGTAACGGGGTCCGGGCGAACGGTCAAGTGGGTGTACCGCTTACGATGCGCTGGCGAGATAGATCGCGCCGGTAGGCTGCGGTCGTCCGCCAGGGGGCTCGAGGCTGACGGCAAACTTCTTCGCTCGGTCGAAATCGGGCACGCGGGTCACGAGCAGATGCGCGGTTTCTCCCGAATCCATATGGAACATGCCGATGCTTCGCGGCTTCTGATCGATAGCCCAGAGCTGGTAGACCGTCCCGTTCAGACATTCCGGCAAATTGACGGCGTACATCCACAATTTCTTCGTGATGCTGTCGTAAAGGAGGAACGCCGAAGCCGCTTTCGCCAGGTCCGATCCCGACATCGAGACGGCTCGAATGCTCGGCCGAAGCAAGAGCGCGGCGAGTTCGTCTTGCGCAGATTTGTTTTTTTGCGGGCCGCCGTTCTTCGTCGCGAGTTGATGCTGGAGTGCCTCGATCTCAGTTTCCCGCTGAATCAGCTGCTCCTTTAGCTCGGCAATGTCGTTGGTTCGGCGCTCCATATCTCCCTGGAGCTCCGTCATCGCGCGCGCGCGCTCGCCCACCTCGCGCTGAAGCGCCGCGAGTTTGGTCGACTGCTCCTGCAACTTGACCTCCAGCTCTTGTCGTTTCGACGCTTCCTCCGAGAGCCGCGAGGCATACTGCGATCCAAAGTACACGGCAGCCCCTACGACGAGCACTGTGGCCAGCCCGATCACCCATGGGAGTGACACAGACCGGGCCGGGGCGACGGGGGGAAACAGGTGATTCATCCATTCGCCAGGCTC
>DASTSI010000211.1:0-36442 GCA_035760745.1 Nitrospira sp. | reverse complement strand
TGGTTTGGATCTGGTAGAAGTTGAGCGGGAGCTGACGGTATGACCTCACTTCCCGTCGGAACAGATCGGTGATGACCTCCTCGTGCGTGGGACCCAGGCAAAAATCTCGTTCGTGGCGGTCCTTGAAACGGAACAATTCCTTGCCGTAGTAATTCCAGCGCCCAGTTTCCTTCCAGAGTTCGGCGGGGGAGGCGATGGGCATGAGGAGTTCTTGGGCCCCGGCGCGGTTCATCTCTTCGCGAATGATGTTCTCGACTTTACGGATGATGCGGAGACCCAGCGGCAGGTACGTATAGATTCCGGCCGCCACCTTGCGGATCAGGCCGGACCGCAACATCAGCCTGTGGCTCACCGTTTCGGCTTCCCCCGGGTCTTCCCTCAGGGTGGGGAGGAGGAGTTGAGAAGTGCGCATCGGTCAGTGGGAGAAGAAGATCCGCTCGAGATCGTTCCAGAAGGCAAAGATCATCACGCCGACGAGCAGCACGAGGCCGACCTGCTGAGCCACTTCGCGCTGCCGTTCTCCGAGGGGCTTCCGCAGGATCCCTTCAATCAGGAAGAACAGCAGGTGGCCTCCGTCCAGGATCGGGATGGGAAGAAGATTCAGCACTCCGAGGTTGATGCTGAGGATGGCGATCAGGAACACGACGCTGGACACTCCCTGCGACGCCGCTTCTCCGGAGATGTTCGCGATCGTCAGGGGGCCTCCGATGTTCTTGCTCGAAATATCGCCGATCACCATCTTATAGAGGCCGACGGCGGTAAGTTCGGTCCATCCCCAGGTCGCTTCCAGCCCGTGATACAGTGACAAGAAGGCATTGCTCGATCGCATAACCGAGCGGCCGGGCCCGGAGATGCCGATCTTTCCGATTTCGACCGGCTTGCCGTTGACCATGGATTTTTCCGGGGACGGGGTGACGGTCAGCGAGATGCGGCGGCCGTCCCTGACGACTTCGAAGGCGAGCGGTTGATTCGGATGTTCTTTTACGATCCCGGTCATCTGTGACCAGGTGTAGATCGGTTGCCCATCGATCGCTGCCACCCGGTCGCCCGCCTGCAGCCCGGCTTGCGAGGCGGGGGAACCGTGCATGACCGACGTAACGAGTGCGGGCGTTTCTTCGATGCCGAGATAATACGAGGTCTCGTCGCTGGCGCTCTGTTGGCCAGGAGCGACTCTTGGAGTTACGGTCAGTTGTTTGGTATGGCCGTCCCGCTGGATCTCCAGAGTGAGGGGTTTGCCGCCGCTCTTGGCGACGGCGTCGAACAGTTCTGTCCTCGTCGAGATATCCCGCCCGTTGACCTTGGTAATGTGGTCGCCCAGCTGCATTCCAGCCTGGGCGGCGGGAGAGTCCGGCACCATGGCTTCCACGTCGGCGCTGAGGTCCTTGAACGTCGGGACGAAGAGGGGCGATCCGGTGGCGAGCCAACCCGCGAAAATCAAGTACGCCAGGATGAAATTGAATCCCGGCCCCGCCGCCACGATGAGGACTTTGCCCCACAGGCCTTGGTGAGCGAAGGAGCGCCTCCGGTCATCCGCGGTGACCGCTTCGGTTTCGTCCTCGCCGAAGAGTTTGACGTAGCCCCCGAGTGGAACGGCCGAGACCAGATATTCAGTCTCTCCTATCTGCCGGCCGAAGATCTTGGGCCCGAACCCGAGAGAAAACTTCAGAACTTTGACGCCGACCCATCGTGCGGCGAGGAAATGCCCGAGTTCATGGAAGGCCACGAGAACTCCGAGCACCACCAAGAACCACCAGGCTTTTTGCAAGAGAAGCCAGACGCTATCGGGAGACCAGGTCAAGGCGTGTAGCATGATCGTTACCGCTCAGTTTGTCGCGTTTAGTCGTCCAAATCAATATTAATCGTGCGGAATTGCGCGATGGCCCGTTCACCGCGCGAGTGAGACGACAAGAGACTCGGCCTTCTGCCTTGCCCATCGGTCGGTATCAAGAGCATCCTCAATCATTTCAACCTCACGGGGCCGGTGCGCCTCCATGGTGCTGCGGATAATGTCCGCAATGGCGGTGAACTTGATGCCTCCATTCAAAAAAGCTTCGACTGCGACTTCGTTGGCGGCGTTCATCGCTGCCGGCATCGTGCCCCCGACTCGAAGCGATTCGTACCCGAGCTGCAGGCAGGGAAACCGGTCGTGATCCGGCCTGCAAAAGGACAACCGGCCTACTTCGGTGAGATCCAGCGAGGGTAAGTCCAAGGGCAGGCGCTCGGGATATCGCATCGCATACGAAATGGGCGTCCGCATATCAGGCAATCCCAGCTGAGCGATCATCGACCGGTCTTCGTATTCTACCAGAGAATGAATAATGCTTTCCCGATGGATGAGGACGTCGATCCGGGATTCGGGGATATCGAACAGCCATCGTGCCTCGACCACTTCGAGTCCTTTGTTCATCAAGGTCGCCGAATCGATCGTAATCTTGGCGCCCATCTTCCAATTCGGATGCTGAAGCGCCCGCTCCGGCGTGACGTCCTCGAGTTTCTCCTTTGGAAGTTCCCACAAGGCTCCCCCGGACGCGGTCAGAATCAGACGGCGCACGTCCTGAATGCGGTGGCCCTCCAGCGACTGGAAGATCGCGCTGTGCTCGCTGTCGACAGGAAAGATCTTCACCCCGTGCTGCCGGGCCTCATCCTGCATCAGCTTGCCGGCCATGACCATCGGTTCCTTGTTCGCCAGGGCGACATGCTTCTTACTGCGGATCGCGGCCAGCGTGGGAACGAGTCCGGCGCCGCCGACGATCGCCGAGACGACCAACTCCGCCTCAGGGAGTGAGGCGACGCGCGTCAATCCGTCTTGACCAGACAAAACTTGCACCCGCATGCCGGCGCATCGCGATCGAAGCTTGTCGGCAGCGGCCTCGTTCGAAAGCGCCACGACCAGGGGTTTGAAACGGTGGATTTGTTCTTCAAGCATGTCGTCATTGTGACCCGCCGTCAGTCCAGCCACCTTGAATTCGTCGGGAAACCGGCTCACGATGTCGAGCGTACTGGTCCCGATCGAACCGGTCGAGCCGAGGATGACGATGGTCTTCATGACAACCCCCTGATTGTTATTATGACAGCCCGCCCGGATGCCGAGGCTTAGAATCCCCGGTTCCCACTAAGTCTTTAGCAGCGTGACGTAGTAGTAAAAGGCGGGACCCGTGAACAACAAACTGTCCAGACGATCCAGCATTCCGCCGTGTCCTGGCAGAACCCCGCCTGAATCTTTGGCTCCGACGCTCCGCTTCAACGCCGATTCAGCCAGATCACCCCACAGTCCGAATCCCGTCAAGAGCAGGCCCAGTATGGCGCAGTCGACAGAGGAAAGCATCGGCAAAAACCACCCACTCCCCAGGTACGAGATCGTGATGGCGCAGAACAAACCTCCGACCAAGCCTTCCACCGATTTCTTCGGGCTAATACGGGGAGCCAGGCGATGGCGTCCCCAGAGTGTTCCGGCATAGTACGCTCCGGTGTCGGCCGTCCACGTCACGAGCAATAAGAAGAAAATGAGCCATTCGCCGTCGGGTAGCAGCCTGGTGGCGGCCAAAAAACTCATCGTCGTGCCAATGTACAGGACGCCGAAGAGGGTGACGGCAATGTGTTTCAGCCCCTGGTCGAGGGATGATTCAAAGAAGAGCGGAACGGACAAGGCGGCCAGCAGCGTGACCAGCAGCCCGGGCAGAACCAGGAACGGGACGTGCGGGCCGAACACCAGCACCGCGAAACCAAAAAGCCCGACGGCCACGAATGGTCGGCTCAGCTCGCCAGACAATCCGAGACGATACAATTCCACCAGGGCGACGGCCCCGACCAACAAGACCAGCGCCGTCAAAGCGACCGCCGGTAACAATCGAATCGCCGCGTACACCAACGGAACCAGAACGATCACCGTGTAGACACGGCGGGCGTCGAATCGGCCTGCGGTCGATACCGAGGCATCGCGGCTCATGGGACGACATCCCAGCAGGTCTTCTTTCACGACGGGAACCAGCGGGGAAGGCTCATGGCGTTCGCGGTTGCCCGATCTGTGTTAGGACGTGACGCTGCTGAAGACGCGGCCGAAACGTCGTTCCCGCCGCTGGAATTCAAGCAGGGCGAGCAGCAGTTCACGTCGCCTGAAATCGGGCCATAACGTCGGCGTGAAATACAGTTCAGTGTAAGCCGATTGCCAGAGGAGAAAATTGCTGATGCGGGCCTCCCCGCTCGTGCGAATCAGGAGGTCTGGATCGGGCAGGTCGTGTGTATACAGGAACTGTTGGATTAACGTCTCATCGATTTCATCGGGTTGCACTTTCTTCTGCTGGACTTCTCGGACGATATTGCGGATTGCGTCCACGATCTCGGCCCGCCCTCCGTAGCTGAGTGCAACCGTCAGATGCAGCTTGGTAAGATGAGCCGTTTCGTGCTCGGCGGCCCGAACCCATTGCAAGGCGGAGACGGGCAGCAGTTCGGCTCGGCCGATCGTCCTAAACCGGACCCCTTGCTCGATGAGCTTGCTGCGTTCAGTCGACAGATAATGCTCGAGCAGACCCATGAGGGCGTCGATTTCCTGGGCGGGCCGGTTCCAATTCTCCTGCGAAAACGCATAGATGGTCAGGGCCTGAATGCCGAGTTCCAGGCATGCGGTGATGGCTTCCCGGACCGATTTGATCCCTTCGCGATGGCCGGCGATCCGGGGAAGGCTCCTGGCTTCGGCCCAGCGGCCGTTGCCGTCCATGATGATCGCCAGATGTTTGGGAAGCAGATCCGGGTCGAGTTTGGCGGCCAATTCCTCTTCCGAGGGTCCGTTGGGGCCGGCCGAGGCTCCGGTGTTCATATCCTGGCTATTGCGAGTTGATCCTTCTCTGAAGCGGTAGTGGAAGGCAGGCAAAGTCTACTGACGGTCAGGATGAATGTCAAACGATATTTCGTAAAAGCGACGCAAAACCCAATGGTTCGACGATCGTGCATTGCGTCGCTCGAAACCGATCAGTTATACTTTGAATTCCGCACGTAGTTCACGAATACCCGAGAGAAATCGATGGCTCATGTGATTCCGCTCGATTCGTTCGGCCTTACGGAGCGCGAGGTGTGTGCGGCGCTCGGGCGCGTCAAAGTCCACGACGTGGATTACGCGGACCTGTATTTCGAATCGTGTGTGACCGAATCGGTGTCCATGGAAGAGTCGCTCGTCAAGCGCGCGACCAAAAGCGTGTCCCAAGGCGTCGGAGTCAGAGCGACTTCCGGAGAGAAAACCGGATTTGCCTATTCCGATGAGTTGACGAAGGGCGATTTGGAACTCGCCGCCGACACCGCCCGGTACATTGCAAGGAGCCCGATGGGGGAGCGGCCGGTTCCGGCGCCCGTTCATGCGAGGCCGACGCGGGACCTCTACCCCGTTGCCAATGCCGCAGTCGAGGTGGCGACGGCCGATCGCGTCGCGCTCCTGGACGAGATCGACATCGAGGCGCGAAAGTACGATCCGCGCATCAAGAACGTCCTGGCGTCCTTCAACACCGAATATAAAATCGTGATGGTGGCCACCACCGAGGGCACGATCATCGGCGACGTGCAGCCGTTGTCGCGGCTGCAGGTCACCTGCATCGCCGAAGAGCAGGGGAATCGCCAGGTGGGTTCATTCGGCGGAGGCGGGCGGATCGGGTTCGAGTTCTATCGCCAGGGAGACCGGCATCGACAATACGCCAGGGAGGCGGCGAGAATTGCGATCTTGAATTTGTCCGCCGTCGATGCTCCGGCTGGCGTCATGCCGGTCGTGTTGGGCGGAGGGTGGCCGGGGATTCTTCTTCATGAAGCGATCGGACACGGACTGGAAGCCGATTTTAACCGGAAGAAGACATCCGCCTTCTCGAATCTCCGCGGCAAACGCGTCGCGTCCGATGTCTGTACGATCGTCGACGACGGCACTTTACCGGGACGCCGCGGTTCCCTCAACATGGACGACGAGGGTACGCCGACCAGCCGAACGGTCCTCATCGAGCGAGGCATCTTGAGAGGCTATATCACCGATAAGCTCAACGCCCGTTTGATGGGCATTCCGCTCACCGGCAACGGACGGCGGGAGAGCTACCAGAGCATCGTCTTGCCGCGCATGACGAACACCTTCATGCTGGCCGGCGAATCGGACCCTCAGGACATTGTGAAGTCCATCGACCGGGGTCTGTATGCGGTGTCGTTCGGCGGGGGGCAGGTGGATATTACGAACGGCAAATTCGTGTTTTCGGCAAGCGAAGCCTATTTGATCGAGGGGGGACAGGTGACGAAGCCGGTGAAAGGCGCCACCTTAATCGGCAGCGGTCCGGAGATTCTCACCAAGGTCTCGATGGTGGGGCACGACCTCAAGCTGGATGAGGGAATCGGGACCTGCGGGAAGGACGGACAGTCGGTGCCTGTCGGAGTTGGACTTCCCACCATCAGTATCGACGAGATTACGGTGGGCGGCACGCATCAAGGGTGAGGGTCGGAAGTCAACGTGAGCACCGAGCTACGCCAACAAAGTCGCTCCCCCAAAGAGCCCCGGCGCAGTTTTGCGGAACTCGCCACCGGTCTCTTGGCAAGGGCCAGGCGGAATGGGGCCACGGAAGCGGACGTCGTGATCGCAGATGGGGACAATCTCTCGGTCCAGGTCCGACTCGGCGCGGTGTATCGCTTGACCACGGCGAGGGAAACGCGACTCGGCCTGCGAGTCTTTGTCGGCAAACGGTCCGCCTGCACCTCGACCTCCGATTTCTCTACCGGCTCTTTGGAGCAGCTGGTTGCCCAGACCTGCGCGCTCGCCAAAGCCGTCGTTGAGGACCCGGTTTCAGGGCTGCCCCAGGCCGAAGAAGTAGCCAGAGAGCAGCCGGACTTGGATCTATACGATGCGACCAGGCTTGAGACGGATCAGCAGATCGAACTGGCCAAACGGGCAGAATCGGCTGCGCTATCGGCCGATCCCCGGATCACCAATTCGGAAGGCGCCGACTTCGATTCCTCTTCGGGAAAGATCGTCCTCGCGAACACGCATGGCTTCGTCGGGGAGTACCAAAGCAGCAGCTTTTCGATGTCGGTCTCTCCGGTGGCGACCGACCCGGGTTCGGGGGCCATGCAGCGCGACTCCTGGTACGCGGTTCAACGAAAGTTCAGCAAACTGGACCCACCCGAAGCAGTGGGGAGGGAGGCGGCACGGCGGACGGTCAGACGGCTCGGGGCAAAAAAGGTGGGGACCAAGAAGGTCCCGGTGGTTTTCGACCAGGAAACGGCCGGCAGCCTGTTGGGCAATCTATGCAGTGCGGTCTCCGGCTATGCTCTTTATAAAGGTGCGTCGTTCATGGTGGGGCAGCTCGAGCAGCAAGTGGCGCCGGATCATGTGACCGTCTATGACGACGGCCGGATGATCGGAGGTCTGGGATCGCGACCGTTCGACGGCGAAGGAGTGCCGACCCGAAAAACGGCCGTCGTCGAAAACGGCCGGTTGAAGAGCTACCTGCTCGATTCCTATTCCGGCAAAAAGTTAGGCCTCCGTTCGACCGGCAACGCCTCGCGCAGCGTCGGCGAGAGTCCTTCGGTCGGTCCCACCAATTTTTATCTGCTCCCCGGCAAGCCAAGCGCCGAGGACATCATCAAGAGCGTAAAGGACGGCCTGTACGTGACGGAACTCATCGGTTTCGGCATTAACATGGTTACGGGGGATTATTCGCGGGGGGCGGCCGGGTTTTGGATTGAAAACGGCGAATTGGCCTATCCCGTCGAAGAAATCACGATTGCCGGGAACTTGCGACGGATGTTCATGGATCTTGAGCTTGTCGGAAGTGATCTCGTGTTCCGCGGACGAATCGCCAGCCCAACAGTGAAAATTGCGGAGATGATGGTCGCGGGGAACTGACGGGCTGGCGAAGAGTGCGGACGTGATGGCCACACCATGAGCCTCGAGTACCGGCATGCGTTTGTGATCGCGGGGTTTGCCGCCGCGATGACGGCAGCCCAGCCGGCGGTGCACGGGGAGAGTCACATGCAGATCAGCTCATCCGCATTTACGCATCAAAGTCCCATTCCGGCCCTCTACACCTGCGAGGGGAAAGATGTATCACCGCCGTTGGCGTGGAGCGACGTCCCGGCCGGCGCCAAGAGCTTGGCATTGATCGTCGAGGATCCCGATGCTCCCGACCCGGCAGCGCCGAAGATGACCTGGGTGCACTGGGTCCTCTACAATCTTCCACCCGACAGCTCGGGCCTGTCCGAAGGCATCAAAACGTTACCCGCTGGCACGAAGGAAGGCGTGAACAGCTGGAAGCGGACCGGGTACGGTGGCCCGTGCCCGCCGATCGGTCGCCATCGGTATTTTCACAAACTGTATGCGCTGGACGTCATGCTTCCGGACTTGAGGCAGCCGACCAAGGCCGCGCTTGAAGCGGCGATGAAGGGACATATCGTGGCCGAGGCTCAGTTGGTGGGGACGTACCAGAAGGGCAAATAAGAGACGCGATTGTCCGTCAAGGAACTGTACTAGCGGCGCCGGAGCACAGGTGGCGCGTCGGGACACGGAATGGTTCAACGACCCGGTTCATCTGGTGTTGGTGGCCGGCACGCTGTCGGAAGCGACGGTCGCGGAGACGGTGCTGACCGAGCAGGGCATCGATTACACGATCAGCCTCGACCTGTTCAGGAATGAAAGTGTGTTAGGGGCGGTTTTCGGTGGGACGTATCACGGCCTCTTCTTTTACGTGCCGGAGAGAGTTCACCGATTGGCGTGCCTGACTCTCGAGGAAGCCGGATTGAAAGACATCGTACCATTGAACGACGAAGAAGCAATCTAGGAGACTCCTATGGCGCTTGATGCCGAGCTCGGGAAGAAAATGCTGCAACTGGTGACGTCCCGCTACGATGACCGGCACTGGCGCAAGAAGATCGAGAAAATTCTCAGCTTGCCGCAATCCGGCGTCGGCGATCTCCTTCAGCAGCAAATCTTCATGTACCTCAAGATCAATCTGAAGGCGTACAAGTCCCGCCGGGCGGATCCGGACTCGTGGATCGTGGGCGGTTTTGCCACGAAAGAAACGATTGAGCGGGCGAAGCATCAGCCGCATCTCGTCGATCCCTCCGCGACCAAAGACCAACTGGCCTTTCTCGGTACCGATCCAGGCCCCGACGTAGACGAAGCCTGGTGGGACGATATGCTGGTACAGTGGTTTGAAGTGCCGGAGGAGGAGAACAAGTCGACCGAGGCCGAAGGCGAAGCGCAACCGGCCGAATCGACTCCGGCATCGGGCTCCGAGCGAAAGGGCGCTCACACATAGTCCGGGGTGGTCCTGCTGTCATTTGGGGCGTGCGGAGCGCAGGAGGGACATGGCCATCGGGCTGGTTCGACCCGCATAGAGGTTGAGACGAACCGGACTACCATCCTTCGAAGCACACTCGAGAGGTTCTCACTCGCACACGATAGCCTCCTCACTCTGCGTTCACATCGGTCTGCCGGCAGTCAGCGTTAGCCTCAACCAAGCCCGAGCCTCACAAGGAATTCCGCGAGCTCCGAATCGCGGTGGAAGCGAAACTCGACCATCACGCTGTGCAGTGAAGGGTCGCATGGCGAGCGGTCAGAGCCACCGCTATCCGAACAGATCCATCTGTGTCGGTTGGGGTGGCTCGATGGCGAGGACCGGTGAAGGAGAGGTGCCGGACGAAGTGGAGGGCTCCGCCGCTTTGGTATGCTTATCGAGGAACGCCTTGAGTTTTTTAAAATCGTCCTTCAGCGTTTCGATCAGATTGCCCTGATGAAGAGCCGCTGCTGGGTGGAGGAGCGGAAAGATCACGAAGTCGTTCATGTAGAACGCTTGGCCTTTGACCTTCGTAATGCCGACTTTTCGCTCCAATAAGGACTGCGTGGCCCAATTGCCCAGCGTGCACACCAGCTTGGGGCGAATCATTTGGATCTGCTGCATCAGGAACGGCTTGCAGGTCTCCACTTCGTCGGGCTCGGGGTCGCGATTGTTCGGCGGCCGGCATTTGATGACGTTTGCAATATAGATCTGATCCCGCGACAGATCCGCCGACTTCAGGAGCTCGTTGAGGAGCTTGCCCGCCGCGCCGACGAACGGCTCGCCCTTTTGATCTTCGTTGAATCCCGGTGCTTCGCCGACGAACATGATGCTTGCGTGCGGATTCCCGACGCCGAACACCACTTGGGTCCGTCCGAGCTTGGCCAGCTTGCACTGTTGACAGTTGTGGAGCGACTTGGCGAGCTCGTGAAGTGTCATCGCGGTTCTGACGTCCGAGACGGCCCGCATCGTAGGGTGCACGGTCGGGTTTGTCAATAAGAGTCAGAGCCTTGTCCCGTTACGAGCGCGGCGCAACGTTCTCCGCTGAGGATCGCGCTTTCGACGTTGGCGGGCCACCCCGTGTCGGTCCAGGCACCGGCAAGCAACAGATTCGTAATCGGGCTCTGCTGAATCGGCCGCTTGGCTTTCGTCCCCGGCGCAAGCGAGAGGACCGCGTGCGGCGTCTCGCCAATGCCCAAGGCGAGCTGGTGAACGGCAGGTGCAAGGAGCCCGAGCGAGCGAAGGAGCTCGTTGACCTGTTGTCTGACCGGTTCACTCTTCGTCAGCGCCGCCCTCGTCATCAAGACCGCTCGGGTGTCGGCCCGATCGCCTTCGCCGACCACCGCCCAATAAAAGGGTCCGCTGGCAAATAAGACGAGTCGAGGCGCCTCCAGTCGCTGCGGAACGAGGACCTCAACAAACCGGCATGGTTTGGTCTTCAATTCCACGATCTGCTGGAAGTAGGCGTAACGGCTCAACCATCGCTCGGGAAGAATGGCGGTGGTCCGGCCTGGGGGAAGCGCAGAGATATACCAATCGGCCTGGAGCACCGAGCCGTCTGCCACGCGGACGCCCGCGACGCGGTCGCGATCGTGAAGCAGGTGCAATGCCGGTGTACGGAGGGCGAGCGCGATTTCATGCGTGAGGCGATCGCGCAGTGGTTTCACGAGCGTCTCCTCCCACGTGTTGCCGGGGGAAGCGATTCGGTTGTCGGAGGGCCGTTGCAACAGGAACGGTTTCACGGCCCGAATCAGCGCATCGGCCGACAAGTCGGCCAATTCGTTCCCCGTGAGCCAGTGGGCGAGCGGGTTCCACACCGAACGACGGGCTTGTTCACCCTGGCCGATGGAGGCAAGCCACTCCTGTGCGGTGCGATGCTCCAGGTCGGTTGCGAGTTCGAGGGAGCCTTCCCAAATCGCC
Organism: Nitrospira sp.; assembly: GCA_035760745.1. Taxonomy (GTDB): domain Bacteria; phylum Nitrospirota; class Nitrospiria; order Nitrospirales; family Nitrospiraceae; genus Nitrospira_C. The sequence goes on along the minus strand of DASTSI010000211.1, from coordinate 25,235 downwards.
TCGAGCCAAGAGAGCAGCCTCCACCGTTCGCTCCGGGACAGGCCGCCAAACCGTCCGAGTGTGAACACGATGTGCAGGGGATTCGGAAAACGGCTCCGCGGATACCGCACGAACCGATCATCGGACAGCCGGAACTCCAAGGCCAGGTCTTTCCAGCCCCGCTCCTTACGGTCGAGCGATTTTAGGAGACTGGTGGTCGCCCGGTGGCAGCCTAAGATCAGCGGAGGAAGGCGCGGCTCATCGACCAGTTGCCCGCCGGGTGCGGCAGCGTGGTCGATTAGAGTGACCCGGAGGCCCTGCCGAGCCAGCCTGTATGCCGCTGTGAGACCGGCTGGACCGGCTCCGAGCACGAGCACGGAACGGGCCGAAGGGGGTGTCACGAGAACCGGGCTCGGAGCCACACTGCGGCCGCCAGTGCGAGACGATGGGAGGTCGAGAGCCTCACGCGGGGTCCGAAGACATCATGGTCGCGTCGCTCGATGTGTTGCAGGATGCGGCTGTAGACGGCACGCATGATCTCGGCAACCGTCAAGGCGCGCCGATCGCTCGGCGGGAGGCTTTCGAACGCGGCCTGAGCCTTGTCGTAATACCGGCGCGCTCTCGTCGCTTCAAAGGCAATCAGATTGTCCAAGCCGGGGGTTCTCTTCCGGTTCAGCAAATCGCTCTCGCCGTACCCGAAGCGCGCCATCTCGTCCTGCGGTAGATAGATGCGGCCTTGCTCCGCATCGGAGCCGAGATCGCGAAGGATGTTCGTCAACTGAAAGGCGATCCCGAGGTCGACCGCGTAGTCCTGGGCATGAGCGCTGTTCGGGCCGAAGACGTGCAGACAGATGAGTCCGACGACGGAGGCGACCCGGTAGCAGTACAGCGACAGTTCGTCGAAGCTGGCGTAACGCGCGGTGCCGAGATCCATCTCGACCCCTTTGATCAATTCCTCGAAGTAGGCCTTCGGGATCGACAACTGCTCGACGTGGTGGGCCAGGCTGATCATGAGCGGCCAGCTTGGCGATCCTCCGTACACGGCATCGAGTTCCACGCGCCATCGCCGAAGCTCTTCTTTGGGGTCGCTGCCGGGGGGTGGTTCGTCCACTGCGCTGTCGACGGCCTTGCAAAAGGCGTAAATGGTGTACATCGCCTCGCGGCGCTTCTTGGGGAGAAAGAGGAATGAATAGTAAAAGTTGCTGCCGCTTTGCTTGGTGAGATTCGTGCAGTAAGCCTGCGCTTCTTTGGCGGTCAAGGTCATCGACGGCGACTCATGCGAAGGCGGAGCGGGAGACGGCTACGACGTGGTGTTCGTCGAAGCTGGCCGCATAGGTGCCGGAAAGAATCGCGGCGAGCAGTTCGACGCCATCGACGAGACGAGGCCCAGGCCGGCTGAAGTACGAACCGGCATCGACGACGAAGATATTGGACCAGGAGGTTACTGCCCGTGCCCATTCACGGCTGGAACGGATGAGCTCGGCAAGTTCTTTCATCGTCCGTTCCACGGAAAACCCGCAAGGCATGACAACGACGAAATCCGGATCCGACGCGAATGCCTCCTCCCAGGTGATGGAGCGGGACGGTCTTGCCGGCTCTCCGATCAGATTCCTTCCGCCGGCCCACTGCACCATTTCAGGAATCCAATGGCCCGCGCAGTACAACGGGGAAAGCCACTCCAAGCAGAGCACGGCCGGACCGACGCGCGTGCTCGTTTGTTGGACCGCGGCGAGCCGATTGCGAAGCGAAGCCACGTAGCGGCGGCTTTCGGCCTCGCGTCCGAGGGCCCGGCCGATCCGCTCGATGTCGTTGAGCACGTCTTGGACCGAAGTGGGATTCAGGGTCAGCAATTCGGGAGCGGCGGGCAGCGCCCGAACCGCCTGCATGAGGTCGTTGGCGGTGACAGCGCAGACCTGGCACAAGTCCTGAGCCAACACGATGTCTGGCATCGCATCCATGAGAGCCTCTTCATTCAGTCGATAGAGCGGACGGCCGGATGAGACGACCTCCTTGACCTGCTCATCGATCGTCCGGCTTCCGAGACGGTCGTCCACCACCGGCTCGACGACCACGCGGGCATGACGGACCGGTTCCGGGTAGTTGCACTCATGGCTGATGGCCACCAGTTGGTCGGCAAGGCCCAACGCGGCGACGACTTCAGTTGCTCCCGGTACGAGTGAACAGATTCTCATGTGGTCTCCCGATCAACCCGTCCAGAGTCTGCTCCGCAGTTCGTCTAGGTTGGTTCCCTTCACGCTCTCCACGATGGCATGCGCTTCATGGAGATCTTGAATGGTATGAGTGTTTGACACGGCAAGCACCATCATGCCGGCGGCTTTGGCTCCTCTGATGCCGGGCAGAGAGTCCTCGATCACGAGACAGGATCCGGCCGTCAAGGCGGGATCCCGCGCACGACGCAATCCTTCGAGGGCGTGTAGAAACGGCTGGGGATCGGGTTTCCCGCGCGCGACGTCCTCGGCGCTCGTGATATGCGAGAATTCTTTTCGCAGGCCTATTTGCTCCAAAATGTATTCGATTTCGTGCCGGAGCGCGCCGGACGCGATGGCCAGAGGAAACGAGGCGGCTGCCTCGCGGACGAATTCCGGGATGCCGGGGAAGATGACGAGATGCTCTTTTACGGATTCCAAATAGGCTTGCGCCTTCCGTTCCATCAAACGCGACAGCGTGGAGTCGTCGACCGGTCGCCGATTCGTCGCGAGCGCGGCAATGAAGCAGCCCCGGTCGTCATACCCCAAATATTCCGCGTAGTAGTCGGACTCGGTCAACCCGATCCCGATCTCCGCAAGGGTCTGCTTGAGTGCGACGTAGTGAAGGGGTTCGGTGTTGGCGATAATGCCGTCGAAATCAAAGATGATCGCACGAAGCGTCTTCATGTGGTGCGACGGATGGGACGAAACGTCAGGCTGCGGCGGGATTATAGCATTAGCCCGGAAGGAGTGCAGGCCGGATCTTCTCCGGCCTGCCATCGTGTTCGGGGGAACCCGCTTAGAATTTCATGCGAAGACGCCTTTCGGCGACCCAGCCCTTGAGTCCATCTTCGGTTCGAACCGAATACACCCAGCCTCCCGGCTGGAGATCCCCGTCGAGGATGCTCAGGGTGGCACCTGGTCTGATGGTTGGACCTGGTTTGGACCCGGCTGGATCAAGCGTCAACTGAACCATCTCGGTGGGAGCGGCTGGATTTCCCATGACCGTGACCTTTTGTCCCTCGGCAAAGAGGGGAGAACTGGCCTGTGTCGGTGCGGCAGGCGCCTGTGCGGGACTCGGCGGCGCTGGTGCTGCGGGAGCGGGAGCTTTGGCCAGCGGTGGGGCGGCTGGCTGCTGGTCTCCGTTTGACGCAGAGCCGGCCGGCGGAGCGGACGCCGAGTCCCCCGAGGGGGTCGCCGGAGGAGCCGGCGGCGGAGCGGGCGCCGGCTCAGGTTGACTCTTGGGGCGCATTGCGGTCGGCGGCGTCTGCTGCGTCGTCGATTCACCGAGGAGCGGAGCCAGCCACTCGCTCAATTGTTCCGGTTCCATGGCGAGATAGGCGGCGCCGCCGATCAAGGCCAACAGAAGGATCCAAAGGAAGGGTTTGCCTCCGGACTTTTTCGGGGGCTTCATCGAGGACGTCGGTCTCGTCGTGGCTGTTTGTTCGAGCTCTTCTTCCGTGAATTCCAAATCGGGCTCCGGTTGTCTGGCAAAGAACAGCGGGTAGCCCATCGGGCTTCCGACGGACACCAGATTGCCTGCGAGCGCTGACATCGAGCACCTCCCAGCTGAGCGGTCGAATCCTAAAGATCTGGGGAACTACTTATCACCAAGACAAGACCCTGTCAATTTGTCGCATGTTTCCGCGCCGATCTTCATCAGCAGCTTTGCGTCTTTGCGCAGGAAAGGACTTGGTGGGCCCTGCTCCCGGTGCGGAACACCGTCAACCCTTTGCAGCCCAGCTTGTAGGCCAGGAGAAATGCCTGTCCCACTTCTTCTTTGGTCGCCGACGCGGGAAGATTGATGGTCTTCGAGACTCCGCTGTCGCTGTACCGCTGAAAGACGGCCTGCATGCGCACATGATGCGTCGGGCTGATGTCGTGCGCCGTGAGAAACAGACGGCGGATGTCGGCCGGGATCGCGGCGAGGTGCTGGATCGACGGCTCCCCATCCAGTTGCGGCTGAAGACGCTTGAGGTCCAGCCCGGTCGTCCGTGCCATCTGAAGGAAAGAAGGGTGCACCGTGATGAGTTGCGTGCCTTCCATCACCGTCCTCACTGTCTGGATCGCGTAGATCGGCTCGATCCCCGGGGAGCAGCCGGCGATAATGCTGATCGTGCCGGTGGGGGCGATCGTCGTCACCGTGGCATTCCGCCGGGGATCACGGGCTTCCTCCAGCCGACTGCCGCGATAAGCGGGAAACGTGCCTCGCTCCTGAGCGAGCCGCCGGGAGGCTTCATGGGCACGCGATTGGATGAAGCCCATGAGTTGGGAGGCCGTGTCCAAGGCCTCCTCGGAGTCATAAGGAATGTGGAGGGCGATCAGCAGATCGGCAAACCCCATAATCCCGAGTCCGATCTTTCTCGTGCGCGAGGTCGCCGCTTCGATTTCAGCAAAGGGATAGTGATTGCGATCCAGTACGTTGTCGAGGAACCGAACGGCGGTCGGAATGAGTTCCCCTAGGCGGCCGTAGTCGATCGCGAGGTGTGAGTTCGCGCGCGTGACGAAATGGGAGACATTGATCGATCCCAGCGTACAGGATTCAAACGGCAACAGCGGTTGCTCGCCGCAAGGGTTGGTCGCCTCGATCTCTCCGAGTTGCGGCGTGGGGTTGGCGCGGTTGATCGTGTCCAAGAACACGACTCCCGGTTCTCCCGTCGCCCAGGCCGCGTTCACGAGGCGGTCGAAAACCATCCGGGCGGAAAGCCGTCCGGAAGCGCGACCGGTGCGAGGATTGACCAGCGCATACGAGCGATTACGCTGACGCGCCCGCATGAACGCCGCTGTCAGTCCCACGGATACATTGAAGTTCGTCAGTTCATGCGGATCTTGCTTCAGCGCGATGAACTCCAGAATGTCGGGATGGTCCACCCGCAGGATGCCCATGTTCGCGCCGCGCCTCGTACCGCCCTGCTTGATGACGTCGGTCGTGAGATTGAAGATGCGCATGAAAGACAGGGGGCCGGACGCCACCCCGCTGGTGGACGCGACGAGATCGCGATGCGGACGCAAACGGCTGAAGGAGAATCCGGTGCCTCCTCCCGATTGATGGATCAGAGCTTGATACTTGACGCTCTCGAGAATGCTAGACAGCGAATCGTCCACCGGCAAGACGAAGCAGGCGGACAGTTGCTGGAGCGGGCGTCCGGCGTTCATCAGCGTCGGTGAATTGGGCAGGAAGTCCAGGCGTGCCATGCAATCGTAAAAACGGTGGCCGGCATGGGACAGCCTGGTCCGCCGGTCATATCCGCGCTCTGCCAAGGCCACGTCGTCCGCGATGCGTCGAAACATTTCCGCCGGCGATTCAATGACCCGACCCCGGAGATTCTTCACCAGGTATCGGTTTCGGAGGACGAGTTGCGCTTCCGGCGTCAACTTTGGTCGAACCTGCACGGAGACCATTCTCGTGGCCATGTTTACATTATAGCCTCCGTCGCTTCACAATGTCCGAGAGCGCAGGCGTCGGCATGAAATCCTACCGCGAAGAATTGTGGCTTGAGACGAAGACCAGGCGCGCCTACATCAACATCACGGAGCAGGTTGAGGCCGTGCTGCGGCGGAGTGGCGTGACGGAAGGGTTGATCCTCGTGAACGCCATGCATATTACGGCCAGCGTCTACATCAACGACGACGAACACGGACTGCTGCAGGACTACGACCGCTTTCTGGAATCGCTCGCGCCGCACGAGGCTGCCTACCGCCATAATGAAACGGGCGAGGACAACGGCGATGCCCATATCAAGCGGCAATTCATGGGGCGCGAGGTGGTCGTCGCCGTGACGAAGGGCAAGCTGGACTTCGGTCCCTGGGAGCAGATTTTTTACGGCGAGTTCGACGGACGGCGGCGCAAGCGGGTATTGGTCAAGGTCATTGGAGAGTGACGCCGCGGCTCGTGGCCGAACAAACTCTCTCGCCGCTTGCTCCCGTACGAAAAGTTTGGCAACATGGCTTTGACCGAAGCTCGTGCCGAAGGAATGAACATGATCAGTTGGTCCCGCCCCGATCCGCTGACCAGAGACCTGATCCACCTCATCAACGCTCGTCGTCACGATCATGGCGATACGGATGCGGCGATCGATACGCTGCAGGCGTTCCTGGAGCAAGGACGGGAGCACGACTTGCTCACCGTCCTCGCCGCGCTCGACGAAGATATGGCGGAATGGCTGTTCGACCTCGTCGCTGAAGCCTCCTGCGCCATTCTGTTGGACGATCCGGTGGATGACAAACCGTCATATGCCGTCATGGCGGCGCTCGAACTGCCGCTGCAGGCCAACCTCGCGCACCCTTTGAAGCTGAAGATTGATCCCGTGGCAACGGCCGACCTGTTGCACCGTCATTTGCGGCTTCCGGCGGGGACGGTCGTTCGGGTCGAGGCTCGACTGCTGACGGACGCGACCTTGGAGCCGCTCACGCTCCAGATGCTCAATGAGCATTTGGCCACCGTCGCGGATTCCCAGCGCGCGCACTCCATTGCGGCGCGCTTGTACCCGCCCGTCGAAAATACTGCGTTCCTGCTGTTTGAATTGATCGGGGTGCCGGATTCCGGATTGCCCGACTCGCTGGAAGATCCCCACCGGCGGGCGCTGCTGGACGGATTGGTGGAGCAGTGTCCTGAGTTGGCGCATGCGCCGGATACGATCGAAGCCCCCGTGTACGCGGCCTATGCGATGTTCGACGCGCAGAATGCCGTGAGGCTGCATCGGTTGGCGGATGAGACCGCGGCAGTCTGGCGCGACCTCGACCCCTTGGTTCGGGCGCGTACCATCGTCCACCTGCACACGCAATGCGGCAACGGTGTCTACATGCCGGTGTGGACCGATCTGTTCGACCCGGAGCTACCCGAGGAACACGGACCGGTCTGGACGTCTCCGGACGTCTGGGTCTTTACCGCCGACCTGCCGATCGAATGGCCCGGTGAAATGCTCACCAATCGTTTGCTCGCCGAAGGTTGCACCAGGTTTGAGAATCACATCGTTGAAGCGCCGGAGAACTAGCAGGTCACAGACCTGCTCCCTGCCGTTCTCGCGCTTTCAGTTCCCGACATGCTAAGTGACAGGACACAGGAATTTTCTGTCAGTGGTGGTGCAACTGCACCAGGGCCAACCATCCTGCACGACTCATTCGCAGGTGCTGAATCGACAATTCGTCGATTTTTTCCGAACCTTGGCCTATGCTGCCTCTGAGCAAGAGGAGGAGCCATGGCTCAGCAGGACGCAATGAGCCGAATCCTGGCCGGGGCCGTCACGATCGTTGGATTGGCCGTCGTCTGGATTGGGATCATCACGAGCTTGCCTTCTCATGAAGAACTGCTGGCCAAGGTGGCCGGGGGACCGCCGCGAGCAGGGCTTGATCGTTCACTCGCCATGCAGGCGCAGTCCGGGACGGCGAAGCCGGAGGCGGAGTTGGATCTTTCGATTCCCGGCGTCACCCTCTCGCCCCCAGGAGGGGCCGGCGCAGGTTCGTCGGATCAGTCAAGCGCTCATCTGACTCCAATCGAGACGGTGGATCCACGGACCGCTCAAGTGCTTCGAATCAAATGCGATGCCGAAGTAGAGCAACTCTGTCCTGACATGGATGGAAGCGGCCAATCCCGCTGCGTCAAACGACGGATCAAGGAACTTCCCCCCGCCTGTCAAAACCATCTGAGGGAGCAATTCGTGAAGTGGAAGGAAGATCATGGGCGCATGCTGAACGCCTGCCGGGACGACGCCCGCCGACTCTGTCCTCTGAGCAAGCCCGGTGAGGGACGGATGCTTCAGTGCCTCCAGGAACATGCCCCCGAGGTGTCTGACCGCTGCTACGAAACGCTGGCGAAAGGCACGCTGTTCTTTCGGCAACAGTAGGATCACGCCCGCCGGCACGGAAGCAGATAAAACGTAAAGGCGATGTTGGCGACCTCGACCTGATCGCCGTTCTTGAGTTGTTGCTGGCCCGAGATCTCTTGTCCGTTGACGAACACGCGCCTGGATTCCTGGGCGCAGCTGATGAAGTAGGCTCCGCCCCGCTGAAAAATCTGAGCGGCTGACTTCGGGGCAAACCAGCCGGTAAGCTTGATCGCCGCTCCGTGCTGGGAACCGATCAACGCGACGCTTTGTGTGAGGTGATATTCCAACCGATCAGTTTTGCCCTCCGTCACCAGAATTTTGGCGCCGAGGCTGCCGGATGGGGTCGATTGTTCCCGCCCTCCGATGATCATCGTCTGCTCCATCTCGGCTGACGGCGTCGAAACGGCGGCCATGGGCGAGGCCGGCTCCTGAAAGATGATGCGATGCTGTCCGATCGTGATCACGTCCGCATCGCGCAATTGATGACGTTCGATCCTTTTTCCATTGACCCACGTGCCATTCGTACTCTTCAGGTCTTCGAGAAAATACACGGACTGGACCTTCACGACCTTGGCATGGCGGCCTGAAACAGTATGATCTTCGATGGGCAAGTCATTGCCCGCCTTCCTGCCGATCGTAAAACCGTCGCCCGTCAACTCCACGCTCCGCGTTCCTTGGCCGCACAACTTGACGAGCAGTCTTGGGTGATCAGTCACGGGGTCGCTCATACGTCGCTCCTTGGTCTATGACGCCTGGGGAAGCCATCGCGTAAATCGGCGCCAGAAACGATGAGCCGCGTCGGTCTGGATGTCGAGAAGAAGGACTGTCGTGTTGTCTTCGCCCCCCGCCGCATTGGCCATGGTCACGAGACGGTCGGTGAGCGAGTCGATATCCGATCGTTCCTCGAGCACCCGAAGAATATCCTTCGCTCGGACACCACGCGTCAACCCGTCGGAGCACAACAGGAACCGGTCGCCTCGCTGGACCGGGATTTCTCCGATCTCCACGTCGACGTGCGCTTCGACTCCCAGGGCTCTGGTGACGATGTGTCGCTTGGGGGATCGCTCGGCCTCTTCTTCCGTCAGGAATCCTTGTTGTACCTGTTCGGCAACCCATGAATGGTCTGCGGTCAAGGCTTGGATTGTTTTGTTGCGGATGAGATAAAGCCGGCTGTCACCCACGTGGGCGATCGAGAGGATCCTCTCGGCGAGTAGGACCGCCACGACGGTGGTGCCCATCCCGGCATAGGCTGGATGCGACCATGACGTCCTATGAATCGCTTCGTTCGCCGCGCGGACGGCATCGGCTAGGCGATGAGTAGTCAGTGACACGTTGACATCCAGGTTGGGCGGGGGCGCCGCCGTCTGAATGCCGGCGAGCACGTGGGCCTGCATCGTCTCGATGGCCATCATGCTCGCCACTTCCCCCGCGTTGCCGCCTCCCATCCCGTCGCAAACCACGTAGAGGCCGAGGTCGGGATCGGCCAGGAAGCGGTCCTCGTTATGCGTCCGCCTGATCCCGATGTCCGACTTGACGCTGTAGATTACGCCGGCGGCCATGAGGCTCCGGATTACGCGGCAAGACTCTGCGAACAGGCACGGAGCTCTTGCGCTAGCTCGCTCGCACGGCGGTATCGTTGCGGCAGTTCCTTCTGTAAGGCGCGGTCCAGCACGTCCTGAAACGCCGGCGGCACGTCGTGGCGGAGGCTTCCGAGGGACGGATGTGGATGGTGCGCGATCGCGAACAGCAAGGCCGAGAGGTTGTCCGCCGTAAACGGAGGCCGCCCGGTCAGCAGCTCGAACAGGACGACGCCAAGCGAAAAGATATCCGACCGTCCGTCGACTTTCTTGCCCGCGATCTGCTCAGGAGACATGTACGTGGGAGTGCCCAGGACGATGTCGGTCTGCGTCTTGCTGCTCGAAGTGACTTTTGCGATGCCGAAATCCATCACTTTGACCAAGCGATGTTTCGTCAGCATGATGTTCGCCGGCTTGATGTCGCGATGGACGACCCCTTGTTGATGCGCGTAGTCGAGGGCGTCGGCAACGGCCGAAAGGACTTGAGCCACGTCGGAGAACGGCATCAAGTTCGGAGGCCGAGACCACTGTTTGAGCGAGTGGCCTTCGAGCAGCTCCATCGCGATGTATCCGAGATCGTCTTGTTCGCCGGCATCGTAAATCGTCACGATGTTCGGGTGTGACAGGCGTCCCGCGGATTCTGCCTCCCTGAAAAACCGCGCTTTGACCTCCTTCAATTTGTCGGCGTCCTCGATCTGATCCAGGCGCATGGTCTTGATGGCGACGAAGCGCTGAATGGTCGGATCTTTGCCGAGGTACACGATGCCCATGGCGCCCCGTCCCAGCTCGTTAAGGACTTTGTACCGTCCGAGCACGGACGGGGGTGTGCCAGAGGAGGTCGACACAGTCGTGCTGTCCCCCGAGGGCTCTGCCTCGCCGTCCGGTGCGCTGTCGGTCGAGTCTTCCTCGACTGTTTTTGCGGAAACGAACGCCTGCTTCAATGAGCCGAGATGCCTAAGCCACATGACCGTGAGCCAGGATCCCGTCCCCACCATGGCCGCTGCATAGGCCCGCTGATAGTCGACGAGTCCGAATCGTTCCACTAACGGGAAGGCGAGGCCGCGGAGGACTTTGTCGCCATACGTCACGATAAGCAGCACCGTGATGGGAAGGACAATCTGCCGAAAGAACCCCGATCCTCGTCCGTTGTCGGGGAGTTCCCGATAGGCAGTGACACCCAACGAAAAGAGCATGACAAGTGCGAGCATGTCGGCGGCGAAGCGTACGGCCGCCGCGCCAGTCATTGAGAGAGCGGGAACGGAATACGACTGAACCGCAGAGAGGCTGCTCAGGATCGGAGCAGCCAGCAAGGCCGCCACAATGCCAACAAGATGGGGAATGACCCAGTTCCAGGCCTTCGACATAGGACAGCCGGATAGTGCGGGAAAATTCGTCTCAGTGTAGCGGAACGACTCGCGTAGTCAATGAATTGGAGGAAAGATGTGGCGAAAGAAGCGGTTCGGCTACGCCCTCGTGGCGGCTTCCCTCAGCGGAGCGAGCAGGGCCGGATCAACCTTTAAATCTCCGCGCCCCCGTCCGACAACGATTTCGGGTTTCGTGATGCCATGGAAGTCACTGCCGCCGGTGATCAGGAGATCCAATTGTTTTCCCAGCTCAAGAAACATCCCCGTCTGCGCTTTGGTATGGGTGCTGTAGTGCACTTCCAGCCCTCCAAGACCCGCATCCTTCAACGATTTGATGCGGGCTTTCAACGCATCATCGGATTCCCTGATCCAACTCGGATGCGCGAGGACCGGGATGCCTTTGGCTTCCCTGATCCAGCCGATGGCCTCCGCCGGGCTGGGAAGTTGTCTGGCGACATAGGCCGAACGGCCTTCCGCGAGATAGCGGTCGAACGCTTCCTTCGCGGACGTCACGTATCCTTTCTGCATGAGCAGTTGCGCGATATGCGGTCTGCCGACCGCTTCGGTCTTGGCCAAGGATCGGACCTCGTCATAGGTGACCTCGAGTCCGAGCGCGCGCAGCCTTTCCACGATCATCGGATTGCGCTGATGTCGGCTGGCCCGCAACGTGGCAAGGCGTTCGTTGAAGGATGCGTCCTGCCATCTGATGAAATATCCGAGGATGTGAAGCTCGCTCCTGCCGTCGAATGAGCTGAGCTCGACGCCCGGAAGCACTTCGATCCCGGCGGCGTCGCCGGCCGCCATCGCTTCAGGGATCCCTGCCGTAATGTCATGGTCCGTAATGGCGAGGGCCGTGACCCCGGCGGCTTGTGCGAGCGAGACGACTTCCGACGGACGGAGGCTGCCGTCCGAATGCGTCGTATGAAGATGAAGATCGATACGACTCATGAGCCGACGACGGATCCGGGCTTCTGAGCGAGAAGCTGCGCGGTATAGAGCGAGCCCATACCAGACTCGTCCCCGTGTTCGCCCTCGTCGTACGACAGCACACGAAGGGTTGACGTCAAACGAAGCAATTCGTTAGGGGCGAGGCAAAATTCCCAACGCCGCGGATGGCGATGTCGGATATAGTTGTCGATCGTAAACGTTTCATACACCAGCACGCCGTTTGTCTTGAGCGCCTCGATCAGGAACGGAAACAGCGGGCGGTACAAATAGAACGACACGAGAATGACATCGTAAGCGTCGCGTGGAAACTCCGGACGCTCGTCTGTCGTTCGCTCCAGATCGACGGCCTTCACCAGGATATTGGACATATTCCGCTCTTTCGCCGCCGCAGCCAGTTTCGACAAGGCGTCTGCATCCCGATCGATGGCGTCAACGTCAAATCCGTGAGCCGCGAGATAGAGGGCATGTCGGCCGGTGCCGCTGGCCAAATCCAGCACCCGGCCTTTTGGCAATCGACCCAGGTTCCGAACCAGGAAACGTGAAGGCGGACGATCGTGGCCGTGAGCGGGAAATCCGGCTCGGCTTCGTTCGAGTTTGACTCCCACGGAGCCGGTCAGTTGGAGGAGGGGAGGAGTAAGTTTTCTCAGCCAGAGCTTGGCGCGATCGACGGGAAATTCCGTGAACAGCATGGTGAGAAGCCGCTCTCCCAGCGTCTCCAGTAACGCAGATGGTTGGGTTTGCCCCAGTTCCGCGATCCGTTCCGCCACTTTGGCGTAGTCGACGGTATCCGCGATCCGGTCCGAAGCAGCGGCGGGAGCGATGTCGCAGTCGAGCTCCAGGTCGACGGCGATCGGTTGGGGATGACGCCGTTCCTCCGGCGTCACGCCGCAGCGGCCTTGAAATTCCAGCCGTTCGATGACGATCTTGTTTCCCATTGATCCATTGTCCGGGATGGGAACAGGGGTGTCAACCAACCGTTGGCGGGGCGCAGGTGTGAAGGTGCCTCTTGCATCTCCGAGATAACACGGCAGCTGCACCGTCCGGGGTCTGCGGGACGGAGACATGCACCGGCGCGGGAAGGCCGGGCCCGAGAGGAAAGATCCGAGGGCGAAACCAAGCGCCGGCGCTTCCTCTATTGACTCCCGGATTCACAGCCCCATATAATCACCGATCGCCGCAGCTAACCGGCTGATTCGTCGAGGAAAATGGCTGAGTTTACCCATTTCAACGAGTCGGGGCGGGCTCGTATGGTCGATGTGAGCGCCAAGGCTCAGACCGAGCGGGTGGCGACGGCGCAAGCGAAAATTCTCCTCCAACCTCAAACCCTACAACAGATCCAGCGCGGGAAGATCGCCAAGGGCGATGTCCTGGCTGTCGCCCAAGTCGCGGGTGTCATGGGAGCGAAGAAGACTTCCGACCTGATTCCCATGTGCCACCCCCTTTTTCTGTCCAGCGTCGATATCGCATTCAAAGAGGAGTCTCTGCCGGACGCCAACGGGCGCTGTTCGATCACTGTTATCGCGACCGCCAAGACGACCGGCCAGACGGGCGTCGAGATGGAGGCGATGACGGCCGCCTCCGTGGCGGCACTCACGATTTATGATATGTGCAAGGCCATCGACCGGGCCATGACCTTCACCGACGTGTGCTTGCTGTCGAAATCGGGCGGTAAGTCGGGCACGTACAATCGAGTCGATGAGTGACATGGTTACCGTCCGATTGTTCGGCATGACGAAATCGCTGGCAGGCACTCAGGCGTCTCTGTCGTTTGCATTGATGGATGGGCAGCGTGTGAAGGATCTGGTTGAGTTGGTGGACAAAGCCTATCCGCTGATCGGCGAACTGATTCAAAAACGGAAAGTCCTGGTCTCGGTGAATCACGAGATTGCACAGGACGAGACTCAAATTCACGAGAGCGACGAGATCGCCCTGCTGCCGCCGTTTGCCGGCGGAAGATAGCCTGCACGGCGGGCGGGCCTGGACGGCAATGGATGGCCGTTGCTGGTCGGGAAAAGCCAGGGGCGATGAAGGGATGACCATGGAGGGAGAGACGACGTCAACACCTGCCATGCCAGGGGTCCAGGATGACGCATTGCTCGTTCGCGTGCAGCGCGAAGACTTTTCCGTGGACGCAGAAATCAATCGTGTGCGATGCCGATCGAAGCGGATCGGGGGGGTGTCCATTTTTCTCGGGACGGCCCGGGACCGCTCCAAGGGGCGGGACGTGGACGGCATCACCTTCGAGCACTATGAAGGGATGGCGCAGAAGAAGCTGCGCGAGATCCGCGAACGGGCGCTGAAGGACTTTGACATTCTGGAACTGTTGATCGTCCATCGGTACGGGGACATTTCGATCGGCGAAAACATCGTGTTGATCATTGCCGGGGCGGAGCATCGCGCCGAGGCGTTCCGAGCCTGTAAATGGGCGATCGACGAATTGAAACAGATTACGCCGATCTGGAAGTTGGAACACACGCCGAGTGGCGAAGTGTGGGTGGAGGAACATCCCTAGGCACCGGATCGACATGGAACCCTCGTCACTCAACAGCGCCGCCCCTCAGAGAATCGTCGATACCTTTGGGCGCCCGTTGAAGAGCCTTCGGCTCTCGGTCACCGATCGCTGCAATCTTCGCTGCGCCTATTGCATGCCGGAAGAAGACTACGTCTGGCTGCCTCGGGAAAACATTCTGACATTCGAGGAAATGGCGACCCTGACCGGCTACTTTACCGATCTCGGGGTGGACAAAGTGAGATTGACGGGCGGAGAGCCGCTGCTCCGCCGGGATCTCCCTCGCCTCATCCGCCTATTGCTGCAGAATCGACGCATCACGGAAATCGCCCTCACGACGAACGGCATTTTGCTCGCCGACCAGGTTCAGTCATTGTATGAAGCGGGCCTGCATCGTATTACCGTCAGCCTCGATACGCTTCGGCCCGAGCGGTTCCGGCAGTTGACGCGGCGCGACGAATATGCCCGGGTACTGGAGGGAATCGAATCCGTGGGGCGGGCCGGGTTTACGGCCTTGAAATTGGATACGGTCGCCATTCGCGGCTTCAACGACGACGAATTGGTCGCCCTGATCGAGTTCGGCAGGCACTATCAGGCGGAGGTCCGATTCATCGAGTACATGGACGTGGGCGGAGCAAACGACTGGGTTCCTGAAAAGGTGCTCTCCCGGGCGGCGATCCTCGAGATCCTCGCCAGACACTACGGAACGATCGAGCCAATTCTTGAGCGGGGATCAGCGCCTGCGCAGCGGTTTCTTCTTCCGGATGGCCTGTCCTTCGGCATTATTCCTTCCACCACGACCCCGTTCTGCTCGACGTGCGATCGCAGCCGCTTGACTGCCGACGGCATGTGGTACCGCTGTCTCTATGCGACCGCCGGTACGGATCTTCGCCGCCCGCTTCGTGCCGGAATCGCACCGGAGGAGATGCGAAGCTTCATCCGGGCCGGCTGGGAAGCTAGGCGCGATCGAGGCGCTGAAGACCGGAAAGCTTTGGAGCGAGCTGGGCTGCGCGGGGGCGGCCTCATCGATATCGACCGGTTGAGAGAGGATCCGCATCTGGAGATGCACGCCCGCGGCGGTTGAATGAGATAGTCGCCAGCTTGGCTTCTGATACCGGTCTCCTGGTGACCCGCGTTTCCGTTCTATGTTGACTCCGAATGGTGGATAGAGAACTCCTCAGTGTCCTCGGCCTGGGATTTCTGTTGGGCCTCCGCCACGCCCTCGACAGCGACCACATCGCCGCGATCTCCACTGTCATCGCTCACCGTCCCTCGTGGCGAACGTCCGGCTTGATCGGATTCTGCTGGGGCATCGGCCATACCCTCGTGCTGCTTGCCGTGGGAGCCGTCGTGCTCGCCCTCGGCATCCCGGTGCCTCCATCCCTGGCCGTCGTGGCGGAATCGGCGGTGGGTTTGATGTTGATTGCGCTGGGAGGGACGCTGGCCGTGAAACTGCTGCGGGAAGGGTGGCATGCCCATGCGCACGACCACGATGGACATCGCCATATCCATCTCCATAGTCATGTGGCCGACCCCGGTCACCGGCACCCGCATTGGTGGTCGGACTCGGTGAAACCTCTCTGTATTGGAATGGCGCACGGAATGGCGGGCTCAGCCGCGCTGCTGCTTGTCGTGCTCTCCGCGTCCCGTTCGTTTGGCCAGGGCCTGATGTACATCGCCGTGTTTGGGATCGGATCGATTGCCGGCATGATGCTGATCGGACTGGGCATCAGCCTGCCGATGGTCTGGTCGCTGTCGTTCGGCCGTCCAATGCTGCTGGCGATTCAAGGCCTCGCGAGTCTGGCCAGCATCGGCCTCGGACTGTTGATGCTTCTGCATATCGCACTCGGTGACTCTCCCTTGTAAAGACCTCTCGCGTCGGTCTTGCGGGAATCTACGTGCGTCATTCCTCGGGCTGTGGTATTCTCCGCTGCCGTATTGATGGCGCAAGACGGGTCTCGTCCGCCGTGGCAGTCGGGGGAGTCGACGATTGAAGCGGAGGAGGGAGGGGTGTGCCGATGGCCTGGTTTAAGAAGCAGAAACCATCCGAGCCGGAACCCCCCAAGCGATCAAAGGTCGCGGAGGGGATGTGGCTGAAATGCAACCATTGTCGAGAGATCGTGTATCGCAAGGAAGTGGACCGCAACAACAAAGTTTGCCCGAAATGCGATTACCATTTCCCTATCTCGGTGATGGAGCGGATCACGCTCTTGGTCGACTTCGGAACGTTCAAGGAATGGGACGCCGACCTCGCGCCCCTGGACCCCCTCGGGTTTCACGACACCAAGTCCTACAAGGAGCGCGTGAAAGCGCAGCAGGAGAAGACCGGCCGAAAGGACGCCATGGTGATCGGCGAAGGCCAAATCAACGGCCGGCGGGTCGCTCTCTGCGTGTTTGATTTCGGTTTTATGGGAGGCAGCATGGGGTCGGTCGTGGGAGAAAAGATCTGCCGGGCCATCGACCGAGCCCTGGAGGCAAAACTTCCCGTCATTCTTGTCACCGCGTCCGGGGGAGCGCGCATGCAGGAGGGGATTCTTTCGCTCATGCAGATGGCGAAGACCTCTGCCGCCGTGGCCAAACTCGGAGAGGCGAAACTTCCCTTTGTCTGCCTGCTTGCCGATCCCACCTTCGGCGGCGTGACGGCGAGCGTCGCCATGCTGGGAGACGTCATCATAGCCGAACCGAAAGCCTTGATCGGTTTCGCCGGTCCCCGAGTGATCGAACAAACCATCAAGCAGCAGCTGCCGGACCAGTTCCAGCGCGCCGAATTTCTCCTCGAGCATGGGATGATCGACATGATCGTCGAACGAAAACAGCTGAAAGAAACGTTGAGCACCCTCGTCGGTCACTTTTAGCGGGCTGCCGAGGAACACAACTGCCGGTTCTTTCATCTCTGCTCGTCCAGACCATGACCTATTCCGCCGCTGTCGCCTATCTCTACAGCCTGCAGAAACACGGCATTAAGCTGGGGCTGGAGACGATGACGACGCTCATGAGCCGCCTCGGCAATCCTCAAACGCGGTATGCCGTCGTTCATATTGCGGGAACGAACGGGAAAGGGTCGACCGCGGCCATCGCGGCGGCCATTCTCGAAGCGGCCGGCCATCGTGTCGGACTGTACACGTCCCCCCACCTCGTGGAATTCAGGGAGCGAATCCGGGTCAATGGTGCCATGATTCCCGAGGCCGAGGTGGCCCGGTTGACCGGCGTCGTTCGCTGCGCGAGCGGAGGGGACCTCGCGGCCACCTTCTTCGAGAGCACGACGGCGATGGCCTTGCAATATTTTGCGGACGCGGGTGTCGAGGTGGCGGTGCTGGAAGTCGGGCTGGGGGGACGTTTCGATGCGACCAACATCGCGGCACCTCGGGCCTGCGCGATTACGACCGTTGCCCTGGATCATCAGGAATACCTCGGCGACACGCTTCCAGCGATCGCCTTTGAAAAGGCGGGGATCATTAAGCCTCAGGTCCCGGTCATTTTGGGCCGTATTGAGGGAGAGGCCCTTGAGATCATTCTCAATGTGGCGGACGAGCGGCGGGCGCCTGTCTCCCGGCTCGGGACAACATTCACCGTGCGAGGGACGTCCGACCGGTTTTGCTATCAAAGCGGCGCGGTTCACTATGACGATCTATCGGTCGTCTTGAACGGGACCTATCAACTGGACAACGCCGCATGCGCGATCGCCCTGCTTCAAGCGGCGGGGACGATCACGCCCCCGATCGGCGAGCATGCCGTGAGGACCGGATTGGCATCAGTCCGCTGGGAGGGCAGGCTTGAGGAGGTGCAACGCGACCCGACCGTCCTGCTCGACGGCGCTCACAATCCGGCCAGTGCTGGCGTTCTGGCCGAATATCTTCATTCCATAAAGGCAGCCAGGCCCTCGAGTCGCGTCACGGTCGTCTTGGCCATGATGCGAGATAAAGATCACCGAGGAGTGGCGAGAGCATTGCGGGCGGTCGCGGACCACATCATCTTCACCCAGGTCGACATTGCACGATCCGCATCGGCTGAAGACCTCCAGCGAGAGCTGCGAGACATTGTTCCGGTGTCTTCCGTGGCGTCGCCCGCAAGCGAAGCTCTGGCATTGGCGAAGCGCAGCGCATCTCCTCGGGACATCATTTGCGTGACGGGGTCCTTGATGTTGGTTGGAGAGGTGAAGGCGGCATTGCGTGGCTGTGAGTTGTCACCTCTTCGGGGTTGACATGACCGCTCCCGTCGCGCGGGCAGCCGGAATCACGGCCTGCGCTGTCCTGTTCGTGCTGCAGATTGTGATGGGGGCACAGGCGGCTGAGACCGCCGTCATTGCTCCGTCCTCTTCTTCTTCCGGCTCTCCTCCCCTGGACATCAGGGCGGACCGTATCGACTACCTGCAAGGGGAAGAGGTGTACGAAGCCGAGGGATCGGTTGTCGTCGATCAGGGGAGCCTCCACCTCACCGCGGATCACATGACGATTCAGGCATTGCCCGGCTTGTTAATCGCCACAGGCCACGTACATCTGACGGACCCGAAGGGCGACGTCGTGGCCGATCGTCTGGAACTGAACATCAACACCGAGGCCGGCATCTTGACCCATGGATACGTGTATGTCAGAGCCAGCAACACTCTCATCGAGGGGCGCCTCATCCAACGATTTTCGGAAGACCACTACCGCGTGAAGGAGGGACGGTTTACCAATTGCGACGCCGAGGAAGGCGAGACGCCGGCATGGAGATTTCAATTTAAAGACTTGGACCTCAACATGGGCAATAGCATTGCCTTCAAGGGCGGATGGTTTTGCCTCTTGGATGTGCCCGTCATTCCGCTGCCGACCATGACCTATCCACTCACTCCACGAAGCAGCGGCTTTTTGATTCCCACGATTGGGTACGATAACCGCTTCGGATGGCACTTTCAGGAAAGCCTGTACTGGGCGATCAATCCGAGCCAAGATTTCACCCTTTCTCCTTCGTATTTTTCGAACCTCGGATATGGAAGTGATGCCGAGTACCGGTACGTCATCAACCGATTATCGAGAGGGCAATGGTTCGTGAGCTATCTCCAGCAGACGCAACTTCCCAACGTATCGGGAGTGACCAACACGGGGACCGAAGACGTCAAAAAAGCGCGCGGATTGATCAGCGGCTTCCACACACAGCAGCTTACCGAGAATCTGCTTCTACGCATTCAGGCGAACCTTGTGACCGACCCCAATTATCTCCAGCAATTGAGCAACTCGGGTACGCAGCGGGCACTCCCGAGCAGTGAAAACAATCTACTGGCGACCCAGCGCCTGTATTCGGGAAATTTGTATCTCTTGGGCCAGTATCTCCAGCCACTCCAATCAGGAGGGAACGACACCTTCCAGCGCCTGCCTGAAGTCGGTTATACCGTGCCGAATACGCCATTGTTCAATTCCCCCATTCTGTTCAACGCGGACACGAATTTTGTGAATTTCTACCGAGATCAGGGCTTCACTCAGAACCGCGTCGATCTTGTTCCGGGATTGACGACCGGCGTAACGGACATCGGGCATGTGGTCGGCTTGATGCCGCAGGTCAAATTCCGAGAAGTGTACTACGAGCGCGGAGCCGTGGAAGAAAGCAGCCAGCATCGCGAAACGTTTTGGGCCGCGCTGGACGCCACGTCCAAGCTGAGCCGGAGGTACCTGCCCACCGACGGTCCGGCCTTGCTCCATACCATCGAGCCGCGCGTCACGTACGAATATGTGCCGGCGACCGATCAATCCAAGCTCACTCAGATCGATCAGGTGGATGATTTGCCGAAAAAAAACCTCCTCACGTACATGGTCAAGAGCCGGCTGCTGGAGCAGGACGGCCACACCAGTTTCAATTGGCTCGATCTCACCCTCGCGCAGAGCTACCATGTCGACGGCGTCCAGACGCAGGCAAGGAATTTCACTCCCGGTGTTCAACCGTTGATCGGGACGCCGACGCAGCCGTTGCAGCCGGCCACCGTGCCGATCAGCGGCAAGAGATTCTCGGATTTCTGGATGCGGGCCGTGATCGGCAACAATCTGCCGACGTTGATCCCCACTCCGGAAGGGGGACAGGCCTTCGGCCGCGGGGTCGGCGTGATCGCGGGGCAGAAACCGGTGATCAATCAGTTTCTGACGGTGGACGCCTTCGTGGATCCGTATCGAGCCACATTCAGCCAATTCAACACGGATTTTCGCGTGCAGGACTCAAACAACTGGTACGTGGAGGTGGGGCAGCGGTACACGAGGGACGGGAATCGAGTACGGCGCGGCGATATTTGGAACCCCATCTCCTTCAATGAAGTGTTCGCGCCGACTCAAGAGATCCAATTCGTCACGGCGGCAGGCGCCTTGCGGATGCCGTGGGGCTGGACCGTTGGCGGCAGGGCCTATTACGATGTTAAGCACGGAAGAAGCCCCGAGTATGATGTCGTGGGCCTGTACCAGAATCCCTGCAAGTGCTGGGCGCTCGGGCTCTACTATTTGCAGTTTCCGGATCGCGCGCAGTACAACTTCATGCTGAGCCTCACAGGGGTGGGATGGACTGAGAACTTTGGGACGGCGGTCCTGCGAAGCATCCTCAGCCCCCTGCTGTACGGAGAAAGGGGACTACCGTGGGCTGCTCCGGGAGGGCCGTACGGGCGACCACAGGAAACCTTGCCCCTGCCGGGAGCGGGGATCCACTGAGACGAGGACGAAGGTCGCGATCAGGCGGCGTCGTGAGTGGGAGCGTCATGGGCCGGCTCGTGTGCCTGTGCCTCTTGGCAATCAGTTCGTACTTCCCCAGCGTCGTGTCCGGGGCCGACGCAACGAGCGTGAGCAACCTCGCGCGTGCAAAAATCTATTTGGCTGCCGGTGATTTTCGGCGTGCGATTGATGCCTGTCGGCGCGAGGTCGATGCCCGCCCGTCGGCGGAATCCTATCTGTACCTGACGTACGTGTATCAAGCGATGGATGCCTACATCGAGTCGCTGGCACAGCAGGAGCGATGGGTTTCCCTCGAATTGTTGTACCTGAGCCTGCTTACGCCGAAACCCGAAGATTTCGTGGATCCGCCCGACGTACTGACTCGCATCGCCAAAGAGATGATGCAGGCCGGAGCGCGGCAGCAGGCGGACATCGCGGCCGCAATGGCCGCAAAATTGGATGCGGCCATCGTCGCCGTTGTGTGGCCGCAGCAAACGGCATGGAGGAAAGCCAAACCGGACGGATGGTGGCACGGCATTCCGCCGGAGTGGAACTGGTAATGGCGAGGACCGGAATTGACTCGAGAAAGAACGCTGGTATACGATGCCTAGGAGAACTCTTGTTGTCCTGAAGGAGGGAATCACGTGGCAGGTGATGCGTTGAAGGTCGAAGATGCGACGTGGGAAACGGATGTGATCAAAGCTCCTGAATTGGTCATGGTCGATTTCTGGGCCGTCTGGTGCGGACCATGCCAAATGGTCGCCCCTATTATTGAGGAACTGGCGAAGGAATATGCGGGAAAGGTCAAAGTGCGGAAGCTCAATACCGACGAGAACCCGGAAGTCGCCGGCCGGTATCAGGTCATGAGCATCCCCACGATTCTCTTCTTCAAGAATGGGCAAGTCGTCGAAAAGCTGGTCGGTGCGAGGCCGAAGCGGCAGTTCAAGGAGATGATCGACTCATTGCTCGCCCAGCACGCGGGCTCCGCGTAATGGAATACCCTGACCATTCCTAGGCCCTGCCCTGCCTTGGAGAGTCATCGACGCCTCATTGAAGTGATGATCTCGCCCACCTGATGCTCACTGAGCTGCGCATCGAGAATTTCGCGCTGATCGACGCACTGCATCTCCAATTCCAACCCGGCTTTACAGTTCTCACCGGCGAGACCGGAGCAGGCAAGTCCCTGTTGGTCGACGCCATCGGTCTCTTGGTCGGCGGGCGCGCATCCTCTGAACAGATCCGCACCGGAGAAGAAGAAGCGGTATTGGAGGCGGCGTTCCATCTGTCCGGCGGTCACCCCTTGCTCCGTCGTCTTCGTGACCAGGGCGTCATGCGATCCGACGAGTCCGATCTGATCCTCAAGCGCGTCTTGTCCCGTTCGGGCCGGCATCGCATCTACCTCAACGGAAGTCTGTGTCCTTTGCGAGGACTCGAAGAATTGGGCGGGACACTGGTCGATATCCATGGTCAGCACGAGCAACAATCGCTTCTATCGACGAACAACCAGTTGGAAGCATTGGATGCCTTCGGAGATCTGCAGGACTTGCGTGACCGATATCAAGAGACGTACCGACGATGGACCGAATGCCTTGCACAACGAGAGGCGATCGCGGCAGGGGCTGCCGACAAGGCCCGGATCCAGGAGATGCTCAGGTTTCAGGTCGACGAGATCAGCCGAGCCGGCCTACAGCCGGGAGAAGAAGCGGGCCTCCTTGCCGAACGACAGCGATTGCTCCACGCCAACCGCTTGCGGGAACTTGCCGAGGAGGCCTATAGGCTGCTGGCGGCGGATGAGCACGGTATACTCGGTAATGTGGCGCGCGTCGGCTCATTGCTGAAAGAGCTGGGACAGACCGATTCATCCATGGAGGATGCCGCACCCTATGCTCATGAGGCGTCGATCCAGTTGAAGGAGCTTGCATGGCGGCTTCGGGATTACGCCGAACGAACGGCTTCCGACCCTGAGCGGCAAGGCATCGTCGACGAGCGGCTGAGTCTCTTGCAGCGTCTCAAGAAAAAGTACGGGGGCACGATCGAAGACGTCATGGCGGCGTGCGTCCTGGCAACGAATGAGCTGCAGAGTATCGAAGGTTCTGAAAGTCGGCTTCGCGAGGTAACGGCGGAGCTCGGCCGCTTCGAAGGACATCTGCAGCAATTGGCAAGAGAACTTTCGAAAAGGCGTCGAGCGTCGGCGACCCGATTGACTCGGACAGTCGCGGCCGAGTTGGCGGCGCTGAAACTTCCGCAGACGTTGTTCACCGTATCGGTCTCCGAGATGGATGAAGCGGATCGGTGGGGTCCCTCGGGGTGTAATCGTGTGGAATTCATGCTGTCGAGCAATCGCGGGGAGCCGCCAAAGCCCTTAAGCAAGATCGCCTCCGGGGGTGAATTGTCGAGAATCATGTTGGCGCTCAAGACAGTGTTGGCCGAGCGTGATCGCGTCCCCGTGCTCGTCTTTGACGAAATCGATACGGGAGTGGGCGGTGCGGTGGCAGCGGCGATGGGTATCAGGCTGAGAACGTTGGGCGCCTTCCATCAAGTATTTTGCATCACCCATCTCCCGCAAGTCGCCTCACAAGCGGATCACCATCTTCGGGTGCAGAAAGCGGAGGACGGCTCTCGGACAGTCACCTCCGTCAAGGCGCTCAGCGGTGTGGCACGCGAGGAGGAGATCGCCAGGATGCTCGGCGGGGTGACGGTGACGAAAAAGGTTCGCGAGACGGCGGCCGAGTTGATTGCAGGAGCTGGACGGCCGGAATGATTCTTTAGAGGCCCTGCTGTCCCGATGGAGTCGTGGCAATCGCCATGGCGGGAAGCGAGGCTTTGCATTCTTGTACGACCTGAACGAAGAGCATGGTCAAGGAGGGGTCGAAGAATGTTCCAGCGTGTGCTGAGAGGAATTCGCACGCCTCATCAATGGAGAGTGGATTCCCCTCGGGGACTTCGGCGGTGAGATGGTCGAAGCTCTGTGCGAGGCAGACGATCCGGGCGAGCAACGGAATTCCCTGGCCTTGCAGTCCGTGAGGGAAGCCTGATCCGTCCCATTTCTCGTGATGGTAGCCGATAATCTGGCCCACCTCGGCGGGCAAGCCTAACGGGGCGATGATCTTCACGCCAAGTTCCGTATGGCGCTTATTGTCCCGGGTCTGCCCGGGCGTCCGAATGCCATCGTAGGTGAAGTGATAGGAAGGGAGAGCAATTTTGCCGATGTCGTGGAGGAAAGCACCAAGGGCCAACCACTTCTGCTCATTGGCAGAGAGCTGACTTCGGTTGGCGAGAAGCGTCGCGTAGAAACTGACGCGGCTGCAATGATTCAACAGTTGCCGGTCCTTGGCTTCAAGAAGATCGGAGCAGAGGGCCAGAAGATCGATTGAATCACAAGCGGAGCCCCGCCCCTCGGAGCCCGCCGTAATCTTGGCGTAGCCGTCCCGCAATCCTTTCCATGCCAGTTCGGAACCCGATTCCGAATTCCAATCGTGCGCGGACGATTCGAGAAACCGGCGGAGAAAATCGAGCCGCTGCTTCTTCTCCAAGGTCTGATTGACCAACGTGACGAGTTCCGTCACGTTGAACGGCTTGAGTAAGTATCCCGCCGCTCCGTGCCGTATTCCGTCCATTGCTGACTTGAGGCTGCCGTAGCCGGTAATGATGATGACCTCGACGTCTGCGTGGTCATGCTTGATTTCCTGCAGGAGATCGATGCCCTGTCGATCGGGAAGCTTTTGGTCAAGGGTAATGATATCGATATGCTGAGACTTCAGGACGTCGATTGCCGCGCTCGCGGATCCCGCCGCTTCGATGTTGAAAAAGGGACGGAGGATGACTTTGAGGGCGTCCCGAGGCCCGGCCTCGTCGTCGATGACCAGAACCGTCGGCTTGGTTTGCGTACTGTGCTCGGCTGCCAATGCGTTCATAGTGTGTGGTGTATCTGTACCGATCGGAAGAGTCAAGCAAATATCATTCCTTTTCAGCGACTTAGGGGCATTCGTCCCCCTCGCGACCCACCCAGAGTAGGTCCTCTCCGGGTGATCGCTATATGTAGTTCCCGATAAAGGAGAGTTACGTAGATGAATGTTCAAACAGTGGTGCAGAAAAGAGTCGAAAGGGGCAGAAATGTGCTATTCCTGCACCGCCGGATCCGATTCTGAACCCGAACCCCCGTCA
>DASTSI010000210.1:0-10673 GCA_035760745.1 Nitrospira sp. | reverse complement strand
TCCGTCACGTGAAAGTGTTTTGTGGCGTGGCGGTTGGGCGAACTGTCACAACACCCCACATGACCACAGCTCAGGCACAGGCGTAAATGGACCCATGGCGACCCGATCTGTAGACACTCTTCACAGCCCTCAGCGCGAGGTGGAACTGGCTTCACCGCAGTCACATGTGGACATGTCATCACGGACCTCCCAGATGAGACCGCCCATCGTCGCGAAACCCATCGCTCTCTCCAGGCTTTTCGCCGGGAAGCTTGGCGGCCAGGACGTCGACTGTCTCGATGCCGAACAAAGCTCCGTTCCCCACATGGTCAATTTCTGTCCTTCGTGGCATCGCGCTTCAACGGAGCGGCCGGGCGCGGCGGCTCGCCTACAGCATGGGAAGCTCACGCGGACGCGGACCGAGCGGAAAGGCCGCATCGATCCGCGCCAGCTCAGCTTCAGTCAAGCGAAGGTCGCCGGCCCCCGCATTTTCCTCAGCATGTTCGGGACTGGACGCCTTGGGGATGGTGAAGGTCAATGGACGCCGGATGAGAAAGCGCAGAGCGACCTGACGAGGGGTCGCGTCGTGTGCCGCTGCGATGTCCTGCAGCACGCGGCCGCCCTTCGTGCGAGGGCCGGGGAATTTCCCATGTCCAAACGGCGCATAGGCAACGACGGCGGCGCCATGCTGTTCGCACCACGGCAACACGGCATGCTCAATGGCCCGTTCTTGCAGATGGTAGAGCACCTGATTGCACACGAGAGGACCATCGCCGACGATCTTCCTGGCCTCTTCGAGGTCAGGCACATCGAAGTTGCTGACGCCCCACGAAAGAATCTTCCCGTCGCGCTGAAGCTGCTGGAACGCCTCGAATGTCTCCTCCAGCGGATAGTCCCCGCGCCAATGCAAGAGATAGCAGTCCAGCCGATCGGTATTCAGGCGTGAGAGGGATCCCTCGCACGCCAGAATCGTTCCATGCCGGGACGCATGGTGCGGGAGGACTTTGGAGACGAGAAAGACCTCGTCGCGTCGCCCGGCAATCGCCTCGGCGACCAGTTCCTCTGCGGCGCCGTACATCTCGGCCGTGTCAATATGGGTCATGCCAAGATCGAGGCCGCGGCGCAGCGCGGCGACCGCCGATCCGCGGCCGCCGCTGTCGATGTACCAGGTCCCTTGACCGATGACCGGAACTTCACGGTTCGTGGAACCAAACTGACGGCGTTCCATGGCGTCTCCTCGTCCTCCGACAGTTTCCGTTAGGACTTCATCACTGCAACGCCCCGCACCATGCTCCGCTCGCCGGCATCGCCTCCCGGATGGCACGGTCTCACGCAATCACTTGTTGCAGCCGTCGTGCAATATCCGATTTGGACTGCACGCCCACGATACGGTCGACCTCGAGACCTTTTTTGAGCGCCAACAGCGTCGGAATACTCCGGACATTGAACCGCCCCGCCGTGACCGGATTTTCGTCGACATTGAGTTTCGCCACCCGCACACGCCCCGCCATCTCCGCCGCCAACTCGTCGAGCATCGGCGCCATCATCCGGCACGGCCCGCACCATGGGGCCCACAGGTCGAGCAGCACCGGCACCGGTGATCGCTCGACTTCCGCTGCGAACGTCGCATCCGTGACCGTCATGGGCTTGCTCTGAACCGGCAATGGCGTCCGGCACTGGCCGCACACAGGTCGCAGTCCCTGTTGAATCTTGTTCACCGGCACCCGATTGGTCATGCCGCACGTCGGACACCGGATCAATTGGGTCTCAGGCATAGTGGCACTCCGACGGCTATCCACAGAATGAGAAGGCGATCCCTAGCGAACCACCAACACGGACACGTGACTTCGCTCAACCAACCGTGTGGCCACGCTGCCGAGCAGAAATGCCGCCACGTTACCTCTCCCTTTGGCTCCGGCAACGACGAGTTGCACCTCACGCCTCTTCGCCATCGCGATGACCTCTTCGGCCGGACCGCCGAACGTCACTTCCTCCTTGATTCGGTACCCGGCCTTGGCGAGCTTTTGCGCATACCCTGGACGACCGCCCGCCCTGCGATTTCAGCCTCCTCCTTTTTGAAGATAAACGGGAGCACGTGATGAATGACGGCCTCAACGGCAGATTGCGTTGCCTGTTCCCCGGAAGGATCCGCCGTCGGCCTCAGCTCCGTGGTCAGAAATTGCACGACGCGATCGGACGCTTTCGATCCGTCGACGGCGACGAGGATCCGGGATACCGCACTAGGACTCTGCTTCACCACCAGGACCGGACAGGGCGCGGACTGGACGACGTGCAGCGCCACGCTGCCAATCAGAAAGCGGGCGAGACCCGTCGTTCCCCGGTGCCCGATCACCACAAGCTCGTACCCTCGCTTCGCCTCGCGAACGATGGTGTTGGCCACCTGCCCATGCTTGACGACTGCCCGGCCGTCCACATGCAGCGACGACAAGCAGCGTGTCCATCTCCTCCGCTATTGCGCGCGCGTGCTCCTCGAGCTGGGCCGAGTAGGCTTCGATCAAGGGGGGTACGGCCATGCCGGCGAGTGGACTCAGATCCACGACATGGAGCGCCGTCACGTGCGAAGGACGCGCAAGCGGTAGCTGGGCCGCCCACCGCACGCCCCATCTCCCATATTTCGAGCCATCGACGGCGACAAGGACCGGCATGCCTGTCTTCTCAGACTTCATGGCGAGGCGACTCACAGCGTCTGGTCATCATTCTTTCGCGAACAAACCTCGGGAGTTCCACATCGAGGTCGGCCGGGCGGTGTCGAGGACATCCTCGACCTTGATTTCTCCCGGCCTCAGGTCGGTGGTGTCATTGGATGGTTTGCGGCAGCGTTCCGGTTGGCGGCATCCAACAAGCCTATGCACTCCATATAGGTATTGGCAAAAGCCGTTCCGCTCTGTTTTCCAAAAAATGTAGGAGAAGTCACCGCAATCGTAGGGTTCCGACCTCACAGCTGTAGGAACGCGACGGTAGTGCCGTGGGATCCTGACGGAGCGCCGTCAGCGGTGCCGGAAGACCGGCACGAGGAATCTTCCGAGGACTGCATTCTGCAGGCAGGCGCGTTAAACGGAAGGTCTGCCCGGCACATGGGTCCGTGCGACAATGGTATCCACCATGTTCAGTCGATTCCACGGGCGGAGGCCTGCTGCTGCAGGAGGTTGCGCCAAATATTCTGCAGTTTCATGCCTAACCGCTCCGCCGCGCGGTTCAACGAAACCACGCGCAGGGTGTTCAGCGATTCTTCGTATGCGGGTGGCCAAACGCGCCGCTCCGGCTCCTGAGGTCTGAGATAGATGACCGGGTAGAATTGATTGATATCGGGAGCCGTCGGACGATCGAGCGTCGCCCAGCCCCGCGCCTCGGTGCGCAGCAACACCTTGCCGTTCTTCACGTCGAGCAGCGCAAACTCCAGCAACGACCAGTTGTCCCTGCGCAATCCAGGCTGTGCGTGCCGGTCCCCCCCGACCTTGAGTACGACCGGATATTCCTGTTCGGTGCTCGACATGACCACGAGGGCGAGGTATGGATGCTTGGTTTCTTTCGCCAGTTCCTGCCAGGCCGCGGTTCCGCGGCCCTTGAGCTTGGTTCCGTCCCTATACAGCACGTCCTGGATGCTCACCGGGAGGGCCCGGCTGATTTCTGCTCGCAGGTTGTCGGCCAGTTGCCTCATCGCCTCATCCGGCAGAGGGGACGATCCCTCGGGTGCGGTCATCTCGGAAATGATGACCAACGCGGCTTGCAAGTCCTGACGGCCGGCCACCGTCGTCAGGTCCTCGGTGGGCTGCTCCGGAGGCACATACTCGGCGAGGCGGCTGGGCGGGACAGCCGAGGCACAGGCGGAGAGGAGCAGGAGGGAAAGAAACGCAGCGACTGAAAATGGTCGTGGCATGATTCACGACGCGTCCATGCGCCATAGGTCGGTAAGTCGTACCCAAGTCTTCAGCATTTTGCCAGCCATCCGATATCCATGGGTACTAGGCTTTTACTAGGGGAGGAAGGGTGAGAAAAAAGGTGTGCCAGGAACGAAGGAGTTGTACATGGTCCGGTATCGACGACTGACCCTCATGGAGCATGAAGAAATCAGTCGCCTGCTTGCCGTTGGGTACAGTCTTCGCGCCACCGCTCATGTGCTGGGCCGTGTGCCCAGTACGTTGGTACGCGAGTTGGTGCGCCACCGAATCGGTCCGAGGCTATTGGGTCCGCCCTTTTCTCTCCGACGGAGCGAGCATTGATCAAGATGCTGTCTGCTAGGCCTTTGACGACCATTGTGTCTCAAGGATGTCCTCGCGATTGCGAGCATCACCGGGAGGAGCGAGACATCCGCCGAGGGTTGGCCGGGAAGGAAAGCTGGAACTGACCGAAGATCACGGTTGGTCACAACCGTGCCTGAGAGAATTTCAGAAGGACGCACTGCGCGAGATCAATGGAGCGATCAGTGCGTAAGTTCCGCCCGGTCAAGCCCGTGAGGATCGCGCCGTGAGGTGCAGCCAGCGGAGTCCGAGGACATCCGCTTTCTTCGAAAAGCAGCGCCAGCCGATCGGCTACTCTCGGGACGAGAACGGCCGCTTGTGTGCCACCTACGAGATCAAGCAAGACCTGGTCTATGAAACGCGGTGCGACTATGACGGCCCGTTTCCCGCGCCGGTGAGCAATCCGCTCTCCAAGCAAGGGCCTCGCTGATTCTTCGTCAGGTCTTGTAATCGAGCACTAAGCGGAGCACAAAGAGGGGAGCAGTGAGAAGCGCGGGGAGGAGGGCATCATGAAAAATGTGGAGATGACTGTCGAGGGGACCATCTTGACGATCAAGGTGGATCTATCAAAAGAATTCGGGCCGTCTTCCTCCGGAAAGACGATCATCGTGGCGTCGACGGAGGGCAATGTGACGATTCCGAATCGCGAGGAAAAAGTCGGCCTCAACGTGTACCGCAAGAAGCCCATAACACAGTGATTCCTGTATGAGCCGCATGAATGGATGTCTGTTGGGAAGATGCGGCGCGGCCCAAGAGGCCCACGTCAACCGGGAGGGGATTACCAATTGTGTGTGGAGAGCGTCGGACATGCGGGAGGGGAGTTCGGGAAGGCACAGGCGATTGACGGCCTGCGCGTCCAGTATTCGCTCGAAGCGGACGGCGAGTTCGCGCTTCTGGACGTGCAGTGGGCGGATTGGGATCGGGGCGGGCGCTTGCTCGTCGCGACGCGGACCGGCACGCTTCAAGTGAGGCAGGTCAGTGCCGGGGTCGGCCGGATTCTCTTCGAGCAGGATCTCGCTCAGCTCGATCCCAGTCCCGTTCCGGCCCCCGACTGGGCGACACACTGGTGAATTAAGCGGCCTCCATTCCTTTCTGCTCAGCAAGTCACATGCCTGGCGGTGCTGCCAGGCCCTGCGCCAAACGACAATTTCTCTCCACACACCCGGCCATTCACTCTACAATGCCGTTTGTCAAAGGAGAGGGACACAATGGCTGCGTCTTCGTGGAAGACTGTCGGGAAGGAAAGGCATGACGGGTTGCAACACCCGCCGCTCCGCCTGCCCGGTGAGTCCGCCGATGAGCGGCTGAGGGAATTACGGGAACAATTTCTCGAGCTTGTCATTGTGCCGCTCGGCCTGTCGCTGATGGCGGCCTTCGAATTGTGGCACTGGTTCACCGGCCTGCCGATCGATCCATGGGCGATTCCCGCCATGGCACTTGTCAGTATCGGATACGCGGTCATGAAAGGATGGCCGCTTGTCACGGAGATCAGACGCCTTCGGTTGGGACTGGACGGGGAACGTTCGGTCGGGCACACGCTGGAGTCGCTGCGAGAACAAGGCTATCGGGTCTTCCATGACATTGCCGGTGATGGGTTCAACATCGATCATGCGATCGTGGGACCGGCCGGGATCTTCACCATTGAAACAAAGACGCGAAGCAAGATGGGTGGGGCGTACAGGATTGCCTATGACGGCAATACGTTGCGCGTTGGGGAGGGACAGCCCTTTGAGGATCCATTGGACCAGGCGCGGGCACAGGCCCGATGGCTTGCCAATCTGATCAACGAGGGCCGCCGGACACGTGTTGCCGTACGCCCGGTCGTGACGTTTCCTGAATGGTATGTCGAGCGAACGGCTCGAGCGGCCGCTGATGTTTGGGTGGTGAATCCAAAGGAGATTGCCGGCTTCTTGCGGAATGAGCGGCTAATCTTGTCGGTGGAGCAGATCGATGCGATTGCCGCGGTGTTGACTGTCTACTGTAGAGCTGCGGCTCAGAGGTAACGCCAGGCTTCGCCGCAAGACCGCCGCCGATTTGGCAACAGCGCGAGGTGGAGCCATCTCGCCATTGCCCTGGCTCCGTGGTTCCTCCGAATCACGCTTGCACCAGCGTTCTTTTACGGGTATCTTCCTCCGCCAAAATGAGTGCGATGCCTTGCCTGTTGTCCCGGCAACGATGAGTAACACAGCGCGGCTGACCCTTGCCGTGGCCCATCCCTCGTGCGGTTCCGCTGGGCGAGACTGAATGCATCCTCTCCATCCGATGATCGTGCATTTCCCTATTGCCCTGCTCACGACAGCGGTTGGCCTTGACCTCATCGGAACCCGCTGGCGTCCGAACGAATGTCGAATTGCTGCACGCGTTACGCTGGTCCTCGGCTTCATTGCCGCAGTGCTGGCGCTGCTATCAGGGCATCTGGCGGAGGAAGCCGTCGAGCATAGCGGCGTGCCAAAGACTGTGCTGGAACTGCACGAGACCCTCGCCGGCATCACCACAGGCATGTTTGCCGCGTTGGTCGCTCTCCACATGGCGGTCAGCATGGGCTGGCTTCGTGAACGACGTGGTCTCGCTGTGGCCATCGGGCTGGCAGGGGTGGTCCTGCTCTTGGTCGCCAGTTATTATGGAGGCAGCCTCGTGTACGAATACGGCGCCGGGGTGGTGTTCTCTTCCAAATAATGCGATGTGTCTGTATCGAGTGGGAAGCCTAACGCCTCTCCAAGACCCCATCATTCGCCAACAGCTCTCTCGGACGGGCCTGCCCTCTCATCATTGACTTCCGCTGCCGGAAAGCGCAGCATGAGGACCTCTCGCTGAACAACGAGGTGCTCTGTGCTGTTGTGCTGATCGGCGCGGCGCCTTCCTATTCTTCCGCTATTTATATTCCCCGCGCCCTGCCGGTGCTGGTCACTGGTAGGGCGTTGTGCGATTCCCTCCCTGCACCCCTTTTCTCTCACCTCAACCAAGGAGCCTCCCATGACACGCTTGCTCACCCTCTTCGCAACGGCACTGCTCGCTTCCCCAACCCTAGCCTTGGCCGCCGAACATAGCGCCGGCTATCGGGGAATCAGCTACATCTATTTCACCTTCATTGCGGCAGTGCTGATCTACGGCGTGTACGACGCATTCGGCAAAACGGCGATGTATGTGATGATGCCGATCATCCTGATCGGCCTCTTTCTCATGTTGCCGCCGGTGTAGTCGAAGGAGAGCGATTATCACGCTCGGCGCGTTGCGGGTGGGCTTGGTGCGGGCGATTGTCTTGCCCAGCCCAACCGCAGGGGGCCGGGACGTGGGCGTGCAGCGTATCCGCGCCTGTGATGAATAGCCTCATTCGTGCGCGCATAGTCGAAATGATCGTTTCAAGCGCTCGACGACGGATTTGCTTCAGAACAAATCTGAGGCATGTCCATCGCGCTCGCCCGGTGAGCATGCTGGATTAGCTGAAAAGCAACGAGACGGACCCGTCTCTGGCAACTCGAGCAATGAACGGCTTGGTGTGTTCTGGAGAAACCGGGCGATGCGGGGAAAGGCCTTTATGAAAATGTGAGCCATTTCTTCGCCTTGCAGATCCCCGGAGGTGAGAATGAAAGCCGCCACGCCTGCATTCATGAGCGCTAACCGCTCCACATGGCGATAGCGGATGCGATGGTCCTTGGTTAGAACAATCCATCCACGCTGTCCCACCTGAGCGAGCCAGTCTTCGTCTTTGGCATCCGGCGGGAAATAATCATCGTGGACGTGGACACGAGCTCCTGTCCGGCGGAGAGCGGTGGCGATTCGTTTCTTCCCAAGTGAGCGGTCGAGAAAAAAGACGTGATGCTCAAGCTGCTTCCAGGGTGAGTTCGCACCTGATGGCTTCTTCAATTTCGACCCGCTGCCGTCCATAGTCTTCTGCGAGCGCATCCATTGATTCGCCTGCCTTGTAGCGTTCTGCAATCACCGCGGTCGGTATGCCGGTGCCTGCCAAGACAGGCCGGCCGAAGGATACCTGCGGATCGATGACGACAGTCTTTGGTTCTTCCTGGAATTCACGTTTCCGTGTGAAGGGGTAGAGCCTGACCGGAATGCCGTGCAGGTCGCGCTCGATGCGATGGAGATGCGCCTGAAGGACCTCTTGCATCGCCAACTGGCCCTCTTGGGAGATGTTGATCAATTGGCTAAATTTCTTGATGAACAGATTCAACCCGTCCGTTTCGAATTCCTGATCGGCCAGCGGATGGCGTGAAGGAAATTGTTTTGTGAGATAGCTGACCGCCGCTCTGACTTTTTCCAAAGGGATATCGTGCTTGCGGCGAATGGCATCCAGCACGTGGATCTCCACCAGGTTCATAAAGGAGAGTTGCTTCGCTGTGGGGTCGGGCACCTGGATGATCGGTTTGGTGAAGCGAACGCCAGCTGCGCTGCGGTAATGCCGTCCGGAAACCCAGTCTCGGATAGTGGTGCGTGGAATGCGCAAATAATGCGCCGCTTCCATGACGCTATAGGAAGGCACTTCACGCGGATCATAGCGTTTGTGGAAGGCTAGCACCTTTTGCTTCATGGCGTTGGGAGGCACTGTAGCCGTGTCTTCACTTACGGTCAAGCGGTACAGAGACGACCATCACATGTTTGGTCTTCCGTGAAGAATAACTAGGACATTCTGCTTCGTTCCGTCGCACCCAATGCGCAAGAGCCTGCGTGAGACTGCAATTGAAATACTGGCATTTCCTGATGCCCGGGGTGACTTCCTCCGTGACCGCCGATGTCCTCGCGATTGCGAGCATCACTGGGAGGAGCAAGGCATCCGCCAAGGGATCGCGAGGAAAAAGTCGGCTTCAACGTGTACCGCAAGAAGCGGCTGCGCAGTTCTTCGTGTATGAGGCCGCGTGCATGGATGTGTGTTGGGGACCGCATCCGGCGAAGAAATTCGATTTCGGCTGCGCGCGAAAGATTCCGGAGTGCGGGCGACGTCGATCTGGTCGCCGTTCGCACGGAGCGGGGTCCCTACACCGGGCGGGGGTGCGAGCACGCTGGGCTGATCGACGGCAGGACCCGCAAGCCGCCAACGCATGGATCTTTGACGCCGCACATCAGCGCCACGCGACTCATCTATCTGCTCTGAAACGATACAAATCGTGGCAGGTCGTGCACCGCGCGGTCATACTGGACAGGCGCTGGGCAAGTTGTTGGGGCGTTTCCTCTTTGACGATTGCGTCGGCGAGCCTGTCCATATCTTCGTGGATCGACATGCCCATCTGTTTGAACGGCAACGGGAGCTTGAGCATGATCGCGGGATTCACGTCTGCCGCCATCTGCATTCCGGCTGTCCGGGCCGCTTCCTCCATCGCCTGACGATTCGGCGTCGGTTCTCCCAGTCCCCTCACCACACCGTCTATCGCCTTCAAGAGCTGCCGCATCTCGGCCAACACCTGATCGCGTTCAGACGGTGCCAACTCGATCTCCGTTCGGCCGTCGGATCCCTCGGCGGTCCATCCTTTCACGAACAGCCAGCCGCCTGTTGCGATCGTCGCGAGCCACAACACAGCCGCCAACGCACACAGGTGCCGTTTCATCGCCGTCCTTGGGATGCCGGGAGGTCCAGTGGGAACCCTGTCTTCGGCCTCATTCTAGGAATGTTAGTATCGTGGGAGCAAGGGACGAACCTGGACTTGCTGCGGAGAGACGGAATGGCAGGACCTCTCGCCAGGGCTCTCGTGGATGACCACCGGCGCCTGGATGCGCTGTTTCGTGCGGCGACGGCTGATCCCCTGAACGTGGACACCGCCGCGTACGATCAGTTCCGGGCCGGATTACTGCGGCACATCGGACTGGAGGAAAAGATTCTGTTGCCGGCCCTTCAACGGCTGCGGGGCGGCACACCGTTTCCGCTCGCGGCCAAGCTGCGGCTCGATCATGGCGCGTTGGCCGCGCTCTTGATGCCGACGTCGAGGGCGCCGATCCTTGCCGCGATCCGCGCCATCCTTTCCGCCCACAATGAACTGGAGGAGGGCCCCGAGGGGCTCTATGCGACGTGCGATCAGTTGGCCGAATCCGAGGTCGGCTCACTCCTCGAGCGTCTGCGCGCCGCGCCCGACGTCACGGTGACTCCGCCGTCGGACAGCGCCGCCGTGATGAAGACCGTCCGCGGCGCGCTGGAGAGAGCCGGATACCGCCTGAGCGACGACGCGGCTGGAGAAGGCTCATGAAACGAAAAATGAGAGGCCGGCTGAGATATTCCGTTGTGCGGGCGGCTTCACGCGCGCACAGGTGAAGCCCCGGTTCTCTGCCGGCCGGCCCTCACGCGTGCCGGCTTAGGTGATCCGGATGCGACGCGTGATCTGTCCGTTACTCTCCCAGTAAGTGCGTTTCCCGGCCAACAGCGGATCATCCGCCGCAGGCTGAATATTGCCGGCCCGGTCGATCGCGCGCGAGGTAATCGTATGGTCGCCCGGACCG
>DASTSI010000209.1:0-11218 GCA_035760745.1 Nitrospira sp. | reverse complement strand
GCGATCGTCTCGATCGGCCCGACCGGAATCCCGGCGACCAGTTTGCGCGGGGCCTCCTGCCTGATGGCTTCCACCGAGGCGAAAAACGTTGCTCCCGTCGCGATGCCGTCGTCCACGAGAATGACCACGCGATCTTTCAGGGGCGGCGGCTGGCGGCTGCCCCGGTACATCCGCTGACGGCGCCGAATTTCTTCCCGTTGAATCTCGACC
Source organism: Nitrospira sp. (assembly GCA_035760745.1). Classification (GTDB taxonomy): domain Bacteria; phylum Nitrospirota; class Nitrospiria; order Nitrospirales; family Nitrospiraceae; genus Nitrospira_C. The sequence goes on along the minus strand of DASTSI010000209.1, from coordinate 11,008 downwards.
AGTTGCACAAGGTCCCCGTACGAGAGCCGGAACTCCGACACCGCTTCGGGGTTCAAATAAATGTTTCCCGTTTCGCTGACCGCGCCGAGCGCGTACTCGGGATTCTCAGGGGCGCCGATCTTTCGCGTCAGAAAGACATCGAGCGGAAGGTGCAGTTCCACACTGATGGGATACGCAACGGCCACGCCTCCTCTCGGCAGCGCGAGGACCAGCGCGTCAGGATCGTCGCGGTACTGCTGCAACCGCGCCGCGAGCAGACGCCCCGCCTCGTCACGGTTCTGAAACACGACGCTCATTTGTCCCGTCTCCTCGCGACATTGATCACAGCCCGCTCGTGACTCCCACGCCGATCATCAGGAGCGCCGTCAAAACGAGCGCCGCAATGAGCCACCAAAGATGACGATGCGGGGCCGCGGTGTCCCTGCGCCAGTGCAGGTCCCAGGGGAGGCCGAGATAATGGGGGTGGCGCATCATTGCCTCCTTCCGCCTTCACTCGCCCTGAACCTTGAGGCTTGCTAGCCGACCTTGACCTCGATCGTCTTCGCTTTGGGCTTTTCCGATTTCGGGAGATGAATAGTAAGTATCCCGTCCTTGTACTCGGCGCTGATCTTCGACCCGTCGGCGTCCTCGGGCAGCGTGAAGCTGCGCAGGAAGCTCCCGTAGGCCCGCTCGACCCGATGATACTTCTTCCCCTTCTCTTCCTTCTCGGACTTGCGCTCGCCGGAGATCGTCAGCACGTCCTCGTGAACCTTGATCTTGATGTCTTCCTTCTTGATCTCCGGGACTTCGGCTTTGACGACGTACTCTTTGTCGTCTTCGGTGATATCGACGAGCGGCGACCACTCGGCCACTGAGATCGCTTCCTTCTTTTCGCCGTTGGCCGAGACGGAGGGCCGGGTGAACATCGTCGCCAACCGTTTCTCCATTTCTTCCAGTTCTTTCCAAGGGCTCCATCGGCTCAAAGGTTCCCACCTCGTCAAGGCACTCATGGCATCCTCCTTGTTATGTGAATATGGTGAATAGGGGATTGAATCGGCTCACAACACAAGACATTTGCATCGACAATGCCATCCGGGAGCGGGGAAACCCTGGTGTCTCGGATTTCATAGATTCAACGGCTTTCAGAACACGTTGTTTTCTTGCCGGCGCAGGGAATCCGCCCACTGTTGCGTAACAGGACAGATCGTTCGGACCGACTGTGGATTCTTTCACCAGGTGCCGGATCGAAACGAGCTGCCACGGGTGTTGGCGAGCATAACGACTGAGCGGAGGCGGGTCTGAGAGCTTCGCCTGAACTCTGGAGGTCTTGGAGGGGTTTTAGGCTTCCCACTCGTCGGTGGGCCTGCTCACCACCCCTACGCTCGACCTCGGTATCCTCGGGTGTTCCTCTCACCGAGGCCTCCGCTCAAGGACGAGATAGCCCCGTTTCCGTCGCCGTCAACTGCCGCCGTGCCCCAGGGCGACAGGCTATTCGTCCAGCACGAAGGTGACCTTCAAATCCACGCGGTAGATCGCGACCTCGTTGTTTTCGACTACGACTTGTTGCTCTTTCACCCAGGCGGCTTTGATGTTATGGACCGTCTTCGATGCTCTGGTGATCCCGCTCTGGATGGCATCCTCGAAGCTTTTGGTCGACTCGCAACTGATTTCGATGATTTTTGCTATCGACATGGCATTCCTCCTTTCGTGGCGACTCACGGACCTGCCGCGACGGGAGCGGCAATGGTCATGCCCGGACTCGGATCATCCATCGCGTGTGAATCTGTCGGACCGGACGAACATCCGTGCCATCAGAATCCCTGAGGAGAAAATCCTCATTCGCCTCCTGCTTCTCGGCGCAGCATTCACAAGAGGCAGACGACAAGGCCGAGCGTGCAACGGCATGCAAGGTGCAACAAAGGGCTTCCGTGCCGAAGCATGTCGTCATCATCCAAGGCCACCCTGACGCGCAGACCCGCCATTTCGGCCATGCCCTTGCCGACGAATATGCCAAGGGCTGCCAGGACGGCGGGCATGAGGTGCGGCGCATCGAGGTCGCCGTGCTCGATTTCCCGCTGTTGAGAACCAAGGAGGACTTCGAGAAAGGGAGGCCGCCCGCTTCGATCTCCGAGGCACAGGATGCCATCCGATGGGCCGACCATCTCGTCATCCTGTACCCGCTCTGGCACGGAGCGATGCCGGCGCTCTTCAAGGGGTTCATCGAGCAGGTCTTTCGTCCCGGCTTCGGAGCCGAGTATCAGAAGTCCGGTCTGCCGAAGAAGCTCCTCACCGGAAAGTCCGCACGCCTTGTGGTGACGATGGGCATGCCGGCCTTCGTCTACCGGTGGGTCTTCTTCGCGCACGGGCTGAAAAACTTGCAGCGGAACATCCTGGGCTTCTGCGGCGTCCGACCCATTCGATCCACTTTGATCGGCAACCTCGAGGGGATCAGCGAGACGCGACGGATGGAGTGGCTGGACGAGATGCGGGGATTGGGAACGTTGGGGAAGTAAGAGCGGCGTTGGGAGTCTGGTCACCGGGGCGCTCGGTTCTCGGCCACTTGCCGCTCGTCCGGCACGGAACCCTCCCGTAGTCGCGCCACCAACTCCTGATACGATCCGTTGCGGATGATCTTTTCGAATTGACTGCGGTAGTTTTTCACCAAGCTGATACCGTCGGCGACGATATCGTAAGCATACCAGCGCCCACCTTTATTCATCAGCCGGTAATCGATGGGATACTGGGTCTTGCTCGAGACCAGCTTCGTGCGGACCTCGGCATAGGGGCCTTCCCGCCGCTCGCTGAGATATTCCACCCTCTCCCCGGAATACTGCTCGATCCGTCCGGCGTACCGATCGGACAGAAACTGCTTGAAGAGCTCGACAAACTCATCGCGCTCCTGCTCGCTCAGCCGCTTCCATTGGCTTGCCAGAGTCCGCCTCGCCATTTCCCGGTAGTCGAAACGCTTGGAGATCGTGTCTTCCAGTCGCTGCCGGCGCTCCGCCGCTCGGTTCTGCGCTTTGAATGAAGGATCGTCGAGAATGCGCAACACTTCTTCCAACGTCTCGCGCACGGCGGACGTCGGTGATTCAGCTTGATCGTCGCCGGCACACAGGACGCCGCTGACCGGCACGCCGATCAAGAACAGAACGGCCAGAAGGCGGACCAGCACCCCCATGGTCCCTATTCTATGCGCGGCCGGCGCCGCGCGGTACGAGAGAATTCACTAGCCCAGGCTCGCATGGCTAAGCAGTTCACGTTCGCCGTTCCCCTCCTGTCTAGCATTCGATTTTCGTCGGCTCGCGATGGAATACCGCGACTTGCGGCTGAACGAGGTCCGCAAAGTCCCGATACCGCAGCTTGATCGCCCCCACGTGCGAGCCCGCGTCGAAGAAGATCTCTTCGTCCCGCGTCAACATCTCGTCCACGTACACGGGCATCCCGTAGAGATTGCCGAACGGGGGCATCGAGCCGATCTCGCAGTCCGGGAACAACCTCCCCAACTCCTCTTCCGTGGCCAGTCGCACATGCGGAAAGTCCAAGATGTCCTGCACCTGCTTGAGATCGACTTTCCAGCTCGAAGGCAAGACCAGCATGACGAAGCGGCCGTCCGCCTTGACGACGACGACCTTGGCGAACAGTCTTCCCGGGACGTCGAGGCGCTCCGCCGCCTCATGCGCGGTCGAGGCGCGCGGATGGGTGACGACCTGGTAGGGCACCTTGCGGCCGTCCAGATAGCTCTGCAGTCGTTGATGGATTACCATGACAGCCTCCTCTTCGACAGACCGGATGTGAGCGCAACACTCTGACGACAGACATTCGCAAGGGCAATGCCATGGAACCGACCCCTGGTTGTCACCCGAAGGGTACCGGTAAGTCGGATGCCTGGAACCAACGGTTGGGACATGGGGGCCTCGGACCAGCGTAGCGGAAAGGGACAAAGGTTCCGATCGGACTGGTGTCAATTGCCCCGATTCGATGAAACGATGGATCCGGCGACGACTCGGAAGCCTTACGCGAGCCGCTCACGGCCGTGGGGGGACATCAGGTCTTGCTCGGGTCCGACGGGCACGATGCGGGTGGGATTGATCTCGTGATGCGTGACGTAATAGTGGCGCTTGATGTGGTCGAAGTTCACGGTGTCCGCGATGCCGTCGGTCTGGTAGAGGTCTTTGAGATAGCCGAACAGGTTCGGGTAGTCTACGATCCGCCGGATGTTGCACTTGAAATGCCCGTGATAGACCGCGTCGAATCGGACGAGCGTGACGAAGAACCGCCAATCCGTCTCGAGCGGGTGCGGTCCAAAGAGGAAGCGCCGGTGCTGGAGCCGATCCTCGAGACGGTCCAACGCCGCGAACAATCGCCGGGCCGCGTGCTCGTACACCCGTTGCGAAGTCGCAAAGCCCGCCCGATACACGCCGTCGTTGACCCGCTCATACAGGAAGGTGTTCAGCTCGTCGATCTCCTGCTGCAATGCCTTGGGATAGAGATCGAGCCGGCTGTCGGTCCATCGGTCGAACTCGCGGTTGAACATCCGCATGAGGTCGTCGTCCGAATTCGTCACGATGCGTTTCGTGACGGTATCCCACAGGACCGGCACCGTCACTCGCCCCCGATAGCGGGCATCCGTCGCCCGATAGGCTTCGCTCAAGTACTGAAAGCCGTTGACAGGATCGAGGGAATGTCCCGGCCCTTCGCGAAAGGCCCATCCCTTGTCGTCTCGAATCGGATCGACGACCGTCATGCCGATCACCGGCTCCAACCGCTTCAGTCTTCGCACGATGATCGTCCGATGGGCCCAAGGGCAGGCCCAGGACACGTAGAGATGGTACCGCCCCGGTTCGGCCGGGTAGCCGGACCTGCCGTCTTCCGTCACCCAATCCCGAAAGACGTCCGGCTGACGGGTGAATTCGCCTTCGGAGGACTGCTCGTCGGGAAATTGCGCCTTGGTTGACACGAGGTTCCTTCAGCCGTCACCGGCGGACAAGCTCACATCGCTGTTGTAACATACTCTGGCTCGCGACGGCGCGGCACCGTTTCAACACCACGGGGCAGCTTCCGATGGAACAGCGACAGACCTGGTCTCTCACATCGGCCTGGCATGCCTTGGCGATCGCCGCGACGGTGCACGAATTGAACAGCAATACGGAGACCGGTCTCTCCAGCCAGGAGGTGGAGGAGAGGCGGGCACGCGCCGGGTGGAACGAGCTCCCCGACGCTGCGCCCCCGTCATGGCTCGCACTTCTCGCCTCGCAGTTCACCAGCCTCATCATTTGGGTCTTGATCGCCGCGGCGCTCGTATCCGGATTGTTGGATGACTGGGTGGACGCGGCGGCGATTCTGGCGATCGTCCTTCTGAACGGCCTCCTCGGGTTCATTCAGGAGTTTCGTGCCGGACGGTCGCTGGCCGCCTTGCGGAAGCTGTCGGTCGCGACGGGCCGCGTCATCCGCGACGGCGCTCAACATCTGATTCCGGCACGGGAGCTGGTTCCCGGGGATCTCATCCTGCTCGAGGCGGGAGACCGCATCCCGGCGGACGCGCGGCTGTTCTACACGGTGAACTTGCAGACCCAGGAATCCTCGTTGACGGGGGAATCCACGCCGGTGCCGAAGGACGAGCGATGGGTCGGGGAACGGGAAGCGCCGCTGGCCGACCGCCGGAATATGGTCTTCATGGGCACGACCGTCGCGTCGGGCAAGGGCCGCGCGCTCGTCGTGGCGACCGGAAGGCAGACGGAGCTGGGCCGGATCTCCTCGATGATCCAGACCGCCGAGGCGGTGGAGCGCGCCGAGACCCCGCTGCAGCGGCGATTGGAGCGGTTCGGCTATACCCTGCTGTTTCTCGCCCTGGGCGTCGTGGCGGTCGTCTTTGCCCTGGGGTTCCTCCGTGGGGAACCGTTGGTCGGGTTGTTCCTCACGTCGGTGAGCCTCGCGGTCGCCGCCGTGCCGGAAGGGCTCCCGGCGGTCGTCACGATCACGCTCGCGCTGGGCGTCACCCGCATGGCGGCCCGCCATGCGTTGATCCGCAAATTGCCGGCCGTCGAGACCCTCGGCTCCGTCACGGTGATCTGCACCGACAAGACGGGGACGCTGACGAAAAACGAGATGACCGTCACGCGTCTCTACGCCGACGACCGCCTGTTCGAAGTGACCGGCGAGGGGTATGAGCCGACGGGGCATATCCGCGAGATGCCCGGGGAGTCAGGCGCCACAAGTTCTCACCTTGCAGAACTCCCGCCCAGCCTCCGTCAGCTTCTGACCGCCGGGGTCCTCTGCAACGGAGCCACGCTCGAGCAGGAAGGCGGAACCTGGACTGTGATCGGCGATCCGACCGAAGGCGCTCTGCTCGTCGCGGCAGCGAAGGCGGGTTTGCAACGAGAGCGGTTGGAACGAGCGGCGCCGTTCGAGCGCGAAATCCCCTTCGATACGGAGCGGAAGATGATGAGCCTGGTCCGCCGAACGGAAACGGGCTCGATGGTCTTCTCCAAAGGCGCGCTTGATAGCGTGCTGACGCGCTGTTCCCGGCGTCTCACGCGAGACGGAGCGACCGAGCCGCTCACGGAGACGGCGCGGCAGGCGATCGTCGAAACGAGCGCCTCGCTCGCTCGCGCCGCCCTTCGGGTGTTGGCGGCCGCCTTCCGGCCGCTCGATCCCGGAGAGGAAAAGGCCGAGCCCGATGTGATCGAGCGCGAACTGGTCTTTCTCGGTCTTTTCGCCATGAAGGATCCGCTGCGGCCGGAGGCGGTCGAGGCTGTACGAGCATGCCGGGAGGCCGGGATCAGGATCGTCATGGTGACGGGCGACCACAAGGAGACCGCGGCCGCGATTGCGCGTGAACTGGGCGTGATGAGACCGGAGGATCGTCCGCTGTCTGCGGAGGAGCTCGATGCCTTGCCCGACGAACGGCTCGCTCACATCGTGGACCGGGTCCCCGTCTATGCCCGGGTCTCTGCCGAACACAAGCTTCGCATCATCCGCGCCTGGCAGAGCCGCGGCGCGGTCGTCGCGATGACGGGAGACGGGGTGAACGACGCGCCGGCGATCAAGGCCTCGGATATCGGCGTCGCCATGGGACGAGCGGGCACCGACGTCACGAAAGAAGCGGCCGATATGGTCGTGACCGACGACAACTTCGCCTCGATCGCCGCGGCCGTGGAGGAGGGCCGGGCGGTCTTCGACAATATCAGGAAGACCGTGCGCTTCCTCCTGTCCTGCAACATGAGCGAGGTGCTCGTCATGCTGTTGGCCGCGCTGGTCGGCCTGCCGCTTCCGCTCCTGCCGATTCAAATCCTCTGGATGAACCTCGTGACCGACGGCTTCCCGGCGCTAGCCCTGGCCGCGGACCCGAAGGCGCCGGATCTCATGCGTCGGCCGCCGCGCCCTCCGAAAGCCGGGCTGCTCGATCGCCGGGGTCTGACGGCGATCGCGGCCGAGGGTCTGATGCTCGCGCTCATCGCGCTCGGCGCCTTTGCCTGGAGTCTGTTCGTCTGGCGGCAACCGGTCGAGGCGGCGCGAACGGTCACGTTCACCGTCATGGTCGGCGCGCAGTTCGTCCACGCGTTCAACTGCCGCAGCGACCGTTGGTCGTTGTTCCAGATGGGGCCGTTGACGAACCGGTGGCTCATCGGAGCCGCGTGCCTGTCGCTCGGCGCGCAGATCCTGATGCTGACCATGCCGGACGCGGAGCGCATCTTCAAAACGACTTCGGTGCCGCTGGAGGACTGGGGCCTCATGATTGCAGTGCCGTTCCTGCCGTTTGTCATCGTGGAAGCCGCCAAGTTGTTGATGCGGCGGCGGGCCCCCGGCGCTGATGGGCTCTGAGAGGGCCGGCGCACCGCAGGGCGCTGCACCGACTTCCGCCCCTTCGTTTGCCGCTCATCCGGTGGTATGCTAGCGTACCGGCTGAAAATCGCTGACTATGTCGTTTGCATCCTGTCCCACCAGTTCGGCGGCGTTGATCATCCTTCGAGGATGGATCGTCCTCTGGATGTTCGCGGTCCCGCTGCTCCATGTCCATCCTGAAGTGGATCATCGACATGGAGAGGCGCAACACCTGCATGGCGGGACGTTTCATGCCGTCTGGGCGGGCGACTTGGACTGCGAGTCCGGTCTCGCGACACCGTCGAGCGGCGGCCGTTCACTCCTGTCGGGAAGCCATCAGACCTGGCACCAGCATCAGGAGTTCGGGTTTTCGTTCGTCCGCGACTCCGCCGATCCCGGATTTTTCAAAGGCCTGCTGTATCCGGCCGCTGCGTCGATCTCCATGGAGACGACTTGCGCGTACCAAGCGGCAAGGACCGAAGGGCGTTCGCCCCCATCATCGCCGGATCTGACTGACGATCAGCCCCGCGCCCCGCCCTCCCTTTCCGCCTAACGCCGCGCAGGCTCTTCACCAAAGGCCTTGCAGCACGCCGCAGTACGGAAGACGCCGCTCATCTTCGGCTCGGTCTTCACGGAAGCGGGCGGCTTGCACTCTTTGAACCGCCTGCCAACCAGCTTGCTTGCACGCGCCGCAGATCCTGAAGCGGTCCGCTCCGACTGGAAAGAGACGGTCTGAAAGAGAGGAGAATCACGATGGCGCTTCGCACATTCGCCCCGATTGCCGTGACGTTGTCCCTGCTCATTCACATTCCAACCGGCTCGGGGCCGCAAGCCGCCGAGCCGATGAAAAGCGTCTATTCGCTGGACGAGATCCTCACCCTCGCGCTCGAGCGCAATCCCACGGTGGCCGGCGCGCAGGGATTGATCAAACAAAGCCGGGGGCAACGGATCGCCGCGGGCGCCTATCCCAACCCGTCGCTGACGGGCAACGCGGGGCGCGGCGCGATTCGCGACCCGAGCACCGGCGTGCATATCACCGAACGCACGATCACGGTGGAGCAACCGATCGAATGGACCGGAAAGCGGCAGGCCCGGCAGGAGGCGGCCGAGGCCGGAGTCGAGGGCGCCCATGCCGCGCTCGAAGAAACACGCCTCTCGCTGAGGGCCGACGTCAAAGTTGCCGTTTATCAACTGCTCTATGCCGAGCGGGATGCCGAGTTGTCCGCTCACAATCTGACGACCATCGAAGAGGTTCTCCGCACGGTGAAAGCCCGCGTCGCGGCGGGCGAAGCCACGTCCTTCGACAGCATGAAAGCGGGCGTGGAAGTGCAGAAGGCTCAGAAGGAACTCTCACGCGCGCAGAACGCGCTGATCGTCGCCAGAGCCAAGGTCAACACCCTGGCAGGAGGGGCCCTCGGCAAACAGTTTTCCATCCAAGGTGATTTTTCATCCGGACCGCGCCTCGAGCCGGAGCAGATTGCGGCCCGGGCGCTCGAGGAGCACCCGACCGTCCGCCGTCTCCACAAGCTCGCGGAGCAGGCGGGCCATACGGTGCAGTACGAACGAGCCTCCCGGGTGCCGACGGTCGCCGTCATCGGACAATACCATCGCGAAGCGGGAGATGAATCCATGACGGCCGGCCTCAGTGTCCCTCTTCCCCTCTGGTACAGGCGGCAGGGTGAGATCGAAGCGGCGCTCGGCGCCCAATACCGCGCCGAGGCCGACCGGCGCCGCGTCCAAAACGAACTCGAACAGGCCATCACGCAGCATGCGCAGGAGCTGCGCACGGCGCTCGATCAGTTGCAGGTCTTCGAAACGGGTCTCCTCAAGCAGGCGGAGCAGACGCTTCACGTGGCTCGGACGAGCTTTCGGCACGGAGCAGCGAGCCTGCTCGACCTGCTCGACGCGCAGCGTGTCTATCGTCAGACGCTCCTCGAGTATGCCCAGGTCCGCACAGAGCTTTCGATCGCCGCGGCCCGATTGGAACGCGCCGTCGGCGCGCCGCTGTGAAGGTGATTCCTTCCGGGAGGAGGAGACCATGATGTATCCCCTTCGGCTCACGCTCGCGACAGTCCTGCTGCTGGCCGGGTGCGATCACGGCGCGGACCAGCCCCCCGAGCCCCGAGTCAGCGTACCGGCCCGAGGCGAGCGGGCAGGCGTCATTGAGCCGCCCCCGGTGGTCCGCGAGCGGATCAAGACCGAGCCCGTCTCCGTCCATATGGTGCCGGTGGTCGTGACCGCGCCGGGCGAGGTGGCGCTCGATCTGAAGCAGGTCGCGAAGGTGACCTCGCGCATCGAGGGACAAATCGAGGAGGTGCATGCACAGCTTGGCGACCGCGTGAAGCAGGGACAGCCGCTGGCCGCGATCGGCAGCCTGCATCTGGACCAGCTGATCGAGGAGTATCTCGTGGACAAGGCCCAAGCGGACGTCGCCGAGAATACGTTTCGTCGCACCAAGCGACTTCGCGCCGCCGACATCGTCCCGGAGCGGAAGCTCGTCGAGGACAAGGGCCGGTATCTGGAAACCCACGCCCGCTATCAGCACGTCCGGGAGAAGTTGCTCAACATGGGCCTGTCCGCCGCCGAGCTGACGTCGCTGGAGCAGGGCACGCACGAAGAACGGCATCGCTATACCCTCACGTCGCCGATCGCCGGCACGGTGGTCGTCCAGAACGCGGTTCGAGGCCAGGGCGTCGCGCCGGGCAACGAGCTGTTCGAGGTGGTCGATACCAGCCGGGTCTGGGTCTTCGCCAATCTTCCGATCGAGCAAGCCCGCAAGTTCAAAGAAGGCGATCAGGGGACGATCACGCCGAAAGGCGGCGATCCCATACGAGCGCCGCTGACCTATCTCGCCCCGGTCGCCGACGAACAAACCCGGACGATCCAGGTGCGATTCGAACTGAGCAATCCGGACGGCGCGCTCAAGCCGCGGGAGTACGTCGATGTGACGCTCACGCTCCCGGGCACCTCGACGCTCGCCGTGCCGGCGGGGTCGCTCACGACCGTGCAGAACCAACGCGGGGTCTTCGCGCGTCGAGACAACGGCTTTGTCTTCGTGCCGATCGACGGAGGCCGTGAAGGTGGCGGGTGGGTGGAAATCAGGAGCGGCCTGAAGGCCGGCGACCAGGTCGTGACGGAGGGCGTCTTCGACCTCAAGAATATCGTCCTGAAAGAACACATCGGGACAGGGACGTGAGGGCGCGATGAC
>DASTSI010000208.1:0-2375 GCA_035760745.1 Nitrospira sp. | reverse complement strand
CCAGGGTCGGTGGGGGAGGCGTTGGAGTGGCTGACCACGTGCTACCGGGCGGCCGAGGCACAGTTCCTGCGGCCGGAGGACGAGGTGCGCATCGGGCTCGGCCTACGGCTGGAGAACGCGGGGGAGGCCCTGGCCGCCGGACTGGACGTGCAATGGGGCATCTGGCTACGCGGCGGCCGGTTCGTCACCTGCGCCGTCATCTGCTGCTCCCCGAACCGCGACGCCGCCCACCGCTGCCCCGCCACCTGAACCGCCCGCCCGGCCGGTCTCCGGTCACGGCCGGCGTTTCGGGTCGCCGTCGTTCGTGGTCGGCGGGCGCAAGCTCTCTGCAAATCGGCAGGTAGGGCAGGACTATCTGATTCTCTTCTGGTCAGAAAAGTGGAAACGGGCAAAAGAGGACGCTGTCCTATTTGTGTATGCGGCGGCTGTAGCCGCGTTGATACTTCACGCGTGCCAATCTCTATCGCAGGCCATGCGATCACTGTTGCATGGGCAATCCCTGGGGCATAGGATGCCTGCGACAGGTCGAGTGACAGCAATAAATCCGCGATATGCGGATGCTTCCCGCCTACTTTCATTGGCCTCCACGGTTGATGCTTGCCCGTTCTGTCATCCCGTGCGACACTCGGGGCAACCCGTATCGGCGGAAAAGAGGTATGTCGTGTCTCGTCCATGGGAAGCCGACGCTACGGCGGAGCTTCGGAGACGTCTCGGCAAATCCGCGCTCGAACTGGGTGAAACAACCGGCAGCCCGTCGTGTCCTGACATCTGGGAGCTGTCCAACGGAGATATCGCCATAATCGGCCGGGATCTCACCCATGCCTATGCTGACCGGCTCCCATCGGGCGTGAGCGTCGGCGACGACGAGCGCCTGGTCGTCATTCCCCGCACCATGATCGTCGCCGCCAAGCCGGATATCCCAGATGCTTAGGAATGTGGCCGAGGCGGAGGCCGTCACGCTGACCTCGGAAGAGTACCTCTCCGACTTCTGGCCGTACTTCCAAAGATTGCAGGATGTCTTTTGGAAGCTGGAGACCTATCAGAGTTTCCGGGAGCCGGACGACTCCAGCTGGCGGGCGTTCGACTCGGGGGACTGGAACCAAGCCATACGTCTCATCGACGAACGTCGCGAAGAGATCCAGGAACCTGTAAAACAGGTGCATGGATTTGAAATGCGGCGAGTGCGTATCGTCGAAAAACCTTTCACTCCGTATATCCAGTGGGAACTCTATTACATTCGTCATCGGGCGCAGGCCGGTGAAGATATCAGGGTCATCGACTCGGATCTCCTGCCGGCTCACGGGTTCACCTACCGCTTGCCGGAGCTGGTGATATTGGATTCGTTGGTGATGTACGAGGTCCTCTACACACCGGACGGCACGCTCACGGGAGCAAGGAAGATCGTAGACAGAGCTTTGATCGAGTCTTGCCGACGCGACGTGGAGAGCTTGTTCATCGTGGGTCGGGATCTGCTTCCCTATCTGAACGAGGAACGCGCGGTTCTTCCTCCGCCTCTCCAACAGTCCGGCACTCCCATCGCCTGATCCAAATGAATCAGCGACGTCCGATCACCCGCATGGCCGGTGCCATCGGTCGTCGCTTCGTCATCAGCACAATCCTCTTCGTGTCCATCATTCTCATCGCCGTTCTCGTCATCTCCTCGCCACTGTTTCTCGACGCGCTGAAAGCCAAGCGTGACGACTGGTTGCTGTTGAGCAACATAGGGCAGACCTATGGAGTGGCGTCAGCGCTCTTGTCGGTCTTCGCCCTGATCGGTGTGTCGTTCTCTTTGATTCTGCAGGCGAGAGAGACCAAGGCCACTCGTGAACAGGCCTTGCGAGCGCTGCACGGCGACCTGATGAGAATGGCGATGGACGACCCGCTTTATCGTGCATGTTGGGGGCCCTTCTTCTCTGCGGATGAGGAGGACGGTCAAAAGGCGCACATGTACGTCAACATGATTTTCAATCACTGGCTGCTCATGTGGGAGCTGCGCGCGATCACCGAAACGCATCTGCGGGAGATTTCTCGCACGGTCCTCGAAGGGCCGATCGGCCGAAGGTTCTGGCAAGACGTCAGAGCGTTGCGCATGTCGAGCTCGGGCACGCGTCGGGAGCGCCGTTTCAACCGGATCATCGACGCCGAATACCAAGAAGTCGTTCGCCTGAACCCGATCGCCCCTGTCTGGGAGCCGCCCGGCAGCGCCGATCCGCTTCCTCATACCAAGGAGAACATCGAACGGCGCTTCGTAAGTGAGGCCAATTTGACGCGATTGCTCGCTGTGCTGGGTGTCGTGCTCGTCATCGACATCCTGCGCAAGATGGCAGCATCCATGTCCCGGCAGCGGCGCACGTGAACCCGCCCCTCATTCGGAA
>DASTSI010000207.1:0-4593 GCA_035760745.1 Nitrospira sp. | reverse complement strand
TCACGTCGTGGAACGGCTCAACCGCTACCTCAATAAATCCGAAGGGCTGGTTCATGAGTTGGGCCGTGAACCGACCGCGGCCGAGGTCGCCGCACGAATGAAGACCACGGAAGAGGAAATTCTGGACCTCAAGCAGGTGGTGCGCACGACCTGTTCGCTCGATAGTCCCATCAATGACCGGGCGGATACCTTCCTACGGGACGTGATCGAGGATCCCATGTGCCCCTCGCCCGCCGATACCGCCGAGGGCGTCCTGCGGCGGACGGAAATGATGACCTGGGTCAAGGAGTTGCCGGAAAAAGAGCAAACTGTTATTGTGTCGCGGTTTGGGCTGGACGGAAGTGAAGCCAAGACCCTGGAAGAGATTGGATCCGAGCTTGGCCTCACGCGCGAGCGTGTCCGGCAGATCGAAATGGCCGCGCTGAGCCGGCTGCGGCATGCGATCGAACGCAAGACGCTGACACAATCCGATTTGCTCTGATGGCCGCCGACCACTATCGCGCCCTCATCCGCGAAGTTCCCGACTTTCCGAAGCCCGGAATTCTCTTCTACGACATCACCACGCTGCTCAAAGACGCCCGGGCCTTCTCCTCCATTGCCGATGAGTTGACCGCGTACTATCAAGGCCAGCGCATCACCAAGGTGGTGGGCATTGAATCGCGGGGGTTCATCTATGGCGGCACGTTGGCGCAGCGGCTCAATGCCGGATTCGTACCGGTCCGGAAACCCGGGAAGCTTCCCGCGGACATCTTTGAAGTGAAGTACGATCTCGAATACGGCTCCACCTCGCTGGCGATCCATCGCGACGCGATCACGATCGGTGAACGGGTGCTGATCGTGGACGATCTGCTCGCGACGGGAGGAACGGCGGCCGCGACGGTGTCGCTGGTGAAGCAGTTGGGCGGCGAAATCGCCGGGCTCGACTTTCTGGTGGAGCTCAAGAGCTTGAACGGACGGGCAAAGCTGGTCGGCTATCCGGTTCACTCCACGATCGTGTATCCCTAGCAGACTCCACCCCTCGCACCGTCTTCTTCATTCGGTCGCCTTTCGCCATAACGGGCGGCATTTCTACATTCCGTTGGGGGGTGATGCCGGATTTTCTACAAGCCCTTGCAAACCTCCAAAGTGCCGTGCTATGAATGCCGAACTTTTTTCCGTTTCAGCCTCGTCAGAACCAGAACGGATTCTCGATTCGAAGCCGGCCTGCCGCATACGCGACCCTTTCGATGCGGCACAGCCTGCGAGAGAGGGGCGATTCGTATGGCGACGAAGCCTATGACGAAGAAGAAACCAATCGTAAAGAGCAAGGCCGCTCCCCCGAAACCGGCCGCCAAGCCCGAATCCGCGCCGGCGGCGGCGGAGGTGCTTGAGAAGCCCGTCACGGTTTCGGTTTCGCCGCTCGCGGCCAAACCCAAAGAGTCGGCCAAGGAGCGCGAAGCTCGCGAGCGCCGGCGTGAAGTGCTCCAGCAGATGCTGTTGCGCAAGCGTCAGGAAATTCTGAAAGAGATCGAAGGCAGCCTCGGTCAGTCGTTGACGGAAGACCAGCAGCGCCGACTGGAATCGGCGCGCGACGTGGGCGACCAGGCGTTGATGGACCTGGACCGCGAGCTTGGGATTTCGTTGATGGAGATGCGCAATCGCCGGCGGCAAGCGATCGACGAAGCGCTGACCCGCTTGTCGGAGGGCACCTACGGCATCTGTGCCGAATGCGGCGTCGAGATCAGTGAACGCCGGCTCGAAGCCGTCCCGTTCGCGAAACTCTGCGTCGAGTGCCAGTCCAGAGAAGAACTGCTCGAAAAGATCGAAAAAGAAGAAGAACGAGACTGACGCGGACGCCCGCGCGTCCGTGCAGACCCTGCCTGCCTTTCCATCCTGCGATCGAGCCACATTCTCTCTGGCGGCGGCGCGCCGTCATGACCGTCCGGAGACGACATGACGTCGGAAATGCGACAGCGAGCGGTCGTGCTGGCGAGCGGGGGATTGGATTCCACCGTGGCGGCCGCCTTCGCTCGCCGCGACGGCTGCGAACTGTACTTCCTCACCATCGACTACGGACAGCGCCACGCCGTCGAGGTGGAACGGGCACGCCGCATTGCGGAGGCGATGCACGTTCGGAGCCACGTAGTCTGCGCCGTCGATTTGCGCGCGATCGGAGGCTCGGCTCTGACTCAGGACATCCCGGTCCCGAAAGACCGCGCCGGAGAGGAACGGCACGCAGGAATCCCGGTCACCTATGTGCCGGCGCGCAATCTGGTATTTCTGTCGTTGGCCGCGGCGCATGCCGAGGTCGTGGGAGCCGCATCGATCTATTTCGGCGCCAACGTACTCGATTACTCGGGTTATCCCGATTGCCGGGCGGAGTTCATTCGCGCCTTCGAGGCGGCCGTGAAGGAGGGGACGAAAGCCGGAGCGGAAGGACAGGCAGTCCGCGTCATGGCGCCGCTCATTCGGTTGTCGAAGGCGGAGATCATCCGCGAAGGCGTGGCGCTCGGCGCGCCGCTGCACCTGACCCATAGTTGCTACGACCCCGTCGGCGACCGCGCCTGTGGACGATGCGACAGCTGTCTCATCCGCCGCGAAGGATTCGTGAAGGCGGGGGTTGTGGACCCGACGGTCTATGCGATACCCTGAGTCACGATGTCGCCTGAAGAATTCTTCATGTATCTCATCATCGCGCTGATCGTGCTCGTGCCGATCGGCGCCCGGCTCTATCGCCGCTTGACGCTGCAACGCACGCAGCAGATGCTGCGCGAACAGTTCGGGCAGGGCCAGGGGGACCGGAGGTCCGGTTCATGAGACGGACCGGGATGCCGGGGCGCTCCTGGAGAGCCGCGGTGCTCATCCTCTTCGTGAGCGCGATGGCGGCCTGTGATTCCTCGCAGCCCACGGCGGCGTCGGGCGGCAATTCCGTGCCTCCTGAGCTGCAAGCAGGGGAGGCCAAGTTCAACGCCAACTGCGCCGTCTGCCACGGCAAGCAAGGGGTCGGGACGAGCACGGGCCCTCCGCTCGTGCACAAAATCTATGAGCCGAATCATCACGGCGATGCCGCCTTTCAGCGCGCCGCCGCCCAAGGGGTTCGAGCGCACCATTGGGAATTCGGCAACATGCCCAAGATCGAAGGCGTCACGCCTTCGGATGTCGATCAGATCACGCAGTACGTCCGCTGGCTCCAAAAGCAGGCCGGCATCTTCTAGCCGCATCTCGCCCGTCTTTCACGCTTTCTCGCGTGTGACGTTAGCAAATCTAGATTAGGCCGGCCCTCGCAGACTGACGACAACTCGCTCAGTGTGACGATATCGAGAGCAAGCTCCTTTGAGCCGCGCTGTTTCCAGTGCGGAAGAATTGTTCGTCACGCGGTATCTCGATGATCTGATCAGCGGCGTTCACGACATTTACGTCGCAGCTTTTCACCCCGCCCTCTGCTCACGGCAGACGAGCCTTTCGAAAAAGCAAAAAGCAGTCAGCGCGTAATGCGCTGTCTGCCCGTCACGATGATCCGAAATCCTGGTATTTAGGTTTTCGCCTTAGAGCGAAACGCGAGAAAATGTGTTGACAGAAATTTGAGCGCCTCGTACATTCGGCACCCTAAGTAGTCTCATGACGAACAAACACGTTCACTTATTAGCCTCGACATAGAAGCAGCGGTCTCGCGTCAAGAGTTATCAAGGAGAGTTGATGCGACTCTTAACGAATTGTGCTGACCAGGGTCATGTCTGCCGAAGGCGACGTTGATCCTTGGCGCCAATATCTAAGTCGAGGCCTTTGTTTTATGTGGAGTGCAATCCAAGTGGCGGGATTGGTAACACAAGTCGAACAGTGGTGGTGCAGTCGTGCAAGGCAACGGCGATGCGCGGTCCACCGGAGAAATTTAAGTGTTGCGGTGACGCGTCGGCAACGGCCAATCGTGCCAGTGCCTCCGTGTGACATGGCGCGCTCGGAGCGCTACTGCGTTCTGTTGTGATCGAACTGTGGAGGGTGTCTGCGATGACAAACGCACCCGGGCGAGTAGGAGTACTGCTTCTTGGGGTGATTCTCGCACTCTGGTTTGACGGCGTCTCCTCTGCTGAGACGCCGGGAGAACGGTTCCGGAAGGCGATCAAAGAAATTGAGAGCGCTTGCGCCAAACGGAAGCTTGCGCCAAACGAAGTGTGCGGCGGGGTTGCTAAGCTGAAGCCCGCTGATCCGCTCGCGACCGAAGAAGGCCGCTTTGCCCACTCGATTCAGATTCCCAACCCGGTTCCAGCCGACAGTGGCTACAAGCCGGGAATGACGCCGGAGCAATACTTCGAGCATCTCTGCAAGACCGAAGCAGGGGAGTTCATCTACAAGACGGTGGAGAATGTGGGCGGTGTCTATCAAATGCGTCCCCGTCCAGCTGTTACTTATGAACCGAATCATCTCTACGCGTTAGAAGATCCTTATGGCGGGCCAGAAGGAAGCAACGAGCCAGAATACTTTTTCGTGCAGCCAGGCCGATATCGGTATTTTGAGTCCTTTGCCTATGCGAGAAAAGGTGCAAATCCTCCTAAAGGAGTCCAGCACCTGCCTTCTTTAGGTGATCTTCCAAGAGATACTAAGGTAGTTCGATACTTT
>DASTSI010000206.1:0-6933 GCA_035760745.1 Nitrospira sp. | reverse complement strand
GGAGGAAGTCGGATCCCTGCTCGGAGGACTCCCTTCGGTCGTCGCGGACTGCCTTGCCGAGTGGCGTGAACAGTTGAACACCGTGACACAGCCGCTGGTGCATCGACTGCGTAACCTGGATACGGCCACCTACCTGCCCGGTGCAGTCCTTGCCAAGGTGGATCGCATGAGCATGCGAGTCTCGTTGGAAGTACGATGCCCGTTGCTGGATCGTCAGGTGGGGCAATTCGCCCAGTCGTTGACCACTGCCGATTGCTGGAATCCGCCTCAAGACACCAAGCGAATCCTGAAGCGGCTTGCTGCACGATATTTGCCCGAGGCATGGATGACTCGCAGGAAAATGGGATTCGGCCTTCCGTCCAATGTCTGGTCTCATAAGGAAATTCTGAACCTCGCCAATGATGTGCTGCTCTCGCCCTGTGGTGAGGTCGGACAGTACGTAGACCGTTCCGCGTTCCGTCTGTTGCTTCAGCATCAGGCTCGTCCCGGGTGCTTTTCCATTTACCAGGTCTGGCCCTTGCTTCTCCTCGAATTTTGGCTGCGCCACCAAGCGGCGAGACCGCCCTCGAGCGTTTAGCAAGCCGTACGGCTCGAGCTTGCTTCCCCATGCCAGTCGGAAACGAATCAATTCACTTTCTCTTCCTCACTCGGAGCCTGAATTATGGCGGCAGTCAGCGACAGTTGGTGGAACTGCTCAAGGGGCTGGCGAAGAGAAAAGTACCGGCAGCCCTCGCGACGTTCTACGAAAGGGGATCGATGCGGGCGGAGCTCGAAGAGCTCGCAGCATCGGTGCACTGTCTGAATAAGCGAAGCCGTTGGGATGTGATCGGTTCCGTCATCAGCCTGTGCGGGCTGGTTCGCCGGCTGCAGCCCGCCGTCGTGCACGGCTATCTCGGCTCAGCGAATCTCCTGGCTCTTGTCTGCAAAGTGGTCAGTCCTCGGACGAAAGTCGTATGGGGAATACGAGCCAGCAACATGGAGTTGCACCGCTATGGCTGGTTGGATCGGGTGTTGTACCGGCTTGAGCGCACATTCGCCCCATGCGCCGATCTGATCATCGCGAATTCCAAGGCCGGCCGGGACTATGCCGTTGCATGCGGATTCCCGGCGGATCGTCTCGTGATCATTCCAAACGGGATTGACGTTCAGCGCTTCCATCCTGATCAGGACGCCGGACGTGAGTTTCGGGCGCTGTATGGGATCGATACGACGGACCTGCTCATCGGGTCAGTGGGGCGTTTGGATCCGATGAAGGGCCATGAGAATTTCTTGAGGGCCGCCTTTCTGTTCGAGAAGAAGAAGCAAAACGTTCGGTTCATCTGCGTGGGAGAAGGTCCGGAACGCTATAAGAAACAACTCCACAGGCTAAGCCTCGATCTCGGGCTCGAGAAGAACATGATCTGGCTGGACGCCTTTCACCCCATCGAGCGCTTCTATAACGCCCTCGATGTCATGACATCCACCTCACTCTATGGCGAAGGGTTTCCGAATGTCATTGCTGAGGCGATGGCCTGCGGGATCAGCTGTGTGGCAACCGATGTCGGCGACTCGAAGATGATCGTGGGCGACACGGGCCGTATCGTGCATCCGAATGATCGTGAGGGGCTCGTATCGGCATGGCTTGAACTGACAGATGCTGCGAATGCGGTGAAAGCAGAACGGAAGCAGGCCGCGAGGCAGCGGGTGGAACGACTGTTTGGCCTGCAGCAGTTGATCGACACATTTCTCGACACGCTCGAACCCTTCGTGACTCCCGGTGAAACAACGTAACGGTCGTCTTGCCCGATGAAGCCATCGCGTTTTTCCTTAAGCACCACGCATTCCGCAATCAGGCTGGGGAATCGCCTAGTGCGAAAAGTAGGGGTTTCCCTAGTAACGCAAAATCGTAGAGACAGTTACGGTGCCTTCAAGATGATTCGAATCGTACATGTCATATCGAATCTCGATGTCGGTGGCGCGGAGGTCATGCTGACTCAGTTGGTCACCCGCATGGACTCCGGCCGTTTTCACAATACCGTCATCTCGCTGACCGATCGGGGCCAACTGGGCGACCGGATCGAGTCGTGCGGCATTTCGGTTCATTGTCTGGGAATGAAGCGCGGCCGTCCCGACATGTCGTCATTGCCGACGCTGGTCCGATCACTGCGACAAGCCCGACCGGCAATCATTCAGAGCTGGCTGTATCATGCCGATCTCATCAGCTTGTTGGCCACCAGGTTCGTCCAATCGACCCGATTGGTCTGGAATGTCCGTTGTTCCGATATGCAGCTCAAGTATTACCCATTCCAGACGCGCTGTGTCCGTCGAATGCTGTCGTGGTGCTCCAAGATCCCCGCCGCAGTCGTAACGAATAGCGAGGCGGGGAAACGGGTTCACGAACATATCGGGTATCGGCCGCGCCGATGGGCGTATATTCCGAACGGATTCGACACCAACCGCTTTCGTCCTGATCCGGTGGCGTCCAAGAAGCTGCGTCAGATGCTCGGTGTGCCGAACGACGCGAAACTGGTTGCGCTCGTTGCTCGCTGTGATCCTATGAAAGATCATGCCACGTTCCTGGCTGCGGCAAGAGAGATCATTGCCCGCCGGCCGCACGTGCAGTTTGTTCTGGCAGGAAAATATACCGAGCTCTTGCGGGCCAAGGTGATGGAATTCGGATTGGAGAAACACGTACACCTGCTGGGTCTGAGACACGACGTGGACTACTTGTTTGCCGGAGTCGATGTGGCCTGTCTCAGCTCGGCGTTCGGAGAAGGATTCTCCAACGTACTCGGAGAGGCGATGGCTTGCGGAGTGCCCTGCGTGACCACGGACGTGGGCGACGCTCGGGCCATCATCGGCAATACCGGTTTGGTCGTTCCGCCGCGAGATCCCGGGGCCTTGGCATCCGCGGTGGTGAACTTGATCGATCGGGATGCTGAAACACGCGCCGCACTGGGATCGGCGGCGAGGGCCCGGATTCAGTCAACGTATTCGCTGCCGAATATCATTGACAAGTACCAGTCGCTCTATGCGGAAGTGGTGCAAGACGTGAATGCGGCGTGACTGTCTTTTCTAGCTTTCCTATCCACCATCCTTCCAGGTTTCACTTCAGGCTCAGCGCCCGTCTCTCACCCCGCGAAGATCTGTCTCAGTGCCCCAGCGCGGGGGGCTTGTCGAATTCTCCTTGACTTTCGCCGGCCTTTGCGTTCATATCCTGAACGCAAAGGAGACAATGGACCTTCAGGGGCAAAGGGATCTTCTGGTTCTTTCAGAGGTTGAGCGCAACTCCAGGCTGACACAGCGCTCGCTTTCGCTCAGACTCGGCGTAGCGCTTGGCCTGACGAATCTCTACCTGAAGAGACTGGCGCGCAAGGGTTACATCAAGATCACGACCATCCCACGAAACCGGATCCGGTATCTGCTCACACCCCAGGGGCTTTCCGAGAAGACTCGTCTCACGTACCTGTACATGGATTTTTCGCTGTCGTACTACCGCGACATCCGTGCCCGGTTGAAGGAGATGCTATCGCCGTCGGAGGGAGTTCGTGGAAAGCGTTTCGTGATTTATGGAACCAGTGAGCTCGCCGAACTCGCGTATCTGTCGCTCCGCGAGCTCGGCGTGGAGTGTCTCGGCTTCGTTGACGGAAAGCCGAGGGCATCATTCCTGTCCTATCCGGTCGTTCTGCCTCAGGAGATCGGCCGGTGGGAATACGACAAGGTCCTGATCGCCGACCTGGAACAGCCTGCGGCCCACGAAGCTCGCCTGATTCAGTGCGGCGTGCCAGCGGAGAAAATATTGCGGCTGGGTCTCGGCGCGCGGAAGACGGAAGAACGCGCCGTCGAAGCCTAGCCGGAGCAGCAATCCGATTTTGAATCTGTAAGTGAAAGGGCGGAGCTGTGTCTACCATCCCGCAAGAGGCCCGCTGGTACGCGGTTCGGACGAAATCTCGGCACGAAAAGGTCGTCCGCGATCAGCTGGCCGGCCAAGGACTGGAGCCCTTGCTTCCCACCGTCAAGCGGCGCAGCCAATGGAAGGATCGAAAACAGGAAATCGAAGTTCCGCTCTTTTCGGGATATTGCTTTGTCCGATTCGCGACGGAGCAGAAGCTTCCGGTGCTCAAGACCACCGGAGTCGTGGACATCGTCGGCGGCGGGAGCCGGCCTGAGCCGATTCCCGAGGACGAGATCGCCGCACTGCAAAAGCTCATGCAAACGGTGTTGCCCTACGACCCGCATCCCTATCTCCACGAAGGCATGCTGGTCGAAGTGGTGCGCGGACCGCTGGCGGGAGTCCAAGGCCTTCTGTTACGGAAAGAAAAACGCCATCGCCTCATCTTGGGCGTCCGCCTCATCCAGCAAGCCGCAGCCGTGGAAATCGATGTCCGGGATGTTGTTCCCGTCACCGACATTCACCCGGTGCACCGATAGGACCAATCAAGGCCATCGTCTCTCCATTTCGACGGTCCGATCTCTTCTCCCATTTCGTGGACAATCCGGCCGTTTAACGCCAAAATCAGCTGGCATGATTTCTATCAGTAGCGTTGCGAGAGGCAGCAGCAGAGCTGAGATGCCTTCCCACGTTCCAACATTGAGGAGACCAGAGCATGGCGATGCAGAGTGAACCGCCTCCGATCGGGCCGATAGTGGGCGTGGCGGGTGCCGGCTATTGGGGTAAAAATCTGATCAGAAATTTCCATGATCTCAACGCGCTGGCGGCGATCTGCGATAGCGACACCGAGCGGCTCATGACGTTCAAGCAACAGTACCCCTCGGTCCGGGTGACGAGTGCCTATTCCGACCTGCTTCGGGATCCGGCGATTCGCGCCATCGCGATCGCCACACCGGCCGAAACCCATGCGGATCTTGTGCGGGAGGCGTTACTTGCCGGGAAGGACGTTTTCGTAGAGAAGCCCTTGTGCCTGTCCGTTCGCACCGGACAAGAGTTGGTAGGGTTGGCGAAGGATCCGGCACGGATTCTCATGGTCGGACATTTGCTCTGGTACCATCCTGCCGTCCTCAAGCTCAAAGAATTGATCGATAAGGGTGACCTGGGCCGAATTCAATACGTCTATTCGAATCGGCTCAACCTGGGGAAGATCCGTCGCGAGGAAAATATCCTCTGGTCGTTCGCCCCCCACGACATTTCCGTCATCCTCGGACTGCTGAACGAAACGCCGGAAAGCGTGCGGGCGCAGGGGGGAAACTATCTGCATCAGAATATCGCGGACGTGACCATCAGTCTCCTCTCGTTCGCCAGCGGAGTGCGGGCCCATATCTTCGTGTCCTGGCTGCACCCGTTCAAGGAACAAAAGCTGGTGATCGTCGGGGACCGTAAGATGGCGGTCTTCGACGACATGGAGAAAAAAGACAAGCTCCTGCTCTATCCCCATTCCATCGATTGGAAACATCAGATTCCGGTGGCGAATAAGGCGGACGCCCAGCCGGTGGAAATCGAGGCCGGCGAGCCGCTCCGCTCGGAGTGCCAGCACTTTCTCGACTGCATCAAGACGAGGGCCAGGCCGAGAACGGACGGAGAGGAGGGACTCCGCGTGCTCTCGGTTCTCCAACGCTGCCAAGAAGCGCTGGAGAAGGAGGCGCGGCGGGAAGCGAAACACGAGCCCGTCCCGGCAGCTCGCTCGTTTTTCGCGCACGAATCCGCCTATGTCGATGACGCCGTGGAGATCGGGGAAGGAACGAGCATCTGGCATTTCTCTCACGTGTTGAAAGGGTCGCGAATCGGCAAGAACTGTAAGATCGGCCAGAACGTGGTCATCGGTCCGAAAGTCAACGTCGGCCACGGCGTGAAGATCCAGAACAATGTCTCCGTCTACGAAGGGGTGACGCTCGAGGACTATGTCTTCTGCGGTCCATCAATGGTGTTCACGAACGTGTTCAATCCTCGCAGCGAGATTCCGCGAATGGACGAACTGAGAAAAACGGTGGTCCGGCAGGGCGCGACCATCGGAGCCAATGCGACCATTTTGTGCGGAATTACGATCGGCCGCTATGCCTTGATCGGCGCCGGATCCGTCGTCACCAGGGACGTGCCGGATCATGCCCTCGTCGTCGGCAACCCGGCGAGAGTGACCGGGTGGATGTGCGCCTGCGGAATCAAGCTATCCCTGAAGGACGGGAAAGGATCCTGTCCCACATGCAAGAAGCAATATCGACGAAAGAAGGAGGGGTTGAGCCCGGCTTCATAGGGAAGCTCCGGTTCGCCGGAGGGCGGTTCAATCCACATCATCGCCTCTCGTCCAGATCGACAGAAGAAAGGATATTCCATGGCCGTTCCATTGCTTGACCTTGCGGCACACCATGAGCCTCTGCACAAAGAGATCATGGCCGCCATCGAACAGGTGTTCAGAAGCCAGGCCTTCATCCTGGGGCCTGAAGTCACGAAACTTGAGGAGCGGATCGCTTCCTATTGTCAGACTCGGGCTGCGATCGGCGTCTCATCCGGGACGGACGCGCTGCTGATCGCGCTGATGGCCCTACAGGTTGGACCAGGCGACGAAGTCATCACGACACCCTATTCCTTTTTTGCCACGGCCGGGGCAGTCGTCCGGTTGGGGGCCAGGCCGGTGTTGGTCGATATCGAGCCCCGGAGTTTCAACATCGACCCGGCACGGATTGAGAAGGCCGTGACAGAAAGGACGAAGGCGATCATTCCGGTGCATCTCTATGGCCAATGTGCCGACATGGCGCCGATCATGGACATTGCAAAAGGGCGCCACCTCGCAGTGATAGAGGACGCGGCTCAGGCGATTGGGACGGAATACAAGGACGGCAAGCGAGCCGGGAGCATGGGAACGGTCGGATGCTTGTCCTTCTTCCCAAGCAAGAATTTAGGGGCGCTGGGCGACGGAGGCATGGTCGTGACCAATGATCCGGAGTTGGCGGAACGGATCAAAGTGCTGCGTGTTCATGGGAGCAAGCCCAAGTACTACCACA